>NZ_JBVIQK010000005.1:0-252291 GCF_055577115.1 Streptomyces sp. NPDC033216 | reverse complement strand
CCAACGCCCGTACCCGTACACATGGCCGTGCCGTACCCCGGACCGAGGCCCGTGTCGGACCCCGGGCGCGGGCTCGCCGCGGACGCCGGACGCCGGCTCATGGGACCGGCTCCTTCAGTTCGCGGTCCGCCGGTACCGCCGCGGTGACCGTCACCGCCGCCGGGTCCAGGTCGGCCGGGGTCGGCATCACACTGCCGGGCAACTGGACGGCGGCCGCGCCGTGGGCGACGGCGGAGGCGAGTGCCCGGGGGCCGCTGCCGCCGGCGATGAGGAATCCGGCGAGGGAGGAGTCCCCCGCCCCCACGTTGCTGCGGACGGCGTCGACGCGCGCGGTGGCGAACCAGGTGCCCGTGTCCTCCACGAGCACCTGCCCGTCGGCGCCCAGGCTCGCGAGTACGGCGCGTGCGCCCATCTCGCGCAACTCCTCGGCCGCCTTCACCGCGTCGCCCACGGTGGCCAGGGGGCGGCCGACGGCCTCGGCGAGTTCCTCGGCGTTCGGCTTCACCACGTCGGGCCGCTCGCGCAGCGCCTCCAACAGCGCGCGCCCCGAGGTGTCCAGCGCGATCCGCGCGCCTCCGGCGTGCGCCCGCGCGACCACCTCTGCGTACCAGGAGGGCGCGAGCCCGCGGGGCAGACTGCCGCAGCAGGCGATCCAGTCGGCGTCGCGGGACTGCGCGCGTACGGTCTCCAGGAGCAGTTCCTGCTCCTCCGGGGACAGCTCCGGCCCCGGCGCGTTGATCTTCGTCAGCACTCCGTCGGATTCCGCGAGCGCGATGTTCGAGCGGGTGGCCCCGCCGACCGGGACCGGCGCGACCTCGATGCCCTGCGCGTCGAGCAGATCGGCGACGAGCGCGCCCGGCGCACCACCCAGGGGCAGTACGGCGACCGTGCGCCGTCCGGCGGCCGCGACGGCGCGGGACACGTTCACGCCCTTGCCGCCCGGGTCCATGCGCTCGCCGGTGGCGCGGATGACCTCGCCGCGGTCCAGGGAGGGGACCTCGTAGGTGCGGTCGAGGGACGGGTTCGGGGTGACGGTGAGGATCATGCGCGTACCACTTCCGTGCCGCCGCGCTCGATGGCAGCCGCGTCGTCGGGGCTCAGCCCGCTGTCGGTGATCAGCAGGTCCACGTCGCTCAGGTCACCGAAGCGGGCGAAGTGCTCCTGGCCGTGCTTGGCGGAGTCGGCGAGCAGGACGACACGGCGGGCCGCGGCCATCGCCGCCCGCTTCACCGCGGCCTCGGCGAGGTCCGGGGTGGTGAGCCCGTGCTCGGCGGAGAACCCGTTCGCCGCGACGAACAGCACGTCGGCGCGGATCTCGCCGTACGCCCGCAGCGCCCACGCGTCCACCGCGGCGCGCGTACGGTGCCGTACGCGCCCCCCGATCAGGTGGAGCTGCATGCCGGGGTGGTCGGCGAGGCGGGCCGCGATCGGCAGGGAGTGCGTGACCACCGTGAGGTCGGCCTCCAGCGGGAGGGCGGCGGCCAGGCGGGCGACGGTCGTACCGGCGTCGAGGATCATCGTGCCCTCGGCCGGCAGTTCGGTGAGGGCCGCCTTGGCGATGCGGTCCTTCTCGTCGGCGGAGGTGGACTCGCGCTCGGCGAGGTCCGGTTCGAAATCGAGGCGTCCGACCGGTATGGCACCGCCGTGCACCCGGCGGACGAGGCCGGCGCGGTCGAGAGCCTTCAGATCGCGGCGGATCGTCTCCGCCGTGACCTGGAACTCCTCGGCCAGCGACAGGACGTCCACCCGGCCGCCGTCGCGGGCGAGCCGCAGGATCTCCTGCTGCCGCTCCGGTGCGTACATGCCCGTTCGCCTCCGACCGTTACCGGGTTTGTGCCCGAACCTGTGGTTTCGCCACGGAGGCTACGCCCGGATATCCGGAAAGTAAACAGGTTCGGACGTCATTCGGGCATGAACGGACTTCGGTGAGGCGCGGACGCGCCCGTCGCCCAAGGTGCCCGGCATCGGGGCACACGACGGAAGGGCCTGGCACCTTCGCAGGTGCCAGGCCCTTCCGCCCTGATCCGGACCGTCACGCCCCGGTTCGGGTCCCTCGCGTCCCGGCCGGCAGACGCGCGCCCCGTTCATGACACGAGTTCCGGCTCCTTCTCGGCCACCGGCGGCTGCTCCTCCTCCGCGCCCTCCACATGCTGGGCCGGCCGCTTCGGGAGGGCGAACATCAGCAGGAAGATGACGGCCAGCACCGCGGCCACCCAGCCCAGCGCGTACCGGAAGGCGGCCACGAACTCGGGACCGATCTCGGCCGGGCTCAGCCGGTCGCCGATCCGGCCGAAGAAGACGACGGACACCAGACCGAGGCCGAGCGCGTTGCCCATCTGCTGCACGGTGTTGATCAGTCCGGACGCCGAACCCGCGTGCTCGCGCGGTACCTCCGACAGCACCGCGTCGGTCAGCGGGGCCACGATCAGCCCCATGCCGACGCCCATCACCGTGAGCGGCAGGATCATCTGCCAGGGGGCGATGCCGAGTCCGTGGCGCCCGGACTCCCACAGGTAGAGCAGGACGCCCGCGGCCATGGTCAGCGCGCCCGCCTGGAGCACCTTGCGGCCGAAACGGGGGACCAGTTTCTGCACGGAGAGACCGGCGGCCGTCGACACCGCGAGGGAGAACGGGATGCCCGTCAGACCGGCACGCAGTTCGCTCCAGCCGAGGCCGATCTGGAGGTACAGCGTCCAGACCAGGAAGAAGATGCCGAGGCTGACGCCGAAGACCGTCTGGACCGCGATCCCCGCGGCGAAGCTCTTGACCCGGAAGAGGGAGAGTTCGATCAGCGGCGAGCCGTCCCGCGCGCCCTTGCGCCGCTCGTACGCCACCAGCGCGCCGAAGACGCCGAACGCGCCGGCCATCGACAGGTACCCCCACAGCGGCCAGCCCAGCTCACGCCCGCGGGTCAGCGGGTAGAGCAGCATCAGCAGACCCAGCGTCACCAGGGCGACGCCGACCAGGTCGAGCTTGAGCGCCTTGGGCGCCCTCGACTCGGTGATGAAACGGCCGCCGAGGATCAGCGCCGCGATGCCGACCGGCAGGTTGATGAGGAAGATCGGCCGCCACTCCAGCCCGAACAGGTTCCACTCCGTCAGCAGCGCGCCCAGCAGCGGTCCGGAGACCGCGCCCAGACCGACGATCGCGCCGAAGAGGCCGAAGACCTTGCCGCGTTCGTGCGCCGGGAAGGTGGCGTGCACGATCGACAGCACCTGCGGGACCATCAGCGCCGCCATGCCGCCCTGGAGGAGGCGGGAGGCGACCAGCATCTCGGGGTTCGCGGCGAAGCCGCACAGGGCGGAGGCGAGGGTGAAGCCGCCGATGCCGAGGAGGAACACCCGCTTACGGCCGTGGATGTCGCCCAGACGTCCGCCGGTGATGAGGCCGGCGGCGAAGGCGAGCGCGTAACCGGCGGTGATCCACTGGATCTGGCTGTCGGAGGCACCCGCGTCACGCTGCATGGACGGAACGGCGATGTTGACGATGGTGACGTCGACGAGGTCCATGAAGGCCGCGGTCATCACGATCGCCAGGGCGAGCCACCGGCGGCGGTCGGCGGCGTCCCCGGCTGCCCGGAGGTTCGCCCCTGCGGGGTGCTCGGCCGCTCCGGAACCGGCGGCGAGCTTGGTCTCGTTGGAGGTCATGCGAGGACACTAGGACCCCACTAGGCCAGATGGTGTCCTAGTGGTGCGGCATCCTCGGACGCATGACGACGGACACCCCGGCTCGGCTGCTGCAACTCCTCTCCCTCCTCCAGACGCCCCGCGAATGGCCCGGCGGCGAACTCGCCGACCGGCTCCGGGTGTCCCGCCGAACGGTCCGACGGGACATCGACAGGCTGCGGGAACTGGGCTATCCCGTCCAGGCGACGAAGGGCTCCGACGGCGGATACCGGCTCGTCGCGGGCAAGGCGATGCCCCCGCTCGTCCTCGACGACGAGGAGGCGGTGGCCATCGCGGTCGGCCTGCGGGCGGGCGCCGGGCACGCACTGGAGGGCGTGGACGAGGCGTCCGTACGGGCCCTGGCGAAGCTGGAGCAGGTGCTGCCGGCCCGGCTGCGCCACCGGGTCTCCACCCTTCAGGCCGCGACGACCCCGCTGACCAGCGGGGACGGGGCCAGCATCGCGCCCGAGACGCTCACCGTCATCGCCTCGACGGTGGCCGGACACGAGCGACTGCGGTTCGCCTACCGCGCGAAGGACGGCACCGAGTCGCGCCGCCTGACCGAGCCGTACCGACTGGTGTCCACCGGCCGCCGCTGGTACCTCGTCGCCTACGACCTCGAACGCGACGACTGGCGCACCTTCCGCGTCGACCGGGTGGGCGAGCCCTTCGCCACCGGCACCCGGTTCGCCCCGCGGGAGGTACCCCAGGGGGACGCGGCGGAGTACCTGCGCCGGTCGATCCAACGCCGCCAGGAGACCTACGAGTTCGAGGTCACCTTCCGGGCCCCGGCGGAGACCGTCGCCGCACGGCTCCCGTCCTGGTTCGGCCGGCCGGAGCAGACCCCCGACGGCTGCCGCCTGCGATCGGTCACCGGCGACCCCGTGGAATGGCTGGCGGTCCGCCTGGCCACCCTGGGTCACGAGTTCACGGTCCACTCTCCGGACGAACTGGTGCGGTGCGTACGTGAGTTGGGAGGGCGGCTGGCACGAGCGGCGGCGGGAGCGCCGACCGGCGCGGAATCAGGCGGCGCCGGTGCGGCCGCGGCGCCGGGCGAAGACGGTTAGACGGCCGCCCCGCCCCCGGTGGCTTCCCCCTGGCTCCCTGTGGGGCCCGGTCTCCCCTACGGCCCGCTCCCCCACTCCATGCCGCGCACCGCTCGCAGATTCCTCAGGGCCAGTTCCGCGGGGCCCTCCGGGCCGGTCGGGGGGTTGTCGGTCGTGGACCAGCTCTCGACGGCGACCCGGACCGCCGCGCTCGCGACGGCCGCGACGAAGCGCTGACGGGGCGTCGGCTCGGCGGGCTCGATGCGCTCGGCGGGCCCGGTGCGCTTGCCAGGCTCGGCGGGCTCGGCAACGTTGTCGAGCCCGACGTCGCCCCCCGCTCCCCGCTCCCTGAGCACCTCCCCCAACGCCCCCTCCGTCGCATGGCAGACCTCGGCCCAGACCTTGCCCAGGGCGGGGCTGGCGGAGGCGAGGCGGATGAGGGTGCGAACCCACTCCCACGAGGCCGCCGACACCCCGCCGCCGGGCGTGAGGGTCTGCCGTACCGCGTGTTCCAGGGCCTCGGGCAGAGACAGTTGGGGCGGGGCCTCGCGCACCGCTTCCGCCCAGCGCTGGGCACCGGCCGCGTAGAGGGGGGCGATCGCCTCCTCCTTGGTGGCGAAGTACCGGTAGAACGTGCGCGGCGCGATACCGGCCGCCTGGGCGATGTCCTCGGCGCGGGTGGCCTTGAGGCCGCGGCTGACGAAGAGACCGGCGGCCGCTCGGGCGATCTCCATCCTGGTCGCCGCCTTGCGCCGCTCGGTCAGCGAGCCCGGCGCCGGTGGGGTGGACGAGGAGGGGAGCGGTGCGGGGGTGGAGCTTGTCACATCGGCAGGCTATGCCCATGTGGCACAATCTGCCATCCAGGCGGGCCACCCCGGGGTTCAGGTACGGGGTGCCCCGCCCCTCAGCCTGCCCGTACGCCCGCCCGGCCGCGCCGCACGACCCGGCGCCGTGGTCGGCCGCCCCTCGCGCCGGCGCGGCCGCGAGCGGGGACCGCTCCTCGGGCCGCACAAGAGGAGCCGGGCCCCGGCGCCAGGGGGGAGGCGCCGAAGCCCGACTCTGGAGAGTCCCGGCGCCGGGGGGGTGTGCGTCGGGACGTGGTTCTGGGGTGCCGCTCGTGAGGTGTCACTCGCGAGTGGTCACTCGCGCACGGAGAACGAGGGGTCGCGGGGTGGGTCGCGCCAAGGCCGTAGGGCTTGGATCCAACTGGTCCGGTGGGTCGGCCGCACTCCTCGGTCCGAAGGGCCCGAGCTCCCGTGCCGCCCTGAAGTCCTTTTTCCCCCGGTGCCACCGGTTGAAGCGACCTTCTGCGCCATGTTTGCGCGTACTTGCGCCACCCGCGTACGCCGGTGGCGTACGCCGCACCCGTCGGGGGCCGGGTCCGGGACGGACCCGGCCCGGGCGGCGGGTGCGGTACCACCCTGTCCTACGCCGCCGCCTCGAACCCGGTGTCGCGGGCCAGCTTCTTCAGCTCCAGCAGCGCGTGCTTCTCGATCTGGCGGATCCGCTCACGCGTCAGACCGTGCTCCTTGCCGACCTCGGTCAGCGTGCGCTCGCGACCGTCGTCGATGCCGTACCGCATCTTGATGATGGAGGCCGTGCGCGGGTCGAGACGGTCGATGAGGCCGTCCAGCTCCTCACTGCGCAGGAGCGTGAGGACGGACTGCTCCGGCGAGACCGCCGAGGTGTCCTCGAGGAGGTCGCCGAACTGCGTCTCGCCCTGGTCGTCGACCGCCATGTTCAGCGAGACCGGGTCGCGCGCCCAGTCGAGCACGTCGATGACGCGCTCCGGCGTGGAACCCAGCTCGGTGGCGATCTCCAGGGGTTCCGGGTCGCGGCCGTGCTCGCGGTTGAACTCCCGCTGCACGCGGCGGATGCGGCCCAGCTCCTCCACGAGGTGGACGGGCAGCCGGATGGTGCGCGACTGGTCCGCTATGGACCTCGTGATGGCCTGACGGATCCACCACGTGGCATACGTGGAGAACTTGAAGCCCTTGCGGTAGTCGAACTTCTCGACCGCGCGGACCAGGCCGGCGTTGCCCTCCTGAATCAGGTCCAGCAGGGGCAGGCCGCTGCGCGGGTAGCGGCGGGCGACCGCGACGACCAGCCGCAGGTTGGAACGGATGAAGACGTCCTTGGCGCGCTCTCCCTCGGCGACGAGCGCCTCGAGCTCCTCACGGGAGGCGTCCGCCTTGGACTCCTCGAACCCGTCGAGGAGCTGCCGCGCGAACACACCCGCCTCGATGATCTGCGACAGCTCGACTTCCTTGGCGGCGTCGAGCAGAGGCGTGCGCGCGATCTCGTCGAGGTACATGCCGACCAGATCGCGGTCGGCGATCTCTCCGCCGTGGACGCGAGCGCTGCTTGCCGCGCCGGTCTCGCCGGAGGCGGACTGACGACGGGCGACGGCACGGGTTGCCATGCGTGCTCCCTTGCGATGGTGGGTCAGCGGGTGGTCCTTGGACACCGGCGCACCGGCTGGGTCCTCCCGGAACTCTCTCGGGACTCTCCTCGGGTGCCCTGCATCCGATGGAAACAACGACTGGAATCAGGACAGAATTCCCGACCGGTCCCCCGAATTTTCTGATCATGCAGTACCCTGTCGGGCCGCAGCAGGAGGACGAATGCCATCGGAACGTACGGAAGTGCAGGTCAGGCCGGGAGTCGAGGGAGATCTCGAAGCCCTCACCGACCTCTACAACCACTATGTACGTGAGACGCCGATCACATTCGATACCGCGGTTTTCACTCCGTCGGAGCGCCGCCCCTGGCTGCTCTCCCACCCTGAAGACGGGCCGTACCGGCTGATGGTTGCCACGGACCCGGACTCACGGGAGATTCTGGGGTACGCCACCTCCAGCCCCTTTCGCGCGAAGCCCGCCTACGCGACCTCCGTGGAGACGACGGTCTACCTCCGCCCGGACGCCGGCGGCCGCGGTACAGGCACGCTGCTGTACAGGACCCTCTTCGAGGCCCTGTCCGGGGAGGACGTGCACCGCGCGTACGCGGGCATCGCCCAGCCCAACGAAGCGTCCGTGCGGCTGCACGAACGCTTCGGTTTCCGGCATGTGGGCACGTACCGCGAGGTGGGCCGCAAGTTCGGCCGCTACTGGGACGTGGCCTGGTACGAGAAGGACCTGTGACCGGCGAGAAAGCGCGGACGGCGGCCGGGTCAGCCGAACTGCACCGACCGCTTCGCCATCCCGAGCCAGAACCCGTCGATCACCGACTTCTGCGTGTCCGGCTCGCCGGAGACCTCCGCGGCGCCCATGGTGACGAACAGCGGGGCGAAGTGCTCGGTCCTGGGGTGGGCGTAGCGGCCCGCCGGGGCCTTGTGCAGGAAGTCCAGCAGGGCGTCCCAGTCGCGGGACTCCAGGGCGTGCCGCCCCCAGTCGTCGAACTCGGAGGACCAGGTGGGCACTCCCCCGCCGGTGTGCCGTAGCGCGGCGAGGTTGTGGGTGAAGAACCCGGAGCCGACGATGAGCACGCCCTCGTCGCGCAGAGGGGCGAGCCTGCGGCCGATCTCCATGAGCTTCACGGGGTCCAGGGTCGGCATGGAGATCTGGAGGACCGGGACGTCCGCGGCCGGGAACATCTCGACGAGCGGGACGTACGCGCCGTGGTCGAGGCCCCGGTCGGGGATGTCCTGCACGGGGGTCCCAGGGGCGCGCAGCAGCTTGCGCACGCTCTCGGCGAGCGCGGGTGCGCCCGGGGCGTCGTAGCGCACCCGGTAGTAGTGCTCGGGGAAGCCCCAGAAGTCGTGGACGAGGGGGACCGGCTCGACCGCTCCGAGGGCGAGGGGGGCCTCCTCCCAGTGGGCGGAGACGATGAGGATCGCCCGGGGGCGGGGCAGGTCGGCGGCCCAGGCGGCGAGCTGACCGGGCCAGACGGGGTCGTCCGCGAGGGGCGGGGCGCCGTGACTGAGGTACAGGGCGGGCATGCGCTCCTGCGGAACGGCACGATCCTGGGCGGGGGCGGACATGGCGGCAACTCCCTCGGCAGCTCGGCCTGGTCGGACTCGACTCGAACTCGGCCCACTCGAACCCGGCCATGTGCTTGAACTCTAAATCTCCTGTCGCCACATCACTGTAGGCGCCACTTGTTTAAATTTCAAGGATGGAGCCGTAGAGTGGAGTGCATGACGAAGGCAGCCGCACCCGCTCCCGAGCCGCAGTGGCTCACCGCAGAGGAGCAGCGCATCTGGCGCTCGTATCTGCACGGCACCACCCTCCTCGAGGACCACATGGACCGGCAGTTGCAACGCGACGCCGGCATGCCGCACGTCTACTACGGCCTCCTCGTCAAGCTCGCCGAGGCCCCCGGCCGCCGACTGCGGATGACCGAGCTGGCGAGGGACGCGAAGATCACCCGCTCCCGCCTCTCGCACGCCGTCGCACGCCTGGAGAAGAACGGCTGGGTACGGCGCGAGGACTGCCCCTCCGACAAGCGCGGCCAGTTCGCGGTGCTGACCGACGAGGGCCTGGACGTGCTCAGGAGCGCGGCGCCGGGCCACGTGGCCGCCGTACGCAACGCCCTCTTCGACCGGCTCACCCCGGAACAGCAGAAGTCCCTCGGCGAGATCATGCAGATCGTCGCCGAGGGACTCCAGCCGAACGAAGCGGGTGCCGACCTGCCCTGGCTGCGCTGACCGCTACAGCCGGGGCAGTACCCGGATCAGTGGGCGACCACGGGGATCGGGACGGCGTCCTCGGCGTCCTCGCCGACGCCCGCGACCGCGCTCATGTCCGGCTTGCCGGCGTTGACGAAGGTCAGGGCGATCGTGGCGGCGACGACCAGGATGGCGACGGCGAACCAGATCGCGCTGGTGTAGCCCTTCACCAGGCCCTCCAGCTGGACCAGCTGCTGCTGGGAGCGGGAACCGGCGTCGCCGATGTGGTCGGCGATGTACGAGGTGGTGGCCGAGGCGGCGATCGTGTTCAGCAGCGCCGTACCGATCGCGCCGCCCACCTGCTGCGAGGTGTTGACCATCGCGGAGGCGACACCGGCGTCCCGCGGCTCGACACCCTGGGTGGCCAGGGACATGGCGGGCATGAACGCCGTACCCATGCCGAGGCCGAGCAGCAGCATCGCCGGCAGCAGCAGGGCCGCGTACGAGGAACCGATCTCCAGCTGGGTCAGCAGCAGCATGCCGAGCGCGGCGACCAGGAAGCCGGGGCCCATCAGCAGCCGGGGAGCGACCCGGGTCATCAGACGGGTGCCGATCTGGGTCGAGCCCGTGATCATGCCCACGATCATCGGAAGGAACGCGAAGCCGGTCTTGACCGGCGTGTAGCCCTTCACGATCTGGAGGTAGTAGGTCAGGAAGAGGAACAAGCCGAACATCGCGATGATCGCCAGGCCGAGCGAGAGGTAGATGCCGCCACGGTTGCGGTCGGTGATCACGCGGAGCGGCAGCAGCGGGGACTTGACCCGCGCCTCGACGGCCACGAAGGCTGCCAGCAGCACCGCGGACGCGACGAACATGCCGATGGTCACGGAGTCGCTCCAGCCGTCGGACTCGGCGCGGGTGAAGCCGTAGACCAGGGACACCAGGCCGAGGGTCGACAGGATGACGCCCGGGATGTCCAGCGAGGAGCGGTTGCGGGCGCCCTCGGGCTCACGGATGACGAAGTAGGCACCGGCAGCGGCGACGATCGCGAACGGGATGTTCACGAAGAAGGTCCAGCGCCAGTCCAGGTACTCGGTGAGGAAACCGCCGAGGATGAGGCCGACCGCGCCGCCACCGCCGGCGATCGCGCCGTAGATGCCGAACGCCTTGGCCCGCTCCTTGGCGTCCGTGAACATCACGGCGAGCAGGGAGAGAGCGGCGGGCGCGAGCAGCGCGCCGAAGACGCCCTGGAGGGCACGCGAGCCGAACAGCATCGCCTCGTTGGTGGCCGCGCCACCGAGCGCCGAGGCGGAGGCGAAGCCGATCAGGCCGAGGACGAAGGTGCGCTTACGACCCCAGATGTCGGCGATACGGCCACCGAAGAGGAGCAGTCCGCCGAAGGCCAGGGCGTACGCCGTGACGACCCACTGGCGGTTGCCGTCCGAGATCCCCAGGTCGCGCTGGGCGGAGGGCAGGGCGATGTTCACGATGGTGGCGTCGAGGACGACCATCAGCTGGGCGAGCGCGATGAACGCGAGCGCTCTCCAGCGGGCCGGATCCGCCTGGCGGATGCCGGGAGCCTTGGTGGCTGTGTCAGACATGGAGGTACCCACTTCGGAACTTCGTGACGGGAATGTCATGTGAAAAGTAGAAAAAGGCGGAGCGAGAGGACGACTCGTCGACGGTGACGGCCGTGCGGAGGTATCGGTCGATCGGTTCAGCGACGTCGGCGGCGGACCGTCTGTCCGAGGTGATCGCCGGTGGCTTGCGGTGGCTTGTGGCTTGTCGTGGCTCGGGTGTCTCGTAACGGCTCGTGGCGACTCGCGGTGGCTCAGGCCTGGCGCAAGTCCTCCATGGTCAAGGCCCTACCTGACAGGACCGACCGGGCCGGGGCCCGCAGTCCGTCCAGGAACAGCTGGAGATGGCGGTGGAGAAAGCGGTCGGCTTCGAGGCAGGCGGTGCCCGCCGGGGGCCGGCTGAGCTGGGCCACGGCGACCATCAGGTCACCCAGGCCGATGTCGTCGCGGAGCTGCCCGGCCTGCCGGGCGCGTTCCATGACCTCCTCGACGAGCTGCTCGACCCGCATGCGGGCGGCCACGAGATCCGGGTGGTTCTCGTCGAACGTGCTGGCGATCATCGGGCACAGCGCGCTGATGCGTTCATCGGCGGCGACGTGCACGAAGCGCTCCAGTGCGCCGAAGGCGTCGCCCGTCTCGGCGAGCGCCTGGGCGGCCGCGTGAGCCGTGCGGTCCATGACGGAGCAGACGACCTCACGGACGAGCGCCTCCCGGTCGGGGAAGTTGCGGTACACCGTGGCGTTGCCGACACCGGCCCGGCGGGCGATGTCGTCGAGCGGCACCTCGGGGCCGTGTTCGACGAACATCTCGCGGGCAGCGGTGACGATCCGCTCCCGGTTGCGCAGGGCGTCGGCGCGCGGCCGGGTCACCTTGCGCTGCGCGGGGGCGGTTGCGGTCTGCACGGTGTCCTCCTGTGGTCGATGGCGTGACGGGTGATACTGGTGACGCGGACGGTGCTCGCGGCCCCGGGCGGGTTCCGCGACGATCCGGGGACGTGCTCCCCGTTTCGATCCGACACAGGCCTAAACGGGGAGACGGTCCCCGGTTATTTCCCGTCCGGCGACTCTTTTTGAGTGACCTGAGTCACACTCGCTCCGGCCCTGCCTCTACCTCCGGGTAACCCACGATCGGCCCCTCCAGCGCGCGCCCCCGCCCGCTCCCGACCAGGGTGATCGAAAGGGTGCAGCCGGTGACCGGTGGCTGCCTGGCGCGAAGGGTTCCTGCATGCAGCCGCAGCCTGAGCGACCCGGGGCAGGCCGCCACGGCACGCCTGCGGAGCCGCTCCGCCGACGCATACGCCGGCGCCGCACGGCCGGTCTCGTCTGCGTGAGCGCGCTGACCTTCGCCGTCAGCACCTCGGCCGGCACCGGGCACCTCGCGGCGCGCTCGACCCCGGCCGGTGCCGGCCCGATCTCGCTCGCCCGCTCCGCCGCCCTCGCTCCCTGCCTGATCACCCCCCGCGCCGCCGTCCAGATGTCCGAGGGCGTCCCGACGACCGGCGGTTACGCCCGCTCCACAGGCACCGTCCGCGCGCTGACCCTGATGATCGACTTCTCCGACGCCCCCGGCCGCGGCAAGGCCCGGGACCGCTTCCGCGAGTTCTTCCCCCAGACCCGTGAGTGGTTCCGCACCGCGTCCTACGACCGCCTCGACTACCGCGCAGAGACCCCCGTCCCCAACTGGCTGCGCATGCCCAAGCCGTTCCGGGCGTACGGCATAGAGCGCGGCGCGCCCTTCGACCCCGGCTACCGCGAACTGGTCCAGGACATCGTGGCCACCGCCGACCCGGCCGTCGACTTCCGGGCGTACGACCTCCTGAACGTGCTGGTCACCCCGAACGCGGGCCCCTCCGCGCTGGACACCGTCCTGTCGGTGACGTTCGCCGGCAACCACGAGGCCCCGGTCGCCGACGGCGTCCCCGTCGCGAACGCGTCCTTCGTCTACTCCCGTCAGGACGACGGCTCCGGCTCCTACGACCGCACCGGCTACCGCGTCCTGCCGCACGAGAACGGCCACGTCTTCGGCCTGCCCGACCTCTACACCCAGGAAGGCGGCGGCGCGGTCGGCCACTGGGACATCATGAGTGAGGACTGGGGCGCCAACAACGACTTCCTCGGCTGGCACAAATGGAAGCTGGGCTGGCTGGACCCCGACCAGATCGGCTGCGCGTCCGCCTCCGGCACCGGCGAGTACGCCCTCACGCCCCTCTCCGAGCGGGGTGGCCCCAAGCTGGTCTTCGTCCCTCTCAACAGCCGGGCCGGCTACGCCGTCGAACTGCGCACCCGTGGCGGCAACGACGAGGCGGTGTGCCGCCCCGGTGTCCTCGTCTACAAGGTCGACGCGAACATCGACACCGGCATGGGCCCGGTGACGGTCCACGACTCCCAGCGCGACAGCGGCGGCTGCACCCGCAGCCCGAACGTCCACGCCGAGCTGTCGGACGCGCCGCTCGTGCCGGGCGAGACGTTCCAGGACACGGCGAGAGGGGTGCGGATCTCGGTGGTGTCGGCCGACCTGAAGGGCCAGTACCGGGTGCGCATAACCCGGAAGTAGACGGCCGGCCCCTGGGGAGCCCTGAGAACGACGCCACGGGCCACTCGGCGGAATCAACCGACCGGAAGGGCGAGTAGCCGGTGCGGGTAGCCAGGCGGCCGGCCCCGGGGGGCCATGGGACCGAAGCGGGCGCGGCTACCGTAGGCGGCCTGCCGCGACCGCCGTACCGGAGAGACGATGCCCGCCAGGACGACCCCGACCACCGCCGCCGCGGACAGCCAGGTACCGGAGGAGGCGGTCACTCCGTTGATCCGCGGGGTCGCCGTCCTGGAGGAGCTGACGGCGGCGGGCGGCACGATGAGCCCGAGCGCGCTGGAACACGCCACCCGCCTGGCCCGCTCCACGGTCGACCGGATCGTGGCGACGCTGGCCCGCATGGAGTACGTCCGTCTGGACGGCAGGGACCCGGTCCTGACGCCGCGCGTGATGGAACTCGGCAACGCCTACCTGGCCGCGCTTCGCCTGCCCGCCCTCCTCGGCCCGCGAGCCGACGACCTCGCCGACGAACTCGACGAGTCGGTGTCCCTGGCGGTCGCCGACCGCGACGGCATCCGTTTCATCCACCAGGCGACGCGCCGCCGCGCGATGTCCCTCAGCTTCCGCATCGGCGACCTGCTCCCGGCCGAACGCACCGCCCCCGGTCCGCTGTTCGCGACCGAATGGACCGACACGGACTGGACCCGTTGGCACACCCGCCGGTCGACGGACCCGCAGGACCGCACCTTCCCCGCCGTCCCCCCGGCCTCGCACGCCCGCCCGGACGGGGAGCCGGACGAGGAGTTCGTACGCCGGACCGAGCGGGCGGCGGCGGACGGCTGGGCCCTGGACGACCAGCTGATCGAGCCGGGCCTGGTGGCGGTCTCCGCGCCCGTACGGGACCCCCGTACGGGACGCCTCGCCTGCGTCGCCAACGTCGTCAGCCACACCAGCCGGCACACGGCGGCCGACCTGCACGACAGCCTCCTCCCCCGGCTCCGTGGGGCCGTCGCGGCGATGGAGGAGGACCTGCGCCAGGCGCCGCCCGCCGAACCGGGCCCGCCGCCCGCGGGGTTGACCGCCTGGACGCGCGCGACCAAGCACGAAGTGGGCCGCGAGTTCATCGAGTCCCTCGCCCGTGGCCTGACCGTCCTCACCGCCTTCGGGGAAGGCCGGGCGGCCCTGACCCTGACAGAGGTGGCGAAGGCGACCGGCCTGGCAAGCGCCACGGCCCGCAGAGCCCTGATCACCTACGCACACCTCGACCTGGTGACCCAGAACCCAGGCGACCGCACCTTCACCCTCACCCCCCGCGTGCTCTCCCTCGGCTTCCCCCCGCTCTCCCGGACCTCCCTCCCCCGCCTCGCGGAACCCCACCTACGGGCCCTGACGGACCGCATCCACGAAACGACCCACCTCGCGGCCCTCACGGAGACAGGCGCCGAGATCCAGTGCACGGCCCGCGTGACCGCCCGCCATGTCATGCGCGTCGACATCGGCATCGGCACCCGGATCCCGGCCACGACCGCCACAGCGGTGGGCCGCGTCCTCCTGGCCGGCCAGGACCACGCCCTGGCCGACGAGGAGTTGGAACAGGGCGTCCGCACCCTGGCCGTCCCCGTCCACGACCGCTCCGGCCACACGGTCGCCGCCCTCACCACCTCCACCCACACGGCCCGCCGCACGGCCGAGGAATGCCTCGACACCCTCCTCCCCGCCCTGGCGGCCACAGCCACCCACATCGAAACCGACCTCCACACAGCCTCCCGCTTCACCCCCGTCCCCCTGACCTGACCCCCACACCCCCAACCGATTCCGGTACGCTGACGCCTGGACCCACACGGGTGGGCCCACGCCTTCGTAGCTCAGGGGATAGAGCACCGCTCTCCTAAAGCGGGTGTCGCAGGTTCGAATCCTGCCGGGGGCACCAGCACAAAGGCCCCTCACCTCCGGAAATCCGGAGGTGAGGGGCCTTTGACATCCAACTCTGACATCACGAGGGCGGTCAGTCACTGACGACCGGGACCGTGCAGCGGTATGACGCGGAGGTCGGCGGACTCGGCGACGCGGGTGGAGAAGCGGTAGAGGTTGCGCGGCTCGACAGGGCGGCCGGTGCGAGTGGCGAAGTGGTCCGGAGCGCGGGCAGCGGGACGCGCGAGGGCGACGGGCCCTGGATCGTCGTCGAAGAGGAAACCGCAGTGGTCTCCACCGCTGCGGTAGGCCCGTCGGCAGGGTTGCGGCGCTACTGGCGGTGACGGGGTGTCCGGCGCCGCGGTGGCATGGTCAAGGTGATTTGGCGGACGAGTTGCTGGAAGCATGCCAGGGACGCGAGGGCGGGTAGGGCGGCGCCGGCGATTCCGGTGAAGGTCCGGTCGGCCTGAGCTACGCACAGCATGGTGGCGAGGGACGAGAAGAGCAGAACGATGAACCATGAGTGCAAGGCTCGGCGCCGATGCAAGGCGGTTCGGAGGATGGAGAGGGACGCCACCATCCAGGGGCCGTAAAGGAGGAGAGGCCACTGATGAATCATCCCGCTCTGCGTACCGGACGAGATGTTCTGCAAAGGTTCGTAAGCCACCATGCCGCCGAATACGCTGACCATTGCCACGATGACCGCGACGAATGCGATGATGACGAAGCTGCCGGTCCGCAACCACGTGATGCGGGGTTTCCCGGATCGGATCCTCCGGTGCCCGGCAGACGAGCGTCGGGCGGGAGGAAGCCGAGCGGTGATCTGCGCCAGGTTCTCCATCGGGTCGGTGGCGTTGACGCCGGACGCAGTCTCGCTGCGAGGTGGTGGCACCGTTGCCGTCTGCTCCACGGAGACGGCTTCCTGCAACAGGTAGGCGAGTTCCTCAACCGGGTCCCAGCCGGAGTCGGGGGGGACCAGGGGAGTCCCCGGGTGAAGGGCATCGGCAGGACTGCCGTGCCAGTCGGCACCCGACCCGTACGGGGGTGTGTCGGGGTGCCATTCCCGCCGCGTGAAGGACGGATCCGCGTAGTCGTGATTCATGAAATCCGCCCCCGTCACGCCCAGTTCGCGTGACGGCCGGACTTTCCCTGGCCGTTCCACCGCTGATTGAGCTCCACCTGGGCCGCCTCCAGCTCCTCGAGGAATTGACGCAGCAGGGACTCGGTGACCTGGAGTTCGGCCCGCGTGCCGTTCCCGCGCAGGGTGCGCCAGGATTCCAGCGCCGAGTTCACCGGACCAGGCAGGTAAGTATATTTCCTCACCGTCACATCACGGGTCGCAGGCAGTTCGCCCTTTCCCCTGTCGCGGTGAGGCAAACCCTGAGGCCTTGCTTTCGTCATGCACCGCTAACGCCGCTCTCTCTCCTCCAGATGCGCGGCAAATGGGTGACTCTGACGGACAGGAAATGCTGGGGAGAGCGTTTCTTCATTAATGTCATGGTCGTCACGATCCGCATGTGATGAGGCGAGCAGGTTGTCTTCTGAACTTCGGCGAAGACCATCCAGCCGCCGCTGACCGCGGAACCCGCGCAGACCTTGGAGAAGATCCAGGCCGAGCCGACGCCTCACTCCCGTGATGGGGGAGGGCCCGTCGGGCTTCGGCGTCCTGTGCGTGCGAAGCCGGCGGGCAGCAGCTCGGCGGTGACGAAGGCGACCACTGCCGCCAGGATCACCACGGGCATCGTGTCGGCGCTGCCCAGCAGAAGGGCCACGAGTACCACGCTGCTCACGGGCAGCCGCAGCGTGGCCGCCGTGGCCGCGGCCATGCCCGCCGCCATACCGGAGACGACCCCCAGTCCTGGCAGGGGAGCGAGCAGCACGCCGGTGGCGGCTCCCAGGAAGAGGGCGGGGAAGACCGGACCTCCTCGCAGGCTGCCGAGACACAGCGTGTAGGCAGCGCCTTTGAACGCCAGAACGGCCAGCAGCGCACCGGCACTCCACTGGTGCGGATCGCCGGCGAGGTCGCTCAGCGTGGCCTGACCGGACGAGGCGACGTCGGCGGGTGAGCGGCCGGTGATCAGCGCGTACAGGGCCGCACAGGCCGCGGCGCCCAGCGCGCAGACGACGGTCCGTACGCGCACGCCCCTCTCGGTGAACGCCGCCACCGACCGTCCCCCGGCCGACACCAGGTGCATCACCACGGCGAGGGCCGCCCCCAGGAGCAGGGACCACAGGACGTCTCCGACGTCCGGCCTCGGAGTCGAGCCCGCCAGCTTCAGGCCCAGACTGCCCGTCTCCCATCCGGTCCAACGCCCGAAGCCGGTGAAGACCAACGCCCCCACACCGCTGGACAGCAGGGCAGGCAGCATGACCGCGAACAGCCGGGGTCCTCCCACGCCCGCGACCTCGATGAGGAGCACGGCGGCTACGAGCGGATTACCGAAGATGGCCGCGATGGCCGCCGCGGCTCCGGCAGCGCCCAGCAGCGCGGTGCTCTGCGCGGTCGCGGGTGCTCGTGCGAGGTTTCTGAACAGCAGGGCCAGGCCGCCGCCCAGGGCGATCAGCGGCGCCTCCGGTCCGAGGACGGCACCGAACGGCAGACTCGCCGCCGCGGCGAGGACCACACCCGGAAGGGCGTTCGACGACGCGCCTCCGGCGTGCAGGCACGACGCCGGGATGTGACCGCCCCCGCCGGGCAGACCCGCGGCGACCAGGCCGACGACGAGGCCCGCGACGAGGAACAGGGGCAGGGGCCACCACCACGGAGCGCTGCTCCATCCCAGACCGTGCGGGAGGTCCGCCCACAGGACGTGTTCGAGCTCGTGCAGGCCCACGAGGAACGAGAATGCCGCGAACGACACCGGACTCCCGATCAGAGCACAGAAGACGAGCGCTTTCAGATAGCCGGGAACTCGCAGTAGGTCCCGCAGCCGGTCCGCTTCCTCGGGCTGCTCCCGGTCCCCCGGCGGATCGGATCGGGGGCTCGGCTCCGTCATCGGGTCCTTCCCTCTGTCGTTTCTCTCGCGAACGCAACAGATACGCCGATGTCGGCTGCGGGTGCCACCCGACTGGTCCGGCTGTATGAATGAGGTAGCGCATCCGTGATCGGATCGGAGGAGCGATGGACGACTACCCCTTGCTCAACCTGTTCTGGACGATGTTGTGGATCTTCCTGTGGGTCATGTGGTTCTTCCTGCTGTTCAAGGTCGTGACGGATGTCTTCCGTGACGACAGTCTCAGCGGCTGGGGCAAGGCGGGATGGCTCGTTCTCGTGCTCGTGCTGCCCTACCTCGGAGTCCTCGTCTATCTCGGTGCCCGCGGGAAAGGCATGGGCGCAAGAGACCTGAGACAGGTCAGGGAGCACGAAGAGGCCGTCCGCCAGTACATCCAGGAGGCGGCCGGGGCCGGGAGCACCTCGGTGGACGAGCTGAGCAGGCTCTCCACGCTCAGGGACAAGGGAGACCTCACCCAGGAGGAGTTCGAGCAGGCCAAGATCAAGCTGTTGGCCTAGGCGTCGCTCCAGACCATCGGGTAGGCCGCGGCGCCGGTGCGTTCAACCCACCGGAGTCGTTCCTGCACGACGGGCCGCCGGCCCGCGGGGCTCCGGTCGGAGACCCGGCTCAGCAGGGTACGCATGCGCAGGAGCGTCATCGGGGAGCCGGCGGCCGCGACGATGACGTCGTCGACAGCCGTCCGGACGTACCTCTCCCAGTCGGGCGCCGGGACAACCACCCGCACGTGGCCGTCGGAGTCGGTGAAGCGGCCGACGTCCAGCTCGCGGTCGGCCAGACGGGTCAGCAGGTCTTCCACGCGATCCAGACTGTCCACGGCAGTGGCCGGATCGTTGACGGCCGGGGACAGGGCCCTCAGCGCGATGTCGGCGAGCAGCCTGAGAGGCAACTCGGGGTCCTGGTCGAACGTGCGCTCCACTCCCGTGGTCAGGGCGCCGCTCAGCTCGTCCTCGGACACCTCGCCGCCTGTCACCTCGGCCAGCGTCACGCCCCACGACATGGTGGTGCCCGCCCGGACCCGCAGTGTGAGGGAACAGTCCCGCTCCCTCGCCATGGCGACCAGAGCGGCTACGTCGATCCGCTGCACCACGGCCACGGGTCCACCCCATCGGACCGGGACGCCGGACGTCACGGGGGGTGCCGCGGCGGCCCGGACCGGATCGTGGGCCAGTGGGTACAGCTCGTCGAACAACCGATGTGCCCGGGTGGTGATCGCGGTCAGTGAGTGCGCCAGCTGAATCGAGTCGAACCCCCTCGCCTGGAGCCTCCACATCAACGCCAGTGCGACGAGACACAGCACCATGGCGACCGCGGGCACGGCGGCCGAGACGCTGCTGCGCGCCCCGATCGACAGGGCCGCCGTGATGGAGAAGACGAAGACGCCGACGGTGACAGCGAAGGTGCGCCAGACGATGGGCTCGTTGCGGAACAACCCCAGTCGCGGCGAGAACGCGCCCGAGGAGAACTGCAATACCAGGAACAACATCGAGTAGATGATGCTCACCAGGCTGATGACGCCGAACCCGACGGTGAACAGGAAAGGTACGACCCGTACGGCGTCCACCCGAGGTCCTGCCGAAACGCCGGGAACCAGCACTCCGAGCACCAGGCCGGCCACGGCACACACCGACTGGGACAGGCCTCTGCGCCCCGCCCGCGTACGGGGCACCCATGTCCGAGGGCGGCGTCCCGCCGGCCGCCCCCTAGACCCCATGGCGCTCCGGTGCCCGCCGCACGGACGCGGTCACGCGCGGCGTCGGGCGGCTGGGTGGCAGGTGGCCGGCGGGCTGGGCGAATGGGCTCGACGCCTCGCGCGTCCCGTGGGATGCGATCTGCGCCACGACCCGGTCGGTGACGCCGATCGCACCGCGCTCCCCGCGGGGAGCGCCCGAAGGCCGATCGGCTTCACCGGTCACTGCCGCCAGTCCTCCCGAGTCCGTCGCCGGTCGTCGCGGATGCGCTCCTGCCGGTCCCGACGGCGGACGAAGTCGCGCGGTTGGAGATCACCCTGCACAAACCGCCCGGCCACGAGTCCGACGAGGCCCAGCCCCAGCACGAGCAGAAAAGCCCAGAAGCTCCCGAAATACGCGGCGAATCCCAGCGCCATCCCGGCCATCAAGCCCACCACGGCCCCGCTCATCACGTACTCCTTCATCCAGCGGGCTGCTCCGCTCCGCCTACCGGAGGCGCTGCGGCTCGCCCTCCTGGTCCTCCTCGTCGGGAAGCTTCACATCGCTGACCACGATGTTGACCTCCACGACTTCCCGACCCGCCATCCGCTCCACCGCGGAGATCACGTTCTCCCGCACGGCACCGGCCACGTCCGTGATCGAGACGCCGTAGTCGACGACGATCTCCAGATCGATGGCCGCCTGCACCTCTCCGACCTCGACACTGACCCCCCGCGTGGCGGACGGGCCACCCCCGGCGCCAGGCATCCGCTCCCGCACGGACCCCATCGAGCGAGCGAATCCACTGCCCAGGGCGTGGACGCCGAGCACGTCCCGCGCCGCGATGCCGGCGATCTTCGCCACCACCACATCGGCGACGGTCGTCCGGCCGCGAGAACCGGGTGCACCGCCCTGCCTTACGCCGGTGTTCTCAGTCATCGGGATTTCCTCCCTCAAGAGGCCCACCTGGCACTCAGAGTTCAGATTATAGTCTTTTGACATCTTTCGCCCGAGTTCACCGGTCGTGCAGCGGCTGTGAGAAGGAGGGTGAGGGGCAAACGAGAACCGAGGCACGGACGCAGCGGTACGGCCGGTGAGGGGGAGGCCACCGGGCTCGCTTTCGGTGTCCTGCCTTGCGGTGGGCGCTGACCGCGCCGCAGGACCCAGCGCATCGACCGGCCGAGCAGCAGGAGGGTGCGTCCGTGACCCCGTCGGGCCCACCCCCTCGCTGCCACCTGGCTCTCCACGGTGACGCAGGGCGCCCCTCTGCGATGACGCCTCAGTAGACGATGACCCGCCACCGCTCCACCCACCGCAGCCACGCGCCGCCCGTGCCCCGTACCTGGACGCGGTCGGGTTCGACCTGCCAGGCCGTGCCGTAGAGGGTGGTGTCCGGGAGGTCCACCCGGACGGTGTCGAGGGTTTCCAGGTCGTCGTCGAGCGGGCGGGACCAGGTGTGCGCGCAGTGGGCGCAGGTGTAGACGACGGCCGTGCAGGGGCCGGACGCCGGGGTGGGGGTGCCGGGGCGGAACGCCTCGGTGTGGCAGCGGGGGCACGGGTCGGCCGTCTGGGTGCCTGTGGTTCGGGACATGGTTCGGTCCTTCGGTGTACGGCGGACGGCGACGTCCCTGTCGGACCGCGGTGTCACCGGGTGCATGGTGACGACTTGCTGCCGGGGGCGGCTGCGGGAGGACGGGACCGCCCTGGCGGCCGGGACGGGCAGGCGATCTGCTTCCGGGGGGCACTCAGGCGACCGACCGAGACCTCACGCTCCCCCAGCCTCGAGCCCGCCCCTCCCTCACGCTCCCACCCTCATGCCCGCCTCGCGTCGTACTCCTCACGGGCCTTCTCGACCGCCGGCATGCGTTCGTCGACCCACCGGCCCAGCGCGCGGACCTGTTCGGCGGCCTCTCGGCCGAGGGGGGTCAGGGAGTAGTCCACCCGGGGCGGGATCACCGGCTTGGCGTCGCGGTGGACCAGGCCGTCGCGTTCCAGCGTCTGGAGGCTCTGGGTCAGCATCTTCTCGCTCACCTTGCCGATCGCCCGACGCAGCTCGCTGAAGCGGTAGGAGCGGTCCAGCAGCGCGATCAGGATGAGAGTGCCCCAGCGACTGGTGACGTGTTCCATGACCAGCCGGTGAGGACAGGCGCCCTCGCCCCCCTCGCCGCGCACACGGTCCACGAGCGTCGTCTCGCTTACTTCCATGCCCATACGGTACGCGCGCGTAGGCACGTTCCAACGGTTACTGCCCGACGGGAGTCGAGGCCCGCCCACCTGCCCTCCGTTTCCTCAATCCGGCGGTGGGCTCGCGTGTTCCGACGGCGCCGCCGAGCGAGCCGACGGCGTAGCCGGTGAAGGCGACGGCCGCGACCAGGCTGCCGGGGACGGCCAGCAGGAGCAGGTGCACCATCCGCAGAGTTCAGCAGCGGTATCCGCACATGAGCTGTGGCGTAGCTCACTTCACGGGCAACAGCACCGTCACAGAGCCCCGTTGGCCTGTGCGCCGCTCTTCGCCGAAGGAGACCGGGGCACGGTCGGACCACCTCAGTTCGCGGCCGTGACGTCAACCGGCTTCCCCGCCCGCCGCCCGGAGGCGACCGCCAGGGTGAGGGTCACCGTGATCGAGGTGACGGCCATCGCCGTCATCGCCGTCGCGGGTGAGGTGAGTTGGGCCACCGTGCCGGCCACGGTCGCGCTGACGCCCTGGAGGGTGAGCATCCCGGCCGAGTGCAACCCGAGTGCGTGGCCGCTGAGTTCCGGCGGCGTGAGGGTCATCAGACGTTCCTGCTGGACGAGACTCGCGCCGAAGCCGACCGAGGCGAGCGTGACGCAGAGCGCGGCGACGGGCAGCGGCGGACGCAGGGCGAAGAAGACGTACGGGGTGGCCAGGAGCAGCAGGAGCGGGGTGGCCAGGCGGGTACGGGTGGCGGGCGGGAGCAGCCGGCCTACGGCGAGGTCCCCGGCCAGCATGCCCAGCGCCCCGCACGCGAACAGGGTGCCCGCGGCGCCGGGGTCGTACGAGACGAAGAGTGCCTCGCAGCCGACGACCAGGCCGTTGGGGATCCACAGGCCCAGGTAGACCAGGCGGCGGGGGCGGGAGGACCACAGGACCGCGTTGACGCGCCGGGTCGCGGCGACCGAGGGGCGTCCCGAGGCGCGGGGCGGGCGGGCGGTCAGGCCGAGGCGGGCGGTCGCGCTCGCGGTCGTGTGCAGCAGGGTGGCCAGGAGGAGGACCGTGTGCGGGGAGAGGACGGTGACGAGGGCACCGCCGAGGGCGTAGCCGGTGATCTGCGTCAGCCCTCCCATCATGTTGAAGACCGAACGGCCGGGCAGGTAACCGTCCTTGGGGAGGATCTCGTTGAGCAGCCCCCAGCGGACCCCGCCGCCGAGCGCCGCGACCAGGCCCTGCGCGAGGACGGCCGCGAAGACGGCCGGGACGGGCAGACCGGGGACGGCGAGGACGGCCGTGACGGTGGCGAAGGCGAGGGAGAGTCCGGCCAGGGCGGTCCTCGGCGGGAGCCGGTCGGCGCCCGAGAGGAGGAAGGTCGCGCCCAGGACCTGGGCGAGGGACGGGCCGAACATGCTGACCGCCGACAGCAGCGGGGAGCCCGTGGCGCGGTGCACGAGGGTGCCGAGGGCGAGTCCCGCGACCGTCTGGGCGGCGGTGTGGGCGGCGGAGGAGAGCAGGAGCGGGGTGAACTCGGGGGTGCGCAGGAGCTGTCGGTAGCCGGTCATGCGGGGAGTCTCGGGCGGAGGCGGGCGCGGTCGTTACTGTTTCGCGGGAGCGCGAAACGTCGTGGGTGCCAGGGGGGATCCGTGGGCTGGTGGCAGGTGAACGCCGACACGCTGGCGGGCAGCCGGTTCGTGGTCTCGCCGCTGGCGGAGACCTTCGCGTGCCTGAAGCTGCTGCACGCGGGGGCGGGCGCGCATCCCGGCGAGACGGCGTGGCTGCGGGAGTGGCTGCCCGCCCACCGCGCCCGGCTTGCCGCCGATCCGGTGACCGCCGCCCTCGTACGGGCCGGGCTCGGCCGGGACTGGATCGCGGACTTCCTCACTCCTGCGCCGAGGGACGGGGAGAGCTTCGAGGACGGCGTCGCCCGGGTCCGCGCCGTACCGTCCGCCGACGCCCGCGCCCACTTGCGGACCTCCCTCGCCGGACCGCTGCCGGACGCCCTGGACCGCGACGACCTGCCCGAACGCGCGGCGGACCTGCTGACGTGGGTGTGGGAGAGCGCCGTACGGCCCACCTGGGAGCGGCGGCGCAGGGTGCTGGAGGCGGATGTGGTCGCGCGGGTGGCGCAGGTGAGCAGGGGCGGGTGGGCGACCGTGCTGGACTCGCTGCGGCCGGGGACGCGATGGCTCGGGGAGAGCCGGTTCCAGGTCAACGCGCACGAGTATCCGCCTCGCGAGATCTCCGGCGCGGAGTTGCTGTTCGTGCCGGTCACGCCTCGGGCGGGGTGGGTGTCGTGGGAGGAGCGGGAGCGGTACGCCGTCGTCTACCCCTGCATCGGGGTCCTCGCCGCCGATCACCGCGAGCGGGACGTGCCGGCCGCGCTGAGCGCGCTGCTCGGGCCCGGTCGGGCGGCCGTTCTCGTCCTGCTCGGGCAGGGGCCGCTGAGCACGACGCAGTTGGTCGCACTGACCGGGCAGGGCCTCGGGTCGGTCGGACGGCACCTGCGGGTGTTGTGGGACGCGGGGCTGGTGGAGCGCGGGCGGGTGGGACGCTCGGTGCTGTATGCGCGCAGCGGGGCGGGCGACGTGCTGGTGCGGGCCCGGCAGGAACCGGGCATGCCGCCGACACGGAGCAGACAAGAACCGGATCCTGCCGGCACGGGTCCGGCAGATCCGGACGTGCGGGCACGGGCCCGGCAGGAACCGGACGTGCCGCCGACACGGACCAGACGGGAACCGGACGTGCCGGCACGTGCCCAGCGGGAACCGGACGTGCCGGGCGGGCCCGGCTGGATCCGGAACCGGAGACCGCCCCCGTAAGCCGGGGCGGCACCCGGCGGGGCTAGCATCCGGGGATGACTACTGATGCCGCTGCTTCCCCGCTCGATGTCGAGATCGGTGCCCTCAAGGGCGGTTCCGCGGACCTCTCGCAATACGCGGGCCAGGCCGTCCTGATCGTGAACGTGGCCTCCAAGTGCGGCCTGACTCCGCAGTACAACGGCCTGGAGCGCCTCCAGGAGCGGTACGCCGCTCAGGGGTTCACCGTGCTCGGGGTGCCCTGCAACCAGTTCCTCGGGCAGGAGCCCGGCAGCGCCGAGGAGATCGCCGAGTTCTGCTCGGCGACGTACGGCGTGACCTTCCCGCTGACCGAGAAGGTGGAGGTGAACGGGGACGGGCGGCACGCGCTGTACGAGCGGCTCGTCGGGTTCGCCGACGGTGAGGGGCACAGCGGGGACATCCGCTGGAACTTCGAGAAGTTCCTCGTCGGCCGGGACGGCACCGTCGTCGCCCGGTTCTCGCCGCAGACCGAGCCGGAGTCGGCCGAGATCGTCGCCGCCATCGAGAAGCAGCTGGGCTGACCTGCCCGCTTGACCTTGCCCCTGGGGCAGGGCCGAGCGTTCCCGTCGCCGGGCGGAGAAGGCCGCTCGGCGACGGAGGACGAGGGATCAGGTGGACGACGACACGCTGCTCACCATCGGCGGGTTCGCCGCGCGCGCCCGGCTGTCGGCCAAGGCGCTGCGGCTGTACGACCGGCTCGGGCTGCTGGCGCCGGCGCAGGTCGACGAGGTGAGCGGTTACCGGTATTACCGCGCCGGGCAGGTCGAACGCGCCCGGCTGGTGGCCTTGCTGCGACAGCTCGACATGCCGCTCGCGCGGATCGCCGAGGTGGTCGACGCGACGGACGGCGACGAGGCAGCCGGCCGGCTCGCCGCCTACTGGGCGGAGGTCGAGACGCGCATCGCCGCCCAGCGCACCCTCGCCCAGTACCTCCGTGGACGTCTGTCGGGGAGGAGCTCCGAGATGTACGGAACGTTCGAGGTCGAGACGGTCGAGGTGCCCGCGCAGGTGGTGATCACCGAGACGCGGCACGCGCTGGCGGACGAACTGCCCGCCTGGATCGGCGCGTCCCTCGGCCGGCTGGCGGAGGCCGCGCGGGTCTGCGGGGGCGTCGCCGAGGCGCCGTTCGTCGTCTATCACTCCGACGTGAACATGGAGAGTGACGGCCCCGTCGAGTCCTGTGTGCCGGTCGCCGACGAGGCGGCGGCGCGGGCCTGGGCGGCCGGGCAGGGGCGCGGGCGGGAGGTCGCGGTCCGGGTGGAACCGGCCAGGCGGCTCGCCTTCACCCGGATCAGCAAGGCACAGGTCGTGTACCCCCAGATCCTGGCCGCGTTCGAGGCGGTGGAGGAGTGGATGAAACGGGAGGGCCTGGAGTACGACGGGCCGTGCCGGGAGGTCTACTTCGCCGACTGGGACGCGGCGGGGCCCGAGGACCCGGTGTGCGACGTGGCGTTCCCGGTGCGGTGAGGCCGTAGCACCCGGAGAAGAAGGCCGAGCCCTCTCGGCAAGGACGGCGATCTCGTCGAGAGGGCTCTTTCGGTGCTGCGTATGAAGTTGTCCGTCTGTGGAGTTGTACTGCGTGTGAAGTTGTCAGTCGGGGCATGAGCCGAGGATCTGGAAGGACCCTCCCTCTTACGCCTTGACCGATGCCACGAAGAGGTTCCACGCGTCGGCGGGGAAGTCCAGCACGGGCCCGTCCTGGACCTTGGAGTCCCGTACGGCCATGGCCGCGACGACCGGCGACTTGATCTCGACGCACGCGCCGTTGCCCGTCGAGTACGAGGACTTGGTCCACGCGTCCGTGATGCCCTGACGAATTGCCATTTTTGCTCCGGATTGCCAGATGTGATGAGTTGCTGTCGCCGCAGGGAGGGCCTGACTGTGGGCCCACGACGCGGTTTCCGCCAACGGTCTTGCTCGGTGGCGTGATCGACGCTACTCGCCGACATCGACGTACGAAGCGACTATTCACTCGACTGGATGGCATATCCCAAGGAGGACTTCCATGCCGACCGGGTAACGGTGTACCGTGCGGCACTTTCGCTGCCGAGAGGGTCCCGAGAGCGCCCTAGAGGGTGTACCCCTTGGCGATGTCGGCGATGAACTGGCGGGACTGCTCCACGTTCAGGGCCTGCGCCCGCAGGTGCTCGTACATCACGCTGTACTTCTGGACGTCGTTCGGCTTCTCCAGGTACAGGTCGCTCGTGACACCCTCGATGTAGACGACGCTGGAGTCGGCCGCGTCGGGGAACTCCAGGATCGCGTACTGGCCGTTGAGACCGGGATGCGCGCCCATCTCGAAGGGGATCACCTGCACGGTGACGTGCGGCAGCAGTGACTGCTCGACGAGATGCTCCAACTGGTCGCGCATCAGGGACTTGTCGCCGACGACCCGGCGCAGCGCCGCCTCGTCCATCACCGTCCACAGGCGCAGCGGGTTCTCCTCGGCGCTGATTCGTTCCTGCCGGCGCATCCGTACCTGCACACGCTTCTCGATCTCGGCCGCCGCGGTCTCCGGCAACGCCCCCGAGATCAGCGTCTCGGCGTACTGCCGGGTCTGCAACAGGCCCGGCACCACCTGCGGGTCGTACACGCGCAGGCTCGCCGCGTCCGTCTCCAGGCCGATGTACACGCTGTAGGGGACGTCGCCGAAGGCATGCCACCAGCCCTGCTGGCGGGAGTCCTTGGCCATCTGCATCAGCGACTCGACGATGCGCTGGTCCTCCACCTCGTAGACCCCGCACAGATCGCGCACATCGCGCTGGCTGATGCTGCGTCTGCCGTTCTCGAGGCGGCTGATCTTCGACTGGGACACCAGCAGGCGGTCGGCCACCTGCTCGGCCGTCATGCCCTTGTCCTCGCGGAGCTTGCGCAACTCCTGACCCAGCCGGCGCCGCCGGACGGTGGGATTGACATTCGACGCCACGGGACGTGCACCTCCGACTGCGTGCCTGTAACTGACACTTTGCGTATCTGCTGTTGAGCAGACTGCCACCAAGGTGCTTTCCAGCGCTGGGAAACAAGGGATATGCGATCGCCCCGGCAGCCGGTCCGCACGGCCCCCGGACATGCGTGCGCGCGGGGCGGCGGGCCGTGCGTCACGGGGACGTACGGCATCACCGCCCCGCGCGGACGCTGCGGCTCCCGAACGGGTCTTGCGGTCTTGCGGTCTGACGGTCTTACGGCTGCGGCGTCGTGGTAGCGCTGCTCAGTGCGCCACGACACGTGCCATGGAACCTCGGTGCGGTTGCGCCGGAACGCCACGGGCGGGTTCCGGAGCGGACCTGGCTCCCGGTCCGGCCTGACGGCCGGCGGTCTGGGCCGGGTTGCGACGCGGCTGTACCACCGCGCCGTTCTGGACGTCCATCACGGCGTGCGCCACGAGGCCGCCCATGGGGTCGTGTCTGATCAGGTCCCGTAGCCGGGATCGGGACGAGCGCCCCTCGTTCCCCGGGTACAGGTGCTTGCCGAGGCCGACCGCATGCGCCAGCGCGGCGAGCGCCGCCGTCCGCGGGTCCGGCGGAACGCCGGTGCGGATGGCCGTGTCCAGCCGGGCCTTGATCTCCCGGCTGATCGCCGTCTCCGTCGCCTGGTAGCGAGTCGTCGGCAGCACTCCGCACATCTGACCCGCCACGGCATGCACCATGCCGCACCGCTCCAGATGCGAGAGGTACGTCTGACGGAGCCCCAGTCGGGGTCCGCCGATCCAGTGGACCGCCCGTACGGGAGCGCCACGCCTTCGCAGCAACTCCAACGCGCAGTCCAGAGTCGGATCTCCGGTCGGCCGTGGGGACACCACGGCGATACGATCCCCGTCCGGGGCTATCCGTCCGGCCATCGCCAGCTCCACTAGCTGTGCTCCGGCCAGACCAAGGTCGAGCGACTGCGGCTGTGCAGTGGTACCCGTGGCCGGGTCCAATGCCAGCAGAAGAAGCTCTTCCGGAATGGTTCTGCGGCTCCTGCCCATCCATGCCTCCCCGCGTGGATGAATGACAGGGTGACCCCTCTCACATTCATCTGTCGAGAGTGCGTGACCGGTTCGTAGTGGAACCAGTAGGTATGTCGTTCTCGTCTACCGCTGGAGCCAAGCCCACTACACAGGACACTGGTACATGGTTCGGACACGGTCGTGAGGCGGGTCCCGGGCGGGCGGTTCACGGTTCGGCAGGCGCGCGGTGGGCGCGCGGCACAGCGAGGAGGCATCGGTGGCGGGCGAGTCCCCCGACAGGTCGAAGCAGCGCGAGTCGTCGGCGGAACCGACGTCGGGGAGCGCGGGAGCGGTTCCCGAGGCACGCGATCCGCGGCTCGCGGTGAAACGGAACGACGAGGGCGCGTCCAGGGCCTTCTCGGCCACGTCCCGGGGCGGGGTGGACACCGCGACGCGGGTGTTCTCCGTACGGCAGCCGACGACCGACGAAGGCGAACCGGACGAGGTGCCGGACACGGGTTCGGCCGAGGCCGCGCAGGAGTCGGCGGACGAGTCGGCGGGGGCCGGGCAGGCCGCCGAGGGCTCGGAGGAGGCCGCTGAAGGCTCGCGGGGCGGTGCTGAGGCCTCGGAGGGCAGTGCTGAGGCCTCGGAGGGCAGTGCTGAGGCCTCGGAGGGCGTCGAAGAAGCCGAGGCGGCGGCCGACGGCGCCGCGGGCGGTGACGATCGGCTGCGGGCGGCTGTCGCCCAGTGGGTGGCCTCGGCGGACGATGAGTCGGACGGGAAGTCGGACGGGAAGTCGGACGAAGCGGGGTCGGCGAAGGGTTCCGGGACGTCCGGAGAGGGTTCGGCCGCGGCCGACGACTCCACGACCGGCGACGACTCCACGACCGGCGACGGTGCGGACTCCGCCGACGAGCGCCCGTCCAAGCCCACGCCCAGGTGGGCGACCAGCGGCGAGAAGACGCCCGAGGGCGCCACGGGCCGTAGCGGCACCGCCGGCGCGACCGGCACGGACGAGGTGGCCCCGTCGGCCGACACAGCCGGCGGGAGCGACGAGAGCGACGACGGAGAGCAGCCCGACGCCGCCTCCGCCGATCACGACGCCGCGCCCGGGACCGGCACGGACCGCAAGACCGCTCGGGCCGAGGATCCCCGGTTCGGCACCGCCGCGGCGGCGACCGCTGCCGCCCCGACGCCCGAGCGCACCGGAGGCGACCCGACCGGGACGGCTCCGACCGCCGAGACCGACAGGGCCGACGGCGCGGAGGAGGAGGCGTCCGACGAGGGCGGCGAGCCCCCGAGGGACGTCGCCGACCAGGACACCGGGACGGAGGCCGACGCACCGGCAGAGGCCGACGCACCGAAGCCGGACGCGGCGGACAAGGCCGGCGCCGACGACGAGCCCGACTCCCCCGTCGACCAGCCCACCGCCGTCTTCAAGGCCGTACGGCCGCCTGCCGAGCGTGCGGTCGATCAGCCGACCACCATGCTGAAGCTGGGCGACGTCCCCAAGGCCGAGAAGACCGCGCAGGCCAAGACCCCGGACACCGCAGCAGAAGCCGACGCCAAGGCCCCGGACACCGAACCGGAAACCGACACGAAGGCCGCGGGCCCCAGGTCCGAGCCCGAAGCCGCCGCCGAGCGGACCAGCAGGTTCGTCGCGCTCAAGCCGCTGGACGACGCGGCCGGGCCCGCCGCCTCCGACTCCACCGCCGTCGTGCCGCAGATCGGGCCCGAGCGGACGACCCAGCAGCCGATGCCGCCGAAGCCGCCGCTGGATCTGCTGGCCGAGCTGACGAACACCCCGCCGCCTCCGCCGACCCCGCTGCGGACGCTGGCGCGGCGGCTGAAGATCTGGACGCCGCTGGTCATCCTGCTGGTGGTCGCCTTTGCGATCGTGCAGGCCGTACGGCCGTTGCCGGCGACCGCGCTGACGCTCACCGCGAAGGACTCGTACACCTTCGAGGGCGGGAAGACGCAGCTGCCCTGGCCGGGTGAGGGGCAGGGCTGGATCGACGCCGACGGCGTCGGCACGGTGGGCGGCTTCGGCAAGCAGACGCCCGTGGCCATCGGCTCGGTCGCCAAGACCATGACGGCGTACATCATCCTCAAGGACCACCCGATGAAGGCCGGGGAGGAAGGTCCGAAGATCGAGGTCGACGCGACGGCGGAGAAGGAGGGCGGCTACGACGTCACGCTCGACGAGTCGACGCTCAACACCGTCAAGGCCGGTGATCAGCTCACCGAGAAGCAGGCCCTGTCGGCGGTCCTCATCCCCTCCGCCAACAACATCGCGCGGCTGCTCGCGCGCTGGGACGCGGGCTCGGTGGAGGCGTTCGTGAAGAAGATGAACGCCACCGCCAAGGAACTGGGGATGACGAACACGACGTACACCGACCCCTCGGGCCTCAAGGAGAGCACCGTCTCCACGGCGGAGGACCAGGTCAAGCTGGGCCGGGCGTTCGTGAAGGTGCCGGCCCTGGTCTCCATCTCCGGCGCGGCCAGCTGGACCGACCCGTCGGGCAAGTACTGGAACAACTACAACACGCTGCCGTTCGAGATCGGCGCGATCGGCATCAAGACCGGCAGTACCAGCGCGGCCGGCGGCAACCTGCTCTTCGCCTCCCGCAAGGAGGTCGACGGGAAGCCGGTGACCCTGGTCGGCGCCATCCTCGGCCAGCACAAGCCGAACATCCTCGAGACGGTCAACGCGGTGAGCAAGACGGCGCTGCTCGCCGCCGAGGACGCGCTCACCTCGGCGAAGATCCTGAAGAAGGGCGACGTCGTCGGGTACGTGGACGACCAGCTCGGCGGCCACACGCCCGTGGTCATCACCCAGGACGTCTCCGCGGTCGGCTGGGCGGGCATGACGGTGAAGCTGTCGTTCGCCGCCGACGAGGTGCCGCACACCGCGAAGGCCGGCACCCAGGTGGGCACGCTCACCGTCGGGGACGGCTCCAGCAGTGCCGTGAAGGTGCCGGTCGCGCTTCAGACGGACCTGGTCGAGCCGGGCTTCTCGGACAAGCTGACACGCATCGGCTGAGCCGCCGCACGGGCTCCGTCCTGGACGCACCCCGCCGGGCAGCCGCTCGGCGGGGTGCGTGCTAGCGTCACGAAACGGGACAGGTGGGCGGTCGTGGCGACGCGGCCGTGAAGCGGTCGCGAACGGGACGCGGCCGCCAGCGGAAGACGGGACACGGGGAGTGCCTTCAGGTGGCCACTGCGGAGCCGACACGCGCCGACGGAACCGGTCCGGACCCGGACGCCGGCCGGCGGGTACGCCTGCCCGCCCCCCAGTCCGGTGACCACGACCGCGACGGCACGGCCACAACCCCCAACCCCGCTCCCGCGTCCGCCCCGGAGGCGGGTGAGCGGGAAGCGGCCGCCGGGGAGTCCCGCGTGAGCGCGGTCGCCGACCGGGTGCGCGACGGGCTCCGCCGGCACCTCGTGCTCTCGGTCACGGCCCTGTCCGGTGTGCTGCACCTCGCCTGGTTCTTCGCGTTCGCGAACAGCGGAGGGGATCTCGCCGCGCAGGACGCGTGGGCCGAGTTCGTCGGTCGGCACCCCGACTCCGCGTACAACCTCGCCTGGTACGGCGGCATGCACCCGGTGTCGTACAGCGTCGTGTCGCCGTATCTGATGTCGGTGCTCGGTGTCCGTACGACGATGATGATCGCCGGGACGATCTCCGCGGGGCTGCTGACGCTGATCCTGCTGCGCTGCCGACCGGTGAAGAACCCCGTGTGGCCCGCGCTGGCCGGGGTGTTCGCGCTGCTGTGCAACGCGGCGTCGGGCCGGGTGACGTTCGGGCTCGGCAACATGTTCGCGCTCGGCGCGGTCGCGGTGGTGTTCTGCTGGCCGCACCGCTGGCGCTACAAGCGGTGGGCGAAGGCGCTGTGCGCGGCTCCGCTCGCCGCGCTCGCCACGATGGGGTCGCCGGTGGCGGGTCTGTTCCTGGGACTGGTCGCGGTCGCCCTGTTCCTCCAGAAGCGGCGGCCGGGCGCGTGGGCGCTCGGGCTGGCTCCGACCGCGGTCGTCGCGGTGTCCGCGTGGGCGTTCCCCTTCTCCGGCACGCAGCCGATGTCCTTCGGTTCGACGGCGCTGCCGCTGGTGTTCTCGGCGGTCGTCTTCGCGCTCGTCCCGCACGACTGGAAGACCGTACGGATCACGGCGGCGGTCTACGGCCTCGGAGTGCTCGGGGTCTGGCTGATCAGTTCGCAGATCGGGTCCAACATCACCCGGCTCGCCATGCTGTTCTCCGGCGTGGTGCTGATGGCCGCGCTGCCCTTCGCGGTGCCGCGCAGCCGCAAGTGGTACGCGATCGTGGTGTCCTCGCTCGTCTTCGTCGGCTGGATCGGCTTCAAGTCGGTCGACGACGTCTACCGGACGACTCCGACCGCGTCCTGGGCGCGCGAGCTGGCGCCGCTGGTCAACGAGTTGCAGGAGGTCGGCGCGGAGAAGGGCCGGGTGGAGGTCGTCCCGGCCCGCTCGCACCGCGAGGCCTCCGCGCTCGCGCCGTACTTCAACCTGGCACGCGGCTGGAACCGGCAGGCCGACATGGAGCGCAATCCCCTCTTCTACGACGACACCCTGAACTCGGCGAACTATCACGACTGGCTCAAGCGGTGGGCCGTGCACTTCGTGGTCGTGCCCAAGGACGAGCCGGACGGGGACGGCGGGCAGCGGGAGCGGGAGCTGGTGCAGCGGGGGCTGCCGTACCTGGAGCAGATCTGGGGCGACGCCAACTGGCAGTTGTTCGAGGTGAAGGCCCCGGCGCCGCTCGCCGAGCCGAACGCGGTCGTGCAGCGGGCGGCGCAGGGTGAGATGACGGTCGATGTGCGCAAGGCGGGCCGGATCCTGATCCGGATCCCGTACTCGCCGTGGCTGAGCATCGTCGACGCGGAGGGCAGGAGCCTGAAGCCTCCGCAGGAGACGAAGGCGTCCGAGGACCGGGCCGAGGGGGAGCCGAAGGCGTACGACAACGTCCACGGCTGTCTCTTCGAGACGGAGGAGGACGCGGACGGCGACAGGTGGACGATGCTGGTCGCGCCGGAGGCTGGGACGTACCGGCTGGCGGCGCCGTACCAGCTGCCGCGGGGTACGCCGTGTCCGGACGAGCTGAAGAGGTAGTCGGGCTCAGCGGAGCCGGTCGACGTACCGGTCCGTGCCCGGCACCGTCGGGATGAACGGGGCCAGCAGTTCCACCCGTCCGAGGCCCGTCCGCGTCACCGTCTCCTCCAGGGCGGTGAAGTGACTCTCCCAGCAGTCGCGTGGGTCCGTCTCCAGGAACCAGAGCAGGGTCAGGCGGGTGTCGACGCCCTCGACCTGCTGGACGTAGGTCATGCGGTCGCCGGGCAGGGGGGTGGGGCGGAAGACGGTGACGAGGGCGGTCGGGGAGCCGGCGAGGAGCCTGGGGAGGTGGCGGGTGCGCAGCCACTCCAGCAGGTCGGCACGGTGCTCCGCGGTCCGGGCGTCGATCACCTGGAGGACCAGGCCGGCGTAGGGGTGGTCCAGGGCGTGGAAGTCGCGGGGGCCGGCCGCGCCGTCGCGGTACACGGTCGTCTCGTGGTCCTGGAACGCGGTGAAGACGTGGGTGCGGGCCCGGTGGACGCGGGCGTCCCGGTTGAGGCGCTTGTTGATGGCGACCGTCCAGCGCATGTGGTCGTCGTAGCGGCCGTCGGTGATCCAGTAGGTGGAGAGGTAGCAGCCGGCGGTGACGGGCCGGGCGACGGCGGAGTTCTCGGGGCGGCGCAGGAGCTGGAGGTCGCGGGTGGCGACCCAGCGGCGGCCGGCGTACATCCAGGGCATGGCCATGGCCCCGGCGTAGTAGTGGTCGTCCTCGTACCAGCGGTTGTAGGCGTACTCGTGGCCGGCGTGCGGTTCGACCATGGTGATCAGGGCGTGGCCCGGGTGCACCCCGTAGGGGCCGACGGCGGCCAGTTCGGCGTACGTCTCGCTGCGGGTGTCGGGGCGGGGGTCGCTGTGGGGCTCCTCGCTCATGGCGTTGCCCTTCCTCTTCTCCTTCGCCGGTGGGTCGCCCATACTCTGACGCTCCGTCAGTTGATGCGCCAGGGTCAGGGAGGGTCCTCATGTCACTGCTGGTCGGCAAGACCGTCGTCGTCTCGGGAGTCGGGGCAGGGCTCGGCCGGCAGGTCGCCGCGGCCGTCGTGCGGGACGGCGGGAACGCCGTGCTGGGGGCGCGGACGGAGGAGAACCTGGCGAAGAGCGCGGCCGCGATCGATCCGGCCGGGACGCACACGGCGTACCGGGCGACGGACATCACGGACGAGGGGCAGTGCGGGGCCCTGGCGGGGCTGGCGCGGGAGCGGTTCGGGGGGATCGACGCGGTGGTGCACGTCGCCGCCTGGGACTCGTACTTCGGCGGGTTGGAGGACGCGGACTTCGACACCTGGTGGTCGGTGCTCGAGGTGAACCTGCTGGGCTCACTGCGGATGACGCGCGCCTGTCTGGGCGGGCTGAAGGAGCGGGGCGGGGCGGTGGTGTTCATCGGGACGCAGTCGTCGGTGGCGGCTCCGACGCAGGTGCGGCAGGCGGCGTACGCGGCGTCGAAGGGGGCGTTGACCAGCGCGATGTACTCGCTGGCGCGGGAGTTGGGGCCGCGGCGGATCCGGGTGAACACCGTGCTGCCCGGGTGGATGTGGGGGCCGCCGGTGCGGGCGTACGTCCGGTTCACGGCGGCGGCGGAGGAGGTGACGGAGGAGGCCGTGCTGGGGCGGCTCGCGGAGCGGATGGCGCTGCCGGAGCTGGCCACGGACGGAGATGTCGCGGACGCGGTGGTGTTCCTGGCGTCGGACCGGGCTCGGGCGATCACCGGCCAGTCACTGCTGGTCAACGCCGGAGAGCTGATGCGTTGAGTTCATGTAGATGAACCGAGGCCACCATACCGAATGATTTTACCTCCCTTTGACCATACGTCGCCTTGTCGTGTTCATGCGTCAGCGCCCACGATGAGCGCCGGGTCGAACCCTGGGAGGACGCACATGAACGGTCTCGACTGGGCCGTGCTCATCGGCTATTTCGGCGTGATGGTCGCCATCGGTGTCTGGTCCCACAAACGGGTCGACGACGTCAGCGACTTCTTCACGGCCGGCGGCAAGATGCCGTGGTGGCTGTCGGGCATCTCGCACCACATGTCGGGCTACAGCGCGGTCATGTTCACCGGTTACGCCGGCATCGCCTACACCTACGGCGTCACCTCGTTCATCACCTGGTCCTTCCCGATCGCTCTCGGCATCGCGATCGGCTCCAAGCTGTTCGCGCCCCGCATCAACCGGCTGCGCTCACGGCTGCACGTGGCCTCCCCGCTGGAGTACCTGAAGAACCGGTACGACCTCAAGACGCAGCAGGCGCTGGCCTGGTCCGGGATGCTGCTGAAGATCGTGGACGTGGGCGCCAAGTGGGCGGCGATCGCCACCCTGTTGTCCGTGTTCACCGGCATCTCGCTGAACCAGGGCATCCTCATCACCGGCGCCATCACGGCCGTCTACTGCACGATCGGTGGACTGTGGGCCGACGCCCTGACCGAGTTGGGGCAGTTCATCATCCAACTCCTGGCCGGTGTGGCGATGTTCATCGCCGTGGTGATGGAACTCGCCGACCGCGACATCGGCTTCCTCGGCGCGTGGGACGAGCCGGCGCTCCAGGGCCACGGGAAGCCGCTGGTGGGACCGTACGGCACCGTGTTCCTGCTCGCGTTCCTGTTCATCAAGCTGTTCGAGTACAACGGCGGCATGCTCAACCAGGCCCAGCGGTACATGGCCACCGCCACCCCTAAGGAGGCCGAGCGGTCGGCGCGGTTGTCGGCGGTGCTGTGGCTGGTGTGGCCACTGGTGCTCTTCTACCCGATGTGGATGTCCCCGCTGCTGGTCGAGTCGCAGAAGCCGGACGGCTCCGACTCCTACGGCCTGATGACCGAACAGCTGCTGCCGCACGGCCTCCTGGGCCTGGTCATCGTCGGGTTCTTCTCCCACACGATGGCGATGTGCTCCTCCGACGCCAACGCCATCGCCGCCGTCTTCACCCGTGACTGCGCGCCGGTGGTCTCGGCGCGGGCACGTGCCTGGAACCAGCGGTCGGGGCTGATCGCGGCCCGCGTGGCGACGGTCGTCTTCCTCGGTCTGTCCATGGCGGCGGCCACGCAGGTCAACTCGCCCGCGTTCAAGGACATCATCACGGTCGTCATCAAGTGGGTGGCCGGACTGATGGGCCCGATGGCGATCCCGATGATGCTCGGTCTGCTGCGGCCGTTCCGGCGTTCGGGACCGACGGCGGCACTGGTGAGCTGGTCGATGGGCCTGCTGGCCTTCTGGCTGGTCAACTACCCGATCAACTGGAACGTCGAGGGCGGTGTCCCGCTCCAGTACCAGGTGTCCGTGCCGCTCGCCGTCTCCCTGGTCCTCTACGTCCTGGTCGGCTTCCTCAAGCCCGAGGACACCCCGGAACGGCTCGCGATCATCGAGCGGATCAACACCGACGGGGGCGGCGGGGCGGCGTCGGCCGCGGCCGAGATCCCCGAGCCGCGGGACGCGGTACCCGCGCCGGTGAAGGACTAGGACTCCCGGCGCCGGCGCCGGGCACCCGGGCTGGGCCCCCCTCCGGCGCCCGGCACCCGGGCTAGGCGCCCCGCGGGTACCGGGCGAGCCAGCCCGGGGACGCGGCCGCCGGGGTGTGCAGGGCGGGCCCCTGCGTCATCTCCATCGCGAAGTCGTCCGCCAGTTCCAGGATCGTGGGACGGCCCTCCAGCTCGGCCAGCCAGGCCGGCGGGAGGGCCGTCTCGCCGTGCAGGGCCCCGAGCAGACCGCCGGTCAGGGCGCCGGTCGCGGCCGACGGGGCGCCGTGATTGACGGCGAGCCGCAGCCCGTGCCGTACGTCCTCGGCGACCAGGGCGCAGTAGACGGCCGCCGCCAGCACGGTCTGGGCCGTCCCGGCCCCGGCCAGCTCCTCCACCCGCGCCGGGCCGGGCGTGCCCTGCCGAACCGCGTCCAGTGCGTGCCGCAACGCCCGCGACACCGGTTCGTGTCCCGGCCGGGCGGACAGCAGCGCGAGTGCCCGCCGCACCGCGCCGTCGAGGCTGTCACCGCGGGCCAGCGCGTGCACGGTCAGCGCGTACGCGCCCGCGGCGAGGTAGCCGCTGGGGTGCCCGTGGCTCTGCGTCGCGCACTCCACGGCCAGTTGCGCCACCAGTTGCGGCTCCCAGCCGACGAGCAGTCCGAAGGGCGCCGAGCGGACGGTGGCCTCGGGACCGTCGGCGCCGGGGCTCTTGGGCGCGTCGAGGGTGCCCATGACGTCGTCGCCGAAGCCGAGCAGCAGGACGCGGGCGGGATCGCGGCGGACGTACAGCCACTCCTCGCGGGCCAGCCAGCCGTCGTCCTCGCGGCGCAGGTCGGGCCCCCAGTCGCGCTGGGTTGCGGCCCATCTCAGGTACGCCCGGTGCAGATCGGTCGGCGGATGCCAGGCGCCGGTGTCCCGCCGCACCTGGGCCCGGATCAGCCCGTCCACGCTGAACAGGGTCAGCTGGGTGAGATGCGTGACGGCACCGCGCCGTCCGTGGACGGGCGCCAGGTCGACGAGCCCCTCGGGGCCGTGCGCCTGCCGTATCTCCTCCAGCGCCAGCCGGTCGACGGCCGCTCCGAGGGCGTCCCCCACGGCCGCGCCGAGCAGGGTGCCGCGCACCCGGCTGCGGAAGTCCTGCTGCTCGGTACGCCCCCAGACGGCCCCGCCTGTCGCACCCACCTAGACCTCCCGGGCACCGTCCGTACGTACGACGTTCGCCACTGTAATCGACCGGGGCCGGGAGATTGGGGGCCGTGGACATGTCAGCGGCCCTTTCCGGGCAGACCTCCCCCATGGCAGCCATGACCTCCACCCCCACCTCACGCGCCCTCCGTCTCGCCGTCACCCTCCTCACCGCCTCCGTCGCGCTCTACATGGCGTTGGTGGCCTTCGGGAACATCACCGACTTCGGGACCAACCAGCAGTTCGTGCGGCATGTGCTGGCGATGGACACGACGTTCAAGGACGACGATCTGATGTGGCGGGCGATCACCGGGAAGGGTCTCCAGGACGCCGCCTACGTGCTGATCATCGTCTGGGAGACCGTCGCCGCGCTGGTGTTGAGCGCCGGGACGTGGTTCTGGGCGCGGCGGGAGCTCGGCAGGGCCCGGCAGGTGTCCACGTACGGGCTGCTGATGGTGATGCTGCTGTTCGGAGGCGGGTTCATCGCGATCGGCGGGGAGTGGTTCGCGATGTGGCAGTCGCAGGACTGGAACGGGCTGGACGCGGCGACGCGGGTGTTCGTGTTCAGCGGGGTCGTGCTGCTCGCGCAGTATCTGCCGGTCGACGGCGAGGGCTGACCGCCCGGCTACTCGACGACCCGGACGTCGGTGCCCGTCGCGCCGAACGCCCACAGGGCCGCGCCGTCCGCCTTCGGCATGCGGATGCCGCCGGTCCGGGTGCCGGGGGCGGGGGCCGGGGAGGAGCCGTCGACCGCGTTGGAGAAGGCGATGTCGACGCCGGACTTCGCGGAGAAGTAGATGATGTGCTCGATCGCCACGCCGTCGGAGCCGGTGGTGGCGTCCTTGCGCAGGGACACCGTGTAGCTCCCGGACGCCGGGTCCACGGCTCCCGGCCAGACCGTGAAGGTGCGGCGGGCCGCGTCGTCGGCGTCGACCAGCCAGACCCGGTCCTGCCCCAGGGAGTAGACGATACGGCGGCCCGTGCCCGAGCCGTCGGGGACGGGCGCGGCCTCGGGGGTCGGGGAGGGGGAGGCCGAGGGCTTGGCGTCCGCGGAGGCCGACGCGGACGGCTTCACCGCGGTCGCCGTCGGGTGCGGGCCCTTGTCGGCCTGCACCGTCAGGGCGCCGACCACGACGATCGCGCCGGCCGTCAGACCGGTGACCCAGGCCCACGAAGGAAGCCGTCGGGCAGGCACGGGCACGCATCTCCTCAGTTTCGGGCTCCCGCCACCGGGAGCCCGATCATCGTACTGCGAGGCTCCCCGTCCCCCGGCCCTCAGTCCAGCACCGGCAGCAGGTCCGGCAGGTGGCCGTCGGACGCCGCGGCGGCCCGCTGACGCTCCTCGGGTACCTCGCCGTACAGGGTCGTGCGGGGCCTCGCCGGACGGCCGGCCGCGTCGGCGACCGCGACCAGGTCCTTGACCGACTTGTAGGAGCCGTAGGAGGAGCCCGCCATGCGGGAGATCGTCTCCTCCATCAGGGTGCCGCCGAGGTCGTTCGCCCCGGATCGGAGCATCTCCGCCGCACCCTCGGTGCCCAGCTTCACCCAGCTCGTCTGGATGTTGGGGATGTGCGGGTGGAGCAGGAGGCGGGCCATCGCCGTGACCGCGCGGTTGTCCCGCATGGTCGGACCCGGCCGCGCGATGCCCGCCAGGTACACCGGCGCGTTGGTGTGGATGAACGGGAGGGTGACGAACTCCGTGAAGCCGCCGGTGCGTTGCTGGATCCCGGCGAGGGTCCGCAGGTGGCCGAGCCAGTGCCGGGGCTGGTCGACATGGCCGTACATCATCGTCGACGACGAGCGGATGCCCAGTTCGTGGGCCGTGGTGACGACCTCGATCCAGGTCGCCGTCGGCAGCTTGCCCTTGGTGAGGACCCAGCGGACCTCGTCGTCGAGGATCTCCGCCGCCGTGCCGGGGATCGAGCCGAGCCCGGCCTCCTTGGCGGCGATGAGCCACTCGCGGACGGACATCCCGGTGCGGGTGGCGCCGTTGACGACCTCCATGGGCGAGAAGGCGTGCACGTGCATGCCCGGCACCCGCTCCTTCACCGCCTTCGCGATGTCGAAGTACGCCGTGCCGGGCAGGTCCGGGTGGATGCCGCCCTGCATGCAGACCTCGACCGCGCCCACCTCCCAGGCCTGTTGGGCCCGGTCGGCCACCTGGTCGAGGGAGAGCGTGTAGGCGTCGGCGTCGGTGCGGCGCTGCGCGAAGGCGCAGAACCGGCAGCCGGTGTAGCAGACGTTGGTGAAGTTGATGTTCCGCGTGACGATGTAGGTGACGTCGTCGCCGACCGTCGACCGGCGGACGTCGTCGGCGACGCGGCAGAGGGCGTCGAGCGCGGGCCCGTCGGCGTGCAGCAGCGCCAGCGCCTCGTCGTCCGTCAGCCTCGTCGGGTCGTCGGCCGCCGTCGCGAGCGCCTGCCGTACGTCCGTGTCGATGCGCTCCGGTGCCATGCCGGGCGCGGCGGCCTCCCGCAGGGCGCCCCAGTCGCCGTACACCTCGTCGAAGTCGTCACGTCGGTCGGACGTACGGCCGTCGGTGTCGATGGTCCGGTGCAGATCCGTACGGCCGGCGGCCTCGAAGACCTCCTCGGGTTCCTGCCACGGGCGGCCCTCGACGGCCGCGTCCGGCACGGCCAGGCCGGTCTCGGGGTCGGCGAGCGCGCGCACGTGCGGCAGCAGGCGCGGGTCCAGCCAGGGCTCACCGCGCCGCACGAACTCCGGGTACACGCACAGCCGTTCCCGCATCTCGAAGCCGGCTGCCGCCGACCGTTGCGCGAGTTCGTCGATCTGCGGCCAGGGGCGTTCGGGGTTGACGTGGTCGATGGTGAGCGGGGACACCCCGCCCCAGTCGTCGATACCGGCGCCGATGAGCCGCTCGTACTCGCTGTCGACCAGGTTGGGCGGGGCCTGGAGGCAGGCGCTCGGACCCATGATGTGGCGGGCGACGGCCACCGTCGCCACCAGTTCGTCGAGTTCGGCGTCCGGCATGCCGCGCATCGCCGTGTCCGGCTTGGCCCGGAAGTTCTGGATGATCAGTTCCTGGACGCCGTGGTAGGCGCGGGCGACCTTGCGGAGTGCGAACAGCGACTCCGCGCGCTCCTCGTACGTCTCCCCGATGCCGATCAGGATGCCCGAGGTGAAGGGGACCGACGAGCGGCCCGCGTCCTCCAGGACCCGCAGCCGTACGGCCGGGTCCTTGTCCGGGGAGCCGAAGTGCGGGCCGCCGGGCTCGGACCACAGCCGGGTCGCGGTCGTCTCCAGCATCATGCCCATCGACGGGGCGACCGGCTTGAGTCGTTGGAAGTCCGTCCAGGTCATGACGCCCGGATTGAGGTGCGGGAGCAGACCCGTCTCCTCCAGGATGCGGATGGAGACGGCGCGGACGTAGGCGATGGTGTCGTCGTAGCCGTGCGCGTCGAGCCACTCGCGCGCCTCCGGCCAGCGGTCCTCGGGCTTGTCGCCGAGGGTGATCAGCGCTTCCTTGCAGCCGAGGGCCGCGCCCTTGCGGGCGATGTCGAGCACCTCGTCCGGGGACATGAACATCCCGTGCCCGGCGCGCCGCAGCTTGCCGGGGACGGTGACGAACGTGCAGTAGTGGCACTTGTCCCGGCACAGCCGGGTCAGCGGGACGAAGACGCTCTTCGAGTACGTGATGACGCCGGGACGCCCGGCGGCCTCCAGGCCCGCGTCCCGCACCCGCGCGGCGGACGCGGCCAGGTCGACGAGGTGCTCGCCACGGGCCTGGAGCAGGACCGCCGCCTCGACGACGTCGAGGGCGACGCCGTCCCGGGCACGTTTGAGGGCGCGACGCAGCGAGTTCTCGGTGGGTCCGGTTCCGGAGGTCGCGGAAGTCGTCATCCCCTGAGCATACGTTCGCGCTGATCAGGTCCGGCCGGGACGCCGGGATCGGCCCTCGGGGGCGGGCGTCGCACGGTGCGGCCGGTGGCCGGGGCAGGTGGCCGGGGGCACCGAGGCACCGGTGGCCGGGAGGTCACCGGTGGCCGGGAGGTCACCGGTGGCCGGGAGGTCACCGGTGGCCGGGAGGTCACCGGTGGCCGGGAGGTCACCGGTGGCCGGGTGCGGGATCACCGCGGGCCGGGCGCACGGTGTCACTGACGGTCCGCGGCGCCGGGCAGGTAGGGGGCGTACGCGTCGAGGGCCTTGAGCACGTCCGCCTCCCCGGCGGGCGGCAGTTGCACCACGACCTCCTCGATGCCCAGCTCGGCGTAGTGCGCGAGCTTGCCCGGCGACGGGTGGACGGCGTACGGCACGACCTGGAGGGCCGCCGGGTCGCGGCCCGCGTCCGCCCACACCGCGCGCAGGGCGGGCAGCGACTCGGACAGGCCGCGCCCGCCGATGGGCAGCCAGCCGTCGGCGTACTCGCAGATGTGCGCGAACAGTTTCGGGCCGGCGGCGCCCCCGACAAGGGTGCGGGGGCCGACGACCGGGCCACGGGGCTTCTGCACGGGCTTGGGATGGGCCTCGCTCGCCCGCACACTGGCGAACTCACCCTCGTAGGCGGTGGGTTCCTCGCTCCACAGGGCCCGCATCAACGCCATCCGGTCACGGACCAGCTCGCGGCGGGTACGCCACTGCACCCCGTGGTCGGCGGCCTCCTCCACGTTCCAGCCGAAGCCGAGGCCGAGGGTGAAGCGGCCGCCGGAGAGGTGGTCCAGGGTCGCGATCTGCTTGGCGAGGTCGATCGGGTCGTGCTGGGCGACGAGGGTGATCCCGGTGCCGAGGCCGAGGCGCTCCGTCACGGCCGCCGCCTGACCGAGGGCGACGAAGGGGTCGAGGGTGCGGCCGTACTCGGGGGGCAGGTCGCCGCCCGCGGGGTACGGGCTGGTCCGCTCGACGGGGATGTGCGTGTGTTCGGGCAGGTAGAGCCCGGCGAAGCCGCGCTGCTCCAGCTCGCGGGCCAGGCGGGTGGGGGTGATCGTCCCGTCGGTGAGGAAGATGGTGACGGCGATGCGCATGGGGGCCTTTCGACGCGGGCGGCTCTGGGGCTGTGCGGCTTTCGCGGGTGTGCGGTTCCCTCGCCGCGAGTGACGTCCTCATCTGTACCGGGAGACGGAGCCGGTGTCCATACCGACTGGTCGGCATTGAATGGTGGTGTTTCTCCGCGGCGGGGCGGGGGAGGGGTCTCCTGCCCCGCCGCACCGCGGCGGCGGGCGACCCGCGTCCCAGGCCCGCCCGCCTTCGTCACGTGCGCGTCGGGACCATGGAAGCGACAGTCCGAGTCCCTTGTGTGAAGGAGTCGCACGGCCGATGTCCCGCCTCACCGACCTCCGCTTCCGCGCCGCGACGGCCTTCCAGCGCCGGATCAACCCCCTCCTCCGCCGCTTCCCCCTCCAGACGGTCCTCGAGACCACCGGCCGGGTCTCCGGGCTGCCCCGGCAGACGCCGCTCGGGGGACGGCGGGTCGGTGACTCCTTCTGGCTGGTGGCGGAGTTCGGGGAGCGGGCCCAGTACGTGCGCAACATCAAGGCGGATCCGCGGGTGCGGGTGCGGATCAGGGGGCGATGGCACACGGGCACGGCGCACCTGCTGCCCGACGACGACCCGGTGGCGCGCCTGCGCGGCCTGCCGCGGCTCAACAGCGTGGGTGTGCGGACCTTCGGGACGCATCTGCTGACGGTGCGGGTGGATCTGGACGGCTGATCAGGGCCAGGGGACCGGCCGGGCGACGCGTGATCGCCGTACAGAAGCCCTGGGGGGCCGTGGGACGACGGCATGACGACGGTGGAGGAGCCGGTCACGGAGGCGGTCGGGACCGGGCTTCGAGCCGTGCCCGACCGGGAAGTCGGCGGCCGCGACCCCAGGCCGTGGCCGGGGCAGTGACCGTCGGGCCCGTCTACCCCGGCCACACGATCGACTGCACCTCGCTGTACGCGTGCAGGGCGTACGAGCCGACGTCCCGGCCCACCCCGCTCCGCTTGAAGCCGCCGAACGGGGCCTCCATGTTGCGGCCGACCGTGTTGATGCCGACGCCTCCCGCGCGGAGGCGGCGGGCGAGGCGGAAGGCTCTCGCGGTGTCACGGGACCAGACGTAGTCGATGAGGCCGTAGTCGCTGTCGTTGGCCAGGGCCAGGCCTTCCTCCTCCTCGTCGAAGGGGATGACGACGACGACCGGGCCGAAGATCTCCTCGCGGGCCACCCGCATGTCGTTCGTGCAGTCGGCGAGGAGGGTCGGGGAGACATGGAAACCCCGGTCCAGCGACGGGCGTCGGCCACCCGTCATCACCACCGCGCCCTCCTCGCGCCCCAGTTCCACGTACGACTCCACCCGGTCCCGGTGCGCCGCCGAGATCAGCGGCCCGACCACCGTGTCCGGGTCCCGCGGGTCGCCGACCCTCAGGCGGCGGGCGTACGCCGTCAGGCCCTCCACGAGACGGTCGTACACACCCCGTTGGGCCAGTACGCGGGTCGGGGCGGTGCAGATCTGGCCGCTGTAGAAGGAGAAGGTCGTCCCGATGCCGGCCACGGCCGAGCTGACGTCGGCGTCGTCCATGACCAGGGCCGCGCCCTTGCCGCCGAGTTCCATCAGCCGGCGTTTCATCGACCGGCCGCACACCTCGGCGATGCGCAGTCCGACGGCCGTGGAGCCGGTGAAACTGACCATGTCGACGTCCGGGGAGGCCACCACCGTCTCCCCCACCTCCACCGAGCGGCCGGAGACCACGTTGACGACCCCGCGCGGTACGCCCGCCGCCTCCAGCGCCTCCGCCATCCGGTAGACGGACAGGGGGTCCTGCGGAGCGGGTTTGACGACGACGGTGTTGCCCATGGCGAGCGCCGGGGCGATCTTGCCCGCCGGATTCGCCCACGGGTTGTTGTACGACGTGATGCAGGCGACCACACCGACGGGCTGGCGGACGGCCAGCGCCCCCATCACGCCCGCCTTCCCCATCGGGCCCGCCTCGTTGATCTGTGGTTCGATCGCCCACTCGGCGGGCTCCACGCGCGCGTACCGCCGGAAACGGGCGGCGCCGACCCCCACTTGCATCCCCCGCGCGGTCGCCGTCGTCGCGCCGGTCTCGGCCTGCGCGAGTTCGGCGTACGGCAGGAGGTGGCCGCGGATGACGTCCGCGGCCCGCGCCAGCACCGCGGCACGCTCACCGGGCGCCGTGCGCGACCACGGGCCGAAGGCCTCGCGGGCCGCGGCGCAGGCGGCGAGCGCCTGGTCCCGCGAGGCCTCGGGCGCCCACCCGACGGTCTCCTCGGTCGCCGGATCGGTCACCTCGTGGTGACCGCCGTCCGGCTCGACCCACCGGCCGCCGACGAACAGCCGCTGGTTCACCGGGTGCCCACCGTCCGCGTGTCCCGCCCCGAGCGCAGCACCCTCCCCGGTACGGCACCCGTCACCGCGTCGTCCCGGATGGCCGCCACCCCGTTGACCCACACCGCCCGCACCCCGAGCGCCTTGGAGTCCAGCCGCGGGCTGCCCCCCGGCAGATCGTGCACGAGGGTCGCCGGGCCCGCCTCGATCCGCTCCGGGTCGAACAGCACGAGGTCGGCGTGGAAGCCCTCCTCGATCCGGCCGCGTCCGCGCAGCCCGAACAGCCGCGCCGGATCGTCCGCCAGCATCTTCACCGCCTGCTCCAGCCCGACCAGCTTGCGCCCGCGCAGACAGTCCCCGAGGAACCGGGTGGTGTACGGCGCCCCGCACATGCGGTCCAGATGCGCGCCGGCGTCGGAGCCGCCGAGCAGCACGTCCTCGTGCCGCCAGGTCTCGGCCCGCAGCGCCCAGGACGCGGGGTCGTTGTCCGTCGGCATGGGCCACAGGACCGTACGCAGCTCGTCGGCCGCGCAGATCTCCACCAGGCAGGCGAAGGGGTCCTGACCGCGTTCGGCCGCGATGTCCTCGACGACCCGGCCCGACAGGCCGCGGTTCGCCTCGCTGTACGTGTCGCCGATGACGTACCGGCCGAAGTTCGCCAGCCGCCGGAACACGCCCGCCTCCTTGGAGTCGGCGTGCCCGAGCAGCTCCGCCCGTACCCGAGGGTCGCGCAGGCGCGCGATGCGCTCCGGGACCGGGAGGCCGAGGACGGGTCCCCAGCCGGGGATCAGGTTCAGGGCGCAGAAGGTGCCCAGGGACATGTTCATCGGCGTGAGGATCGGCATGGTCAGGGCGACCACCCTGCCGCCCGCCTTCCGCGCCCGCTCGCTCACCGTGAGCTGCCTCGGCACCCGCTCCGGGACGGCCGCGTCGACGGTGAGGACGTTCCAGTTCAGGGGGCGTCCGGCCGCCGCGCTCATCTCCACGAGCAGGTCGATCTCCGCGTCGCTGAACTGGTCGAGGCAGCCCGCGACGATCGCCTCGATCTGCGTGCCCTCGTGTTCGCCGACGGCCTTCGCGAGCGCCAGCAGTTCCTCGGGGCGCGCGTGCCGGGAGGCGACCGGCGCTCCGTCGCCGTCGGAGTGGGTGGAGGACTGGGTGGTGGAGAATCCCCAGGCGCCCGCGTCCATCGCCTCGTGCAGCAGCCCCACGATCCGCGCGAGCTGCTCCTCGCTCGGCCGCCCACCCACCGCGTCCGGCCCCATCACGTACCGCCGCAGCGCGCAGTGCCCCACCATGAAGCCGGCGTTGACGGCGATCCGCCCCTCCAGGGCGTCCAGGTACTCCCCGAACGAATGCCAGTTCCAGGGTGCCCCCTCCTCCAGCGCGACCAGCGACATGCCCTCGACCTTGGACAGCATCCGGCGCGTGTAGTCGGCGTCCTCGGGGCGGGCGGGGTTGAGCGGGGCGAGGGTGAAGCCGCAGTTGCCGGCGGCGACCGTCGTCACCCCGTGGTTGAGGGACGGGGTGGCGTAGGGGTCCCAGAACAGCTGGGCGTCGTAGTGCGTGTGCGGATCGACGAAGCCGGGCGCGAGGACGAGCCCGGCGGCGTCCTCGACCGTGCGCGCCGCCTCGGTGATCTTCCCTACGGCGGCGATGCGACCGTCGCGGACACCGACGTCGGCGACACGCCCCGGCGCCCCGCTCCCGTCGACGACGGTCGCGCTTGTGATGAGGTGGTCGAGCATGGGGGTGCCTCCTGGGGCGTCCGGTGTGGAGGGCGCCCGAAGGGGCGCGGGGAACCGCGTGGCCGACCGCATCCGGTCCCGCAGCCGCCGACAGGCTCAGCCGGCCCTGCGGAACCGCGTGGTCCGGTGCACGGGGTCCGTATCGATCTTCGGAATCACGTGCTCCCCGATCAGCCGGATCGTCTGAAGCGTCTCCTCCTTCGGCACCCCCACGGGAAGGCCGAAACTCAGCTGGTCGGCCCCGGCCTGCTCCCAGCGCTTGCATTGCCGCAGCACCTCGTCGGGGTCCCCGCAGACCAGCAGTTCCTCCTCGACGAGGAGTTCGACGAACTCGGGGGTGTACTCCGGCAGTGTCTCCGGCCACTCGGGGAACCCCTCGGGGCGAGGGAACGTGTCGTGGTACCGGAACACCAGCGACGGCAGGTAGTGCAGCCCGCCGCCGACCGCGATCCGGATGGCCTCGTCGTGGGTCGGCGCGCAGATCGCCGTGGTCGTCACCATCACGTTGTCGTTGACGAAGTCGCCGATCGGCTCGGCGTTCACGATCGCCGTCTTGTACTGCTCCAGCACCCACTCCATGTCGGCGACCTTCTGGATGCTGAACCCCAGCACCCCGAGCCCCTTGCGGGCGGCCATCGCGTACGACGGCGGCGACCCGGCGGCGTACCACATCGCGGGGTGGGAGCCGCCGTACGGCTTGGGAAGGATCTTCCTGGGCGGGAGCTGCCAGTGCTTGCCCTGGAAGCCCTCGTACTCGTCCTGGAGCCACATCTTGGGGAACTCGGCGATGGTCTCCTCCCAGATCTCCTTCGTGTGGTTCATGTCGGTGATGCCGGGGAGGAAGCCGAGGATCTCGTGCGAGCCGGCGCCCCGTCCGGACCCGAACTCGAAGCGGTTGCCGCTGAGATGGTCGAGCATGGCGACCTTCTCGGCGACCTTCACCGGATGGTTGACCTGCGCGAGCGGATTGAAGATGCCGGAGCCGAGGTGGATGCGCTCGGTGGCGTGGGCGAGGTAGCCGAGGAAGACGTCGTTGGCGGAGAGGTGGGAGTACTCCTCCAGGAAGTGGTGCTCGGACGCCCAGGCGTACTTGAAGCCGGACCGGTCGGCCTGGATGACGTACTCGGTCTCCTCCATCAGTGCCTTGTGCTCGGCGAGCGGGTCGGTCTCGGCTCGCTTGCCGACGTATCCCTGTACAAAGAGCCCGAATTCCATGGGGGTTCACCGTCCCGAGTCAGGTGGTCGTGCCGGCCGGACGAGGATGTTCTGATGCATCGTCAGATGAAGCGGTTGCCGCCGACTGTGGCACCGGGCGCAGGTACCGTCAATAGCTGACGGTCCGTCAGACAACGGCGACTCCCGCCAGCCATCCGCCGTCGATCACGAACGGCTGCCCGGTGATGTAGGAGGAGTCGTCCGAGGTGAGGAACAGCGCCAGCCTGGCCACCTCCTCGGGGCGGCCGATCCGGCCCAGCGGCACCAGCTTGCGATACAGCCCGTCCAGGGCCTTGGCGGTCTCCTCGGCGTCCACCGTCGGGTCCAGCGCGGCCGGGTTGGACATCGCGGTGTCGATCGCGCCGGGGCACACGGCGTTGACCCGGATCCCGCGAGGCGCGAGTTCCAGGGCCGCGACGCGGGTGAGTCCGACGATCGCGTGCTTGCTCGCCGCGTACGCCCCGACCGCCGCCATGCCCGTCAGGCCCGTGTACGAGGCCGTGTTGACGATCGTGCCGCCGTCGGCCAGCGCCGGGGCGGCCGTCCTGATCCCGAGGAAGCAGCCGACCTGATTGACCCGCACGACCTGCATGAACTCGTCGAGGGGCGTGTCGGTGAGGGCGTTGAAGCGCAGGATGCCGGCGTTGTTGACCAGCCCGTCGAGGCGACCGTACGCCTGCTCGGCCGCTTCCACCGCTTCCCGCCACTGTGCCTCCTCTGCGACGTCGAGGTGGACGTAGAGCGCCCCGATCTCCTCGGCGAGGGCCGTGCCCCGCTCGTCGAGGACGTCGGCCACGACGACCCGCGCGCCCTCCTCGGCGAACAGGCGCGCCTCCTGTTCGCCCTGACCTCGCGCCGCCCCGGTGACGAGGACGACGCGTCCGTCGAGCTTGCCCATGGGTTCTCCTCAGAGGCGGGGGGCGACGTCGGCCCCGAAGGCGGCCATCTGGTCCGTGAGTTCGGCGCGGCTGCGGGAGCGGAGGCGGACCTGGATCTGGTGCACCCCCATCGCCCGGTAGGCCCGTAGTGACTCGGCGATCGACTCCGGGGCGCCGTGCAGGGTGCGGCGGCCGACGTCCCAGGCGGGGGTGCCGACATAGAGGGGTTCGGTGAGGGCGCCGATGGTGAGGGGGGTGTCCCCGCGCAGGCGTCCGATGCGGTCGATCTGCGCGGGGAGCCGGTCCCGGGGGTCGCCCTGGGGGAGCCAGCCGTCGCCCTTGAGAGCCGCCCGGCGCACGGCGGCGGGCGAGGATCCCCCCACCCAGATGGGGACGCGGGTCTGGGCGGGTCGGGGCCGTTGCCCGAGGTCCTCGAAGTCGTAGGCCTCGCCGTGGTGGGCGGGGAACTCCTCGGGGCCGAGCGCGGCGCGCAGGGCGTCGATCGTCTCGTCGAGGAGGGCGCCGCGCCGCCCGAAGTCCACGCCGAGCGCCTCGAACTCCTCCGGCACGTGCCCGGCGCCCACCCCGAGGATCAGCCGGCCCCCGCTGAGGTGGTCGAGGGTCGCGTACTGCTTGGCGGTGAGGAGGGGGTGGCGCAGGGCGACCACGGCGACGTGGCTGAGCAGCCGTACGCGCTCGGTCGCGGCGGCGAGGAAGGCGAGGGTGGCGACGGGGTCGTACCAGACCGTGCTCATCGCGGCCGCGAGCCGGCGCGGGACGGCGACATGGTCGCAGCAGGCGACGTACGCGAATCCGGCCGCCTCGGCGGCCCGCGCGACGGCTCTCAGGTCCTCGGGGCCGGCGCCCCTCTCCCAGGGCTCGGCGTAGAGCGTGCTCTGGGACTGGACGGGAAGCTGGATGCCGTAGGCGATGTTCACCGGGGACCGCTCCACAGCCCCTCGGCGGTGAGCCCGAGCAACTCGATGGCGTTGCCCCGCACGATCCGCTCCACGACGTCCGGCGCCAGGTGCCCCATCTGCGCCTCACCGACCTCGCGGGACTTGGGCCAGGTGGAGTCGGAGTGGGGGTAGTCGGTCTCGTAGAGCACGTTCCCGACACCGACGGAGTCCAGGTTGCGCAGCCCGAAGGCGTCGTCGAAGAAGCAGCCGTGGACGTGCTCGGCGAACAGCTCGGACGGCGGGCGGTGGACCTTGTCGGCGACGCCGCCCCAGCCGCGGTTCTCCTCCCAGACGACGTCGGCGCGCTCCAGGATGTAGGGGATCCATCCGATCTGGCCCTCGGCGTACATGATCCTCAGGTGGGGGAAGCGTTCGAACTTGCCGCTCATCAGCCAGTCGACCATCGAGAAGCAGCAGTTGGCGAAGGTGATGGTGGAACCGACGGCGGGCGGGGCGTCGGCGGAGGTGGACGGCATGCGGCTCGACGAACCGATGTGCATGGCGATGACGGTGCCGGTCTCGTCGCAGGCGGCGAGGAAGGGGTCCCAGGCGTCGGTGTGCACGGAGGGCAGGCCGAGGTGCGGCGGTATCTCGGAGAAGGCGACCGCGCGGACCCCGCGGGCGGCGTTGCGGCGGACCTCGGCGGCGGCCAGTTCGGCGTCCCACAGGGGGATGAGGGTGAGCGGGATCAGGCGCCCGTGGGCGGCGGGGCCGCACCACTCCTCCACCATCCAGTCGTTGTAGGCGCGCACACAGAGCAGGCCCAGTTCACGGTCGGCGGCCTCGGTGAAGGTCTGGCCGCAGAAACGGGGGAAGGTGGGGAAGCAGACGGCGGACTGGACGTGGTTGACGTCCATGTCGGCGAGGCGGGCGGGGACGTCGTAGGAGCCGGGGCGCATCTGCTCGTACGTGATCACTTCGAGCCTGATCTCGTCGCGACCGAAGCCGACGGCGGTGTCGAGGCGGGTCAGGGGCCGGTGCAGGTCCTCGTAGACCCACCAGTCGCCGAGCGGGCCGTCGTCGCCGGGCTCCCCCATGACGGGCTGGAAGCGGCCGCCGAGGAAGGTCATCTCGCGCAGCGGGGCGCGGACGACGCGGGGGCCGGTGCCGAGGTACTTCTTCGGCAGGCGGTCCTGCCAGACGGTGGGGGGTTCGACCGTGTGGTCGTCGACGGAGATGATCTGCGGGAAGCTCTCACGGGTCTCCATGAGGGCACGGTAGCGCTGATCTGACGGACCGTCAGCAACTCTGCGGCAGGCGCTCGGTGAGCGCCCGTGATCGAACGTGTGCGGAGAGCGCGTGACGCCTGTGTGGACTCCCGCGCCCGCCCTGTGATCGCCGTCTCCCACGGCTGACGGTCCGGGCACGCACAGGGCAGACTGACATAGTTGGTCATGATGCCCAGGGCGCTTCTTTCGGATCAGCCTGACCCGGAGACGCGGTGCCGGTCTCACGCCGTGCGCGGGGCCCGGTGCGTGCGGCCGCAAGGCGGAGGAGGGAGTCGGCGCGGGGCGCCGGCCACCGACGACGACGCCGCGGTCGCGCGCACCAGGCCCCGAGGCCCCAGGGTGATCCGAACGAGACGACCGTAGGGGGAGCCCCATGGACGACCGTGTACCGCGCGTGCCGGAGCAGAAGCGTCCCGGCTCCCTCCGGGAGCCGGCGGCCTTGCGCTTCGACGTGCTCGGCCCGGTGCGCGCCCGGCGCGGCGAGCAGCCGCTGGCCACCGGCTCACCCCAGCAACGCGCGCTGCTCGCCGCCCTGCTGCTCCGCGAGGGCCGTACGGCCACCGCCGCCGAGCTGATCGACGCGCTGTGGGGGGAGGATCCGCCGTCGCAGGCGCTGGCGGCGGTACGGACGTACGCCTCCCGGCTGCGCAAGGTCCTCGACCCGGGGGTCCTGGTCAGCGAGTCCGGCGGATACGCGGTGCGCGGGCTCGGCGAGGGCGCCCTGGACCTGGCGGTGGCGCAGGAGTGGGCGGCCGAGGCGGAGAAGGCGAAGGCGACCGGTGCCCTGGGCCGGGCACGGGAGCTGCTGAACCGCGCCCTCGGCCTGTGGGACGGCGAGGCGCTGGCCGGTGTGCCCGGACCGTACGCGGAGACGCAGCGCGTACGCCTGGAGGAGTGGCGGCTGGGCCTCCTCGAGTCCCGTCTCGACATGGACCTGGAACAGGGCTGCCACGCCGAGGCGGTCTCCGAACTGACCGCGCTGACGGCCGCCTACCCGTTGCGCGAGCGGCTGCGCGAGCTGCTGATGCTGGCCCTGTACCGCGGCGGCCGGCAGGCGGAGGCCCTCGCCGTGTACGCCGACACACGGCGGCTGCTGGCGGAGGAACTCGGCGTCGACCCGAGACCGGGCCTGCGCGACCTCCAGCGCCGCATCCTCCAGGCCGACCCGGAACTGGCGGAGCCCTCGGCGCCGCAGTCCGAGCCCTCCGCCGCACCGGTGCGGCCCGCGCAACTCCCGGCGTCCGTGGCCGACTTCACCGGCCGAGCCGCCTTCGTGACCGAGCTGAGCGAGGTGCTCGCCGCGGCGTCCGGCGAAGGCGGCGACGGCGGCCGGGTGATGGCCGTGTCGGCGCTGGCGGGCATCGGCGGCGTCGGCAAGACGACCCTCGCCGTGCACGTGGCCCACCAGGCCCGCCCCGCCTTCCCCGACGGGCAGCTCTACGTCGACCTCCAGGGCGCCGGCGCGCGGTCCGCCGAACCCGTCACGGTCCTCGGAGCCTTCCTCCGCGCCCTCGGCACCCCCGACCCGGCCATCCCGGACTCCCTCGAGGAACGGGCCGCGCTGTACCGCTCGGTGCTGGACGGCCGACGTGTGCTGGTGCTGCTGGACAACGCCAAGGACGCCGCCCAGGTACGTCCGCTACTGCCCGGCACGGAAGGCTGCGCCGCCCTCGTCACCTCACGCGTGCGGATGGTGGACCTGGCCGGGGCCCACCTCGTCGACCTGGACGTGATGTCGCCGGAGGAGGCGCTCGCGCTGTTCACGAGGATCGTCGGCGAGGAACGGGTGGCGTCGGAACGCAAGGCCGCGCTGGACGTCGTCGCGGCCTGCGGCTTCCTGCCGCTCGCGATCCGCATCGCCGCGTCCCGGCTGGCCGCCCGGCGCACCTGGACGGTGTCCGTGCTCGCCGCCAAGCTCGCCGACGAACGCCGCCGCCTCGACGAACTCCAGGCCGGCGACCTCGCCGTGAAAGCGACCTTCGAACTCGGCTACGGCCAACTGGAACCGGCCCAGGCCCGCGCCTTCCGCCTGCTCGGTCTCGCCGACGGGCCCGACATGTCCCTCACGGCGGCGGCGGCCGTACTGGACCTGCCGCCGGAGGAGACCGAGGACCTGCTGGAGTCCCTGGTCGACACCTCCCTGCTGGAGTCGGCCGCGCCGGGCCGCTACCGCTTCCACGACCTGGTCCGCCTCTACGCGCGTGCATGCGCCGAACGGGACGAGTCGTCGCCGGGCGAGCGGGGGGCGGCGACGGCGCGGCTGCTGGACTTCTACCTGGCGACGGCGGCGGGGGTCTACGCGATCGAGCGGCCGGGGGACCGGCTGGTGGATCACCTGGAGCCGACGCGGTACCCGGGACTGCGGTTCACGGAGGGCTCCGCCGCGCTGGACTGGCTCTACGCCGAGGCGGCCTGTCTGCTGGCCTGCGCCCAACAGGCCGCGGGCACCGGCAGACTGCGGCACGCCGTCGATCTCCTCTGGGCGGCCAAGGACCTCACCGAGTCGGGGGCCAACTCGCACCAGTACGAGACGACGGCCAGGGCCATGTGCGAAGCGACCCGAGCCGCGGGCGACGGCCGCGCCGAAGGCCGGGCCCGGATGATGCTCACCAACGTCCTCCTGGTCTCCGGCCGCATCCTGCAAGCCGGGGAGCAGGCCCAGCTCGCCATGGAACTCGCCGCCCTCGCTCAGGACGACGCCATCAGCTGGGTGGCCAACGACCGGGGGCTCATCTCCCTGCACCAGGGTCGGCACGCGGACGGCAGGACCTTCTTCGAGCAGGCCATCGACGGCTACCGCGCCGCGGGCAACCGGCTCAACGAGGCCGTCACGCTGGCGAATCTCTCCCGCGCCTACCTGGGCATGGGCAACACCGCCAAGGCGGTCGAGATCGCCCGGCACAGTCTCGCCGTCCACGCCGAACTGGACCGGCCGATGCGCCGCGCCAACGCGCACTTCGCCCTCGGTCTCGCCCTCACGGAGGCCGGCCGGCACGCCGAGGCCCTGGTGCAGTTCACCGACGCCCAGCGTGTCTTCACGGAACACCGGCAGCGGCTGTGGGTCGGCAACACCCACTTCCGGATCGCGGAGGTGCACCTCACCGACCGGCGCCCCGCCCAGGCCGCCCAGCACGCGGAACAGGCCCTCGCCCTGGGGTGCGTCGGCGGTGACCGGATGCGGGGCAACGTCCTGACGCTCCTGGGCCGGGCACTGTCCAGCCTCGGCCAGGTGGACCGGGCCAGGGCCTGCTGGAACGACGCGCTCAAACTCTACGAGGAGTGCGGCGCCCCGGAGGCCGGCGCGGTCCGCGCGCTGCTCGCGCCCGTCGCCGCGGGCTGAACGTCCCCGCGGCGGTCGGACGTTCAGCGTTCGTTTATCTCCGCCCGGCACTGTCGTGTCTGTCGGACCGTCGCGTCGGGGGGCAGACGGTTCGGCCGGGAGCGCGACCGGTTAGTGTGCCGCTCCGAACGCCCGTCCGGCGGCACCTCGGGGGAGCTTCCGGGCGGGCGTTCCCCACCTGTCACACCACAGCAGAGGAACTCGAGTCCATGACCGACAAGCAGAGGGAAGCGGACGCCACTCCGCAGGACAACAGCATGCCGAGCGAGCCGGCCGAGGCCGTGGAGATCACCACGCTGGACAACAGCATGCCGGCCCCGCCCGCCCTGTCCGAGAACATCACCACGCTGGACAACAGCATGCCGGCCCCGCCCGCCCTGGACCTGAACGGCAGGTAGACCTACCCGAGGGGGCCGATCGACCGCGGCGGCGCGGAGGGGGAGCCGCCGCGGTCGAGGCGCGTCCGGTTGAGAGCAACCGACGCCGCAGGAACGGCACTTGGCGTTCCGTTCGCCTGCCGCATCGCGGAGTTCAGAGATCCTTCGGCCTGACGGGGTGTGAAGGCGCCCCGCAGGCGGCAACCATTTGGCATGGACCTGTCGCCCGATGGGCGGGCGACAGCCTCATGGAGGTGTGGGAATGCACCGCAGACTCGCCACCGCTCTCGCCACTTCGACCCTCACCCTCGGCGCCGTGTTCGTCACCGCGACCACCGCCGAGGCCGCTCCCTCCGACAAGCCCCAGGTCCTCGCGAGCTGGACCCAGACGAGCGCGTCGAGCTACAACACCTGGGCGGCGGCCCGCGCGAACCAGTCCGCCTGGTCCGCGTACGGCTTCGACTGGTCGACCGACTACTGCTCCTCCTCGCCGGACAACCCGCTCGGCTTCCCCTTCTCCACGTCCTGCGCCCGTCACGACTTCGGCTACCGCAACTACAAGGCGATCGGCGCCTTCTCCGCCAACAAGTCCCGCCTGGACAGCGCCTTCTACGAAGACCTCAAGCGTGTGTGCAACACCTACGGCGGCGCCACCCGGACCACCTGCAACAGCACGGCGTGGACGTACTACCAGGCGGTCCGCGCCTTCGGCTGACCGCGCCCGCGGGGCGCCCCCGCCAGGCGCCCCGCACCACCGGCGAGGCCCCTCCTCAACGCCCCCTCCCCCGCAGCTGCCCCTTCACCACCTTCCCGCTCGCGTTCCGCGGCAGTCCGGCCACGAACTCCACCGCCCTGGGCACCTTGTAGTTCGCCATCTCGCGTCGGGACCAGGCGATCAGGTCGTCGCCGGTCAGCACGGCCCCCGGGCGCCGGACCACGTACGCCTTGCCCACCTCGCCGAGCCGGGCGTCCGGGACGCCGATGACGGCGACGTCGGCCACCTCCGGGTGCAGCCCCAGGAGTTGCTCTATCTCGGCCGGGTAGGCGTTGAAGCCGCCGACGATGAACATGTCCTTGATGCGGTCGGTGATGCGGAGGTTGCCGGCGTCGTCCAGGACGCCCACGTCACCGGTACGCAGCCAGCCGTCCGGGGTCAGCACCTCGGCGGTAGCGGCTTCGTCCTCGTAGTAGCCGCTCATGACGTTGAAGCCGCGGACCAGGACCTCGCCGGGCTCGCCGGGACCCAGTTCGGCCCCCGTCGCCGAGACGACCCGCACCCGCGTGCCGGGGATCGCCCGGCCGGACGTCGACGCGATCACCGACGGCTCGTCGCCGCGGCGGCACATGGTCACGATGCCGCTCGCCTCGGACAGGCCGTACGCGGTGAGGACCGTGCCCACGCCCAGTTCGCCGCGCAGCCGCTCCACCAGCCGCAACGGCACCACCGCCGCGCCCGTCACCACGAGCCGCAGCGCGGACAGGTCGTAGGCGTCCCGCGCGGGGTGGTCGAGCAGGGACTGGTGCAGGGTCGGCGGGCCTGGCAGCACGGAGACCCTCTCGGAGGCCACGTTGGCCAGCACGGTGTCCACGGTGAACACCGGCTGGGGGATCATCGTCGCGCCCCGCATGAGGCAGGCGATCACGCCCGCCTTGTAGCCGAAGGTGTGGAAGAAGGGGTTCACGATGAGGTAGCGGTCGCCGCGGCGCAGGCCCGCCAGGTCGCACCAGATGTCGTACGCCCGCAGGGTCTGGGCGTGGGTGATCACCGCGCCCTTGGGGCGGCCGGTCGTCCCCGAGGTGAAGACGATGTCGGACGGCGACGAGCCGGAGACCTCCGCCGAGCGCGCCCGCACCTGCGCCGCGCTCACGCCCTCCCCGCCCGCCAGGAAGTCCTTCCAGCTCCGGAATCCCACCGGCGCGTCCTGCGAGAGGACCACCACCGTCTCCAGAGCGGGCAGTGCGGGCAGTGGCCCCTCCCTCGGCCCGGCACCCGGCACCTCCCCCGCCCCCTCGCCGGCCGCCCGCCGCAGTGAGGCCACGTACGAGGTGCCGAGGAAGGTGCCCGTGACGAAGAGGAGCCGGGCACCGCTGCGGGCCAGGACGTCCGCCGCCTCGCCGCCCTTGAAGCGGGTGTTCAGCGGCACCAGCACCGCCCCCGCGAAGACCGCGCCGAGCGCGGCGACCATCCAGTCCAGCGAGTTCGGCGCCCAGATCGCGACCCGGTCGCCCGTCCGGACGCCATGGGCGAGGCAGGCGGCCGCCGACCGTTCGACGCGTGCGCCGAGTTCGCCGTAGGAGACGCGGGTACGGCCCTCCACCACCGCCTCGACGTCGGCGTACCGGCGCGCCGCCCACCGGACCAGCTCCGGAATCGTCGCCCACTCCCCGGCACCCGCACCGCGCATGACGACCTCCCCGAGCCCCATGAGCTGACTGACCGTCAGATTAGCGGTAATCTGATGCCCTGTCAGGCCGCTCGGCTCCCAGGAGGTGACCCGTGGCCGGTCTCAAGGACGCCACCGCGATCGTCGGCATCGGGCAGACGCCCTTCGCCAAGCACCTCCCCGAGGACGAGAGGACCCTCGCCTGCCGCGCCGTCCTCGCCGCGCTCGACGACGCCGGGATCGCGCCCGGCGAGGTCGACGCCCTCGCCTCGTACACCATGGAGGAGACGGACGAGGTGGAGCTGGCGAAGGCCCTCGGACTCGGGGACCTGACCTACTTCGGCCGCGTCCCGTACGGCGGCGGCGGGTCCTGCGCGACCGTCGCCCACCTCGCCGCCGCCATCGCCGCCGGTCAGGCGACCGTGGGAGTCGCCTGGCGGTCCCGCAAGCGGGGCAGCGGACCGCGCCCGTGGACCAACACGGCCGTCCAGCTGCCCACCCCGGCCCAGTGGACCCGGCCCTTCGGCCTGCTGCGGCCCGTCGACGAGATCGCCGTCCTCGCCCGCCGCCACATGCACGAGTACGGCGTGACCCGCGACCACCTGTTCAACATCGCCCTCGCCTGCCGCAACCGGGCCAACCAGAACCCGGCCGCCGTCATGTACGACCGCCCCCTGACCCGCGAGTCGTACATGACCTCCCGCTGGATCAGCGAACCCCTCTGCCTCTACGACAACTGCCTGGAGACGGACGGCGCGCTGGCCTGCGTGGTCGTCGGCGGGGAACGCGCCCGCGACTGCGCCCGGCGGCCGGTGTACGTCCACTCCGCCGCCCAGGGCCTGCCCGCCCAGCACCACGGCATGGTCAACTACTGGAACGACGACCCGCTCACCGGCCCCGCCTGGACCGCCGCCCGACACCTGTGGAAGCAGGCCGACTTCACCCCGCAGGACGTCGACGTGGCCCAGATCTACGACGCCTTCACGCCCCTGATCCCCCTCTCCCTGGAGGGCTACGGCTTCTGCGGCCGGGGCGAAGGGGGCGCCTTCACCGAGGGCGGCGCCCTGGAGACCGGCGGCCGGCTGCCCCTCAACACCAGCGGGGGCGGGCTCTCCGAGGCCTACGTCCACGGCTTCAACCTCATCACCGAGGGCGTGCGGCAACTGCGCGGGACCAGCACCGCCCAGGTGCCGGGCGCCACCACCTGTCTCGTCACCGCCGGAGAGGGAGTCCCCACCTCCGCCCTGCTGCTGAGGAGTTGAGATGCTCGAACCGGTCGTCGACGCCGACGGTGCCCCCTTCTGGCGGTACGCCGCCCTCGGTGAACTCCGCGTCCAGGCCTGCGCCGACTGCGGCGAACCCCGCTTCCCGCCCCGCCCCTGCTGCCCCCACTGCCAGTCCTTCGCCACCGAGTGGCGGCTCACCTCGGGACACGGACGCGTCTGGTCGTACGCCGTGCCGCACCCGCCGCTGCTGCCCGACTACGCGGCGCACGCGCCGTACAACGTCGTCCTCGTGGAACTGGCCGACGCGCCCCGCGTCCGGCTCGTCGGGAACCTGGTCGGCGAGGCCGGCGCACCGCTCGGCTCCTTCCCCGCCGACCGAGTCCGCATCGGCGCCCGCGTGCGGGCGGTGTTCGACGAACGCGGCCTCCCCCAGTGGGTCCTGGAGCGCCCGTGAGTCTGCGCCTGGCCACCGACATGGACACCGGTGTCGCCGTCGTCACCCTCGACCGGCCCGACCGCCTCAACGCCATCGACCTCGACACGGCCCGTGAACTCGGGGACCTCTGGACGGCGTTGCGGTTCGACGACTGCGTGCGCGCCGTCGTCCTCACCGGAGCCGGGCACCGGGCGTTCTGCACGGGGGTCGACCGGGACGCCGTCGTACCGCAGCCCGCGTCCCCCTACATGCAGGACGATCCGCTCCTCGGCGTCGGCCCCAAGGCCAACGACCTGTGGAAGCCGGTCGTCGCCGCCGTCGAGGGGATGGCCTGCGGAGGCGCCTTCTACCTGCTCGGGGAGTGCGAGTTCGTCGTCGCGGGCGCCGACGCCGCCTTCTTCGACCCGCACACCACGTACGGCATGGTCAGCGCGTACGAGTCGGTGCTCATGGCGCAGCGCATGCCGCACGGGGAGGTCGCGCGGATGATGCTCATGGGGGCGGCCGAGCGGATGTCGGCCCGACGTGCCCACGAGATCGGCCTGGTGTCCGAACTCACCGAGGCGGGCGGCGCGCTGGAGGCGGCCGTGGCCCGCGCCTCGACGATCGCCGGACATCCGCCCACCGCTGTCCAGGGCACCGTCCGGGCCCTGTGGGCGGCGCGGGAGACCTCCCTCGCCGCCGGATTCGCCCAGGCGCCGCACCTCATCGCGCTGGGCAACCTGCCCGCCGAGCACCAGGCGGAACTCTTCGCCGGGCGGCGCGCCCGAGGCTTCCGCATGCGCTGAGTCAGATGGCGGGAAGGGCGGTGGGGTCGACGTCGCCAGTGGTCGAGCGCCTCGCCCGGCTCACCGCCGCCGAACTTCACCCGGACGCTCCCGGTGCTGTCCGCGGGCACGTTCACGGCCCGGTGGACGACCCCCTTGGACAGCGGCTGTCACGGCCGTGTCACCGAGGCTCGACCGGCCTGTTCGGCCCGGCCCGGCTCGTTCGCCGGCACCGCCGGCCGGTCAACGGGCCGGCGGCCGTGTCCGTCGAACGCGCGCGTCGCGCCCCGGTCGCTCGAGGACGCGCCGCGGGCTACGCCGTTCGCGCCGTTCCGGTGCCCTTCTCCGCGTCCAGGGCGTAGACGCAGCGGTCCTTGCTGCACGCGTAGACGACGCCGTCCCGGACCACCGGGGAGCCGGTGATCTCGCCGCCGGTCGCCAGTTTCCAACGGAGACGGCCGTCGTCGGCCTTCAGGGTGTAGAGCAGGTGGTCGGTGGAGCCGAAGTGGATGCGGCCCTCGGCCACCGCGGGGGCGCCCACGATGTCGCCGCCCGCCTGGAAGCGCCACTTGGGCGTGCCGGTGACGGCGTCGAGGGTGTAGAGGCCCTTGCCGCTGCCGACGTGGACGTGACCCGCGGCGACCAGCACCGGGTCGAGGGAGGAGCGGGCCTCGGTGGCGATGCGCCAGCGGTCGCGGCCGTCGATGGCGTCGAGGGCGTAGACCGTGCCGAGGTAGTCGGCGAGGTAGACGCCGCCGCCGGTGACCGCCGGGCCGGGGACGAAGGTGGGCGGGGAGAGGAAGACCGCGGGGGCCTCGAAGTGCCAGCGGACCATGCCGCTCGCCACGTCGACGGCGAGGACGCGGGTTCCGGCCGAGATGTAGACGTAGCCGTCGGGGGCCGCGGTCACCCGGACCGGGACACCGCCGCAGGAGGCGGAGTCGCCGATGGGGTACGACCAGCGGTCCTCGCCGGTGCGGGCGTCGAGGGCGCGCAGGCGGGCGTCCTGCCAGAGGTAGACGGTGCCGTCGTGGAGGGCGGGACCGGCCTCCTGGGACTCGAAGTCGCTCTGGCAGCCGGTGGCCTCCCACAGCTTCTGCCCGGTGGAGGCCTCCCAGGCCTGGACGCCGCCGCCGCGGGTGCCGGTGACGACGGTTCCCCGGTCGGCCTTGAGGCAGTACACCCAGGCGTCGGTGGGCAGTCGCCACAGGTCGGTGCCCTCGCGGGCGTCCAGCGCGAACAGGGTGGGGCCGTCGGAGGCGTGGACACGGCCGTCCGCGACCGCCATCGACCAGGCCACGTCACGCGTCTTGAAGCGGCGGCGGCCGGTGGCCACGTCCAGGGCGTGCACCTCGAAGGAGGTGACGTAGACGAGGTCGCCGGCGACGGCCGGGGTGCCCCACACGTCGTTGGACATGCGGAACCGCCAGGGGCGCCAGCCCGCCGGGGTCTCCGCGGCGGCCGCCGGCGCGGCCGTGGGGGCCGGGTCGGCGCCGTTGACGCCGGGACGGGGCCGGGACCAGGACGCGACCAGGCCGGGCTCGGGCAGGGGGGCCTTCACGGCGGCGGTGGCGCGGACGTCGGCGACCCGCGGGCCGGGCCCGATCGGCACGGCCGCCCCGGCGAGCCGGACGGGCCCGGTGTCGGGCGCGCCGACCGCGACGGGCGCGTGGGCCGGACGGGGGCGCACCACGGGGTCGTGCGGGGGCGGCGGCGGTACGGCGGGCCGGGCGGGGCCCGCGCCGCCGCCGCTGCGGGGGCTCGCGGGTGCCGCCGGCTTGACGGGCGGCCGGCCGCCGCGGCGCGTCTCGATGAGGGTGACCGCCTTCTCGGGCAGCCACGCCGACGCCGTACCGCTGTCGTCGGAGCCGGAGCCGAAGAGGTGCGGGGCCAGTTGCGCCTGGAGGTCGGCGGGGCTGGGCCGGCCGGTGGCCTCCATCTGCATGCAGGAGTCGATGAGCGGGCGCAGCTCGTCGGGCAGGCCCTGGAGGTCGGGGCCTTCGCGCAGCAGCATGAAGACGGTCTCGACCGGGTTGGCGCCGTGGAACGGGGGGTGTCCGGTGGCCGCGAAGACGAGTGTCGAGCCGAGGGAGAAGACGTCGCTGGCGCCGGTGACACTGCGCGAGTCCTTGGCCTGCTCGGGGGACATGTAGGCCGGGGTGCCCACGGCGACGTTCGTCATCGTCAAACGGGTGTTCGATACGCCGGAAGCGATGCCGAAGTCGATCACCCGGGGGCCGTCCTCCACGACGAGGACGTTGGAGGGCTTCAGGTCGCGGTGCACGAGCCCGGCGCCGTGGATGGACTGGAGGGCCTCCGCGATGCCCGCGGCCAGCCAGCGCACCGCCTGGGCCGGGAGCGGCCCGCAGTCGTTCACTATCTCCTCGAGGGAGGGCGCGGGCACATAGGCGGTCGCCAGCCACGGCACGGCGGCACGCGGATCGGCGTCGACGACGGCGGCCGTGTAGAAGCCGGAGACCGCCCGCGCCGCCTCCACCTCGCGGGTGAAGCGGACCCGGAACAGCTGGTCCTCGGCCAGTTCCGTGCGGACCGTCTTGATCGCCACGCGTCGGCCGGAGGCCGAACGCGCGAGATAGACCAGCCCCATGCCGCCGGCGCCCAGCCGCCCCAGCACCTCGAACGGCCCGATCCGCCGCGGATCGTGCTGCGTCAGCTGATCCACCACTTGCCTGCCACCTCCCCGTACGGGCCACGTCACCCATATGTGTACGCGACCCCGTGCAGCGTCTCACCACCGCACCGCCGTGGCGGCACGCACCCCGATTCTTCCTGGCCGGGCCACCGGTTGCGAACCCCGAGACAATCGGGGTGTCTCATTTCATATCAGCGCAATGAGGCACACGCCTACGCGCACGACCCGCACGTATGCCCCCGTACACGCCCTGTCGCAGGTCCCTGCCCCCGTGCATGACCTGCCCGCCGGCCCGCCCGCGGACGAGAGGGTTCAGCGCTGGAGCAGCGCGAACGACGCCCCCTGGTCGTCGGTGACGACGGCCACCGTTCCGTACGAGGCGGTGAACGGGTCCGCCTGTACCCGCCCACCGAGCCGGCTCACCGCGCCGAGAGCCGCCTCGCAGTCGTCGACGCCGAAGTGGACCAGGAAGTGGGGCGGCATGACCTCGGGGAAGACGTCCGAGACCGGCGCCCGCCCGAAGTCGGGCTCCGCCTCCGGACCGAACAGGGCCTCGTGGAAGAGGTGGCCGTAGAAGGTGTTGGCGGTCGCGGTGTCACGGGCGTACAGCTGCGCCCAGGCGAACGCGCCGGATCTGTGCCGCACCCCGAAGCCGGGGTGGCTGCCCGCCTGCCACAGGCCGAAGACGGCGCCCTCGGGATCGGCGGCCAGGGCCGCGACGCCCGCCCCGTCGACCGGCACCGGCGCCGTGACCACCTGCCCGCCGCCCGTACGGATACGGCGTACGGTCGCCTCCACGTCCGGGGTCGCGAAGGACACGGTCCACACGGTGGGCATTCGGCCGTCCGTCTTGCGGCCCAGGGCGGCGACCGGCGCGCCGTCCAGCCGGGCCCACACGGAGGAGCCGTACGCCTCCTCGAAGGCCCACCCGAACAGCTCGCCGTAGAACCGCTTGCCCGCGTCCACGTCGGGCAGCTGCGCGTCCACCCAGCAGGGGACGCCCTCTGCGTACACCGATGCCCTGTTTTCGGCCATACAGCCAAACTAACGGCGCTCCACGCAAGCCGCAGACCAGGCACACCCGCCTCGAGGCCTCCGCGCACCCCATTTGCAGTCGGCCGAATCGCGCTCCGATCACCCCTCGGTAAGCTGACGACATGACAGGACAAGTGCGTACCGTCGACGGCCGCGTGGCCGGTCGGCGCGGGCAGGCGACGCGGCAGAAGTTGCTCGACTGCCTCAGCGAGATGCTCAGCTCCTCGCCCTACCGGGACGTCAAGGTCATCGATGTGGCCCGGAAGGCGGGCACTTCGCCCGCGACCTTCTACCAGTACTTCCCGGACGTCGAGGGCGCCGTCCTGGAGATCGCGGAGCAAATGGCCGCCGAGGGCGCCGGGTTGACCCAGTTGCTGGAGGGACGGTCCTGGGTCGGCAAGGCCGGCTGGCAGACCGCCCAGGAACTCGTCGACGGGTTCCTGGAGTTCTGGAAGAGGAACGACGCGATCCTCCGCGTCGTCGACCTCGGTGCGGCCGAGGGCGACAAACGTTTCTACAAACTCCGCATGAAGATCCTCAACTCGGTGAACAACTCCCTCTCGGACGCCGTCGCCGAGTTGCAGTCCAAGGGCAAGGTCGACAAGGACGTGAACCCGGGCGCGGTCGCCGGTTCGCTGGTCGCGATGCTCGCGGCGGTCGCCTCGCACCAGAAGGGTTTCAGCGCGTGGGGCGTCAAGCAGGCTGAACTCAAGCCGAACGTCGCGCTGCTGGTGTACCTGGGCGTCACCGGCAAGAAGCCGACGAAGTAGCCCGCGGCCCCCGCGGTCCGTCCTTTTGCACGTCTCAAGTCCTGTCTGGCAGGCGGTGGTCCATCCGGTCGTCCGGATGGGCCACCGCCTGCCGCGCTATGCGGACGCTTGACTCGGAGCGACGAAGGGGCGTGAGACGGGTCAGCCGGGCAGGGGCCGGTCACGCACCACGTGCTTCATCACCAGCGTCGAGGTGAGCCGCTGTACCCCCGGCAGCGTCGCCAGCCGCTCGTCGTACAGCCGCTGGAAGGCCGCGAGGTCGGCGGTGGCCACCCGCAGCAGGTAGTCCGGCTCCCCGAACAGCCGCTGCGCGTCCAGCACGTGCTCCACCTCACCGACGGCCCGCTCGAACTCGGCGACCGTGTCCCGGTCCTCCTGCCGCATGGAGACGAAGACCAGCGCCTCGAAGGTCAGCCCGACGGCCGTCGGCTCCACCACCGCCCGGTAGCCGCTGATCGCCCCGGACCGCTCCAGCTCCCGCAGCCGCCGGTGGCACGGCGAGACGCTCAGCCGCACCCGTGCGGCCAGCTCCGTCACGGTCAGCCGCCCGTCCTGCTGCAATTCGGCAAGGATTTTCCGGTCCACGTCGTCCATGGGGCAGATCCTTTCCCAGTTGCCCCGGTTTCGAGAAAACTTCGGGAACACCTTCGGCCGTATCGCGCCTAATGTCCCCTTCATGGACTCCGCAACGCTGCTCTCCTTCCTCGCCGTGGACCTGCTGCTGGTGTGCGTACCGGGCGCCGACTGGGCGTACGTGATCGCCGCCGGGCTGCGCGGCCGCTCGGTGGGCCTGGCCGTGACCGGCCTGGTCAGCGGCTATGCCCTGCACACGGCGCTGGCCGCGGCGGGCCTCGCGGTCCTGGTGGCGGGGTCCCCCCGGCTGCTCACCGTGCTGACGGTGGCCGGGGCGGCGTACCTGGTGTGGCTGGGGTGGAGCGTGCTGCGCCGACCGGGCGTGCCGCGGGCGGGGGAAGCGGCGGAACGAAAGCGGTGGCGGGTCTTCCTGCGCGGCGCGACGATCAGCGGCCTCAATCCCAAGGGCCTGCTGCTCTACCTCTCCGTCCTGCCCCAGTTCCTCGTCACCCGCGACCCGCGCCTGCCGGTCCCGGCACAGACCGCCGGCCTCGGGCTGCTGCACATGGCGTGCTGCGCCGCCGTCTACGCGACGGTGGGCGTCCTGGCCCGCAGGCTGCTGGGTGCCCGCCCGGCGGCGGCCCGCGCGGTCACCCGGACGTCGGGGGCGGCGATGCTGGGGATCGGCGCGTTCCTTCTGGTCCAGCGGCTCGCTCTCGGCGGCTGAGCCGGAAGAGGCGGATCTCCCGCTCCACCCGTGCCTGATACGTCGCGTACGGCGGCCAGAAGGCCAGCGCCGCCTGCCAGGCCGCCGCCCGCTCCTCGCCCGTCAGCAGCCGGGCCGTCACCGGGATGTCGACGCCCTTCCAGCTGACCTCGGCGTCCGGGTGGGCGAGCAGGTTGGCGGTCCACGCCGGATGGCCGGGCCGCCCGAAGTTGGAACCGACCAGGAGCCAGCCACGGCCACCCTCCTCGGGCAGGCAGGCGAGCGGGGTGCGCCGGGGCCGCCCGCTGCGGGCACCGGTCGCGGTGAGGACGAGCCCCGGCAGCAAGTGGGCGCTGAGCAGGACCTTTCCCCCGGTGAGGCGGTGGACGGCCCGGTCGAGGGCGGGGACGAGGTGGGGGGCGGTCTTGGCGAAGGCGGGGGTGGAGGAGACCTTCCGGACGAGACGGACCCCGAGGGCGGGGGTGGGGGCGGGGCCGCCTTCGTGGCCGGGGGACGGTTGCGGTCCGCCGCCGCGGAAGCGGGTCACACCGTCACCTCCTCGCCCGTGAAGAGGCGGGCCCGGTCGGCCGCGTGGGCGCGCAGCCGGTGCGCGGGCCCGAACAGCAGCTCGTCGCCGGCGGCGCGCTTGAAGTAGAGGTGGGCGTCGTGCTCCCAGGTGAATCCGATGCCGCCGTGGAGCTGGATGGCCTCTGCGGCGGCCGCGCGCAGGGCCTCCAGCGCCTGGGCGAGGGCGAGCCCGCCGACGTGCTCCTCCCGGCCGGTCGCCCAGGCGGCGTAGTAGGCCGCGGACCGGGCCGCCTGGAGCTGGACGTGGACGTCGGCGAGCCGGTGCTGGACTGCCTGGAAGGAACCGATCGCCCGTCCGAACTGCACGCGCTGCCCGACGTACTCCACCGTCCGCTCCAGCGCGCGGTCGGCGGCGCCGACGGCTTCGCAGGCGAGGACGGCGGCGGCCCGCTCACCGAGCGCGGCGAGGACCTGCGGGACGCCCTGCTCGTCACCGCTCCCCAGCACCTCCGCCTCCACGTCCCTGAGTTGGACACGACCCTGCGGCCGGGTGGCGTCCAGCGCGGTCTGCCGTACGCGGCGGAGCCCGGCGCTGTCCCCCGCGACGGCGAAGAGGAGGGTGCGGGAGCGGACGTATCCGCCGGTGTGGGCGGCGACGAGGAGCAGGCCGGCGCTGTGCCCGTCGAGGACCTGCGCGGCCTCGCCGTACAGCCGCCAGGCGCCCGCGACCCGCCGGGCCTGCACGCCTCCGGCCCGGCCGCCACCGGCCCAGTCGCCGTCGTTCTCGCAGGTCAGTGCGAGGGCGACGGCGAGGGCCGGGGCGGGGACGGCGAGGGTGGCGGTGAGGGTGCCGGCGGCGATCCGCGGGAGGAGGGTGGTGCGCTGGGCGTCGGTGCCGAGAGCCAGGATCAGGGGCGCGGCGAGAACGGCGGTGGCGAGGAGCGGGGTGGGGGCGAGGGCGCGTCCGGTCTCCTCGCAGGCGAGGGCGAGGTCGGCGACGGGGCAGCCGACACCGCCGTACGCCTCCGGGAGTGCGAGGCCGGGCAGGCCGAGGTGGCCGGCGAGGGCGGTCCACAGGGCGGGGTCGTGGCCGGCCGGGGTGTCGAGGGCGGCGCGCAGTCCGTGCGGGCCGCAGCGCTGGTGGAGCAGTTCGCGCAGCGTGCGGCGGATCTCGTCCTGTTCGGCGGTGAGGCCGGGGTCCATGGGCGGAACTCCTCTCGTGACTGACGGGTCGTCATATTAGGCGTCGGGAACCGGGTTTCCCAGGCATCCGGCACCTGCCACCGCCCACCTGATCTGATGTACCGTCAGATTCATGACGGTGGGGCAGCGGAGGGTGGCCGTGGTCGGGGTGGCGCTGTCCGACTGCGGCCGGGTGGACGACGCGACGCCGTACGCGCTGCACGCCCAGGCGGCCCGCCGCGCGCTGGCGGACGCGGGCCTCGACCGCTCGCGGGTCGACGGCTTCGCCTCGGCCGGGCTCGGCACGCTCGCGCCGGTCGAGGTGGCCGAGTACCTGGGCCTGCGTCCCACCTGGGTGGACTCGACCTCGGTCGGCGGCTCGACCTGGGAGGTGATGGCGGCGCACGCGGCGGACGCGATCACGGCGGGACACGCGGACGCGGTGCTGCTGGCGTACGGCTCGACGGCCCGCGCCGACGTGCGGGCGGGCCGCCGCACCGGCACGTACGCGTTCGGCGCGCGCGGCCCGCTCCAGTTCGAGGTGCCCTACGGCCACACGCTGATCGCCAAGTACGCGATGGCGGCCCGTCGCCACATGATCGAACACGGCACGACGATCGAGCAGTTGGCGCAGGTGGCGGTCCAGACGCGGGCCAACGCGGCCCTGAACCCGGAGGCGATGTTCCGCACGCCGCTGACGGTCGACGAGGTCCTGTCCGGCCCGATGATCGCGGACCCGTTCACGAAGCTCCACTGCTGCGTCCGCTCCGACGGCGGCGCGGCGGTCCTGCTCGCGGCCGAGGAGTACGTCCGGGACTGCCGCACGGCCCCGGTGTGGATCCTCGGCACCGGCGAATACGTCTCCCACGCGAGCATGACGGAGTGGGACGACTTCACGGTGACCCCGGCGGCGGTCAGCGGCCGGCTCGCCTTCGGACGGGCGGGGGTGCGGCCGGCCGAGATGGACTTCGCGCAGATCTACGACGCGTTCACCTACATGACGTTGGTGACCCTGGAGGACCTCGGCTTCTGCGGAAAGGGCGAGGGGGGTCCGTACGTCGAGAGGGGCCGCCTCCGGGTCGAGGGCGGCGCCCTCCCGGTCAACACCGACGGCGGCGGCCTGTCGTCCCAACACCCGGGCATGCGGGGCCTGTTCCTCCTGGTGGAAGCGGTACGGCAACTGCGGGGCGAGGCGGGGGCCCGTCAGGTACGACGTGGGGACGGGAGCCTGCCCCGGCTGGGGGTGGCGTCGGGCACGGGCGGTTGGTTCTGTTCCTCCGGGACGGTGGTGCTGGGGAGGTCCTAGGGTCACGGCACGACGTGCGTTCTCCACGGGGCGTGCCACTGGGCGATGCCGGCGATCCAAGGGATCGGGTACGGGGTGGAGCGGCCCGAGCCGGTGGGCCCTCCGGCCGGGTACCGGACGCTGTCCTGACCGATACTCGGACCATGGGAACGGATCTTCACGAGCTGCTGAGGTCGCTGCGGGTGTGGGACCCGGAGGTGACCGAGCTGCCGCCCTTCGACCCGGCGACGGCTCCCGCCGAGCCGCTGGCGCTGTTCACGCGCTGGTTCGCCGAGGCGGTCGCGGCGGGCGAGCGGGAACCGCACACCATGACCCTGTCGACCACGGACGAGGCCGGTGCGCCGGACGCACGGATCGTGATGCTGCACGGCGCCGACGAGTTCGGCTGGTCCTTCGCCACCCACGCGAGCAGCCGCAAGGGCCGCCAGCTCGACGCCCGCTCCTACGCGGCCCTGACCTTCTACTGGCCCGCGCTGGGCCGCCAGGTCCGGGTTCGCGGCCCGGTGTCCGTCGCCCCGGCGGCGGAAGCACGGGCCGACCTGCACGCCCGGTCGACGGGGGCCCTGGCGGCCGCCCTGACCGGCCACCAGAGCGAGGTCCTGCCCTCCCTGGAGGCCTTGGCGACGGCATCGTCCACCGCCTGGGAACAGGCCGCCTCGAACCCGGCCGCCGAGTCCCCGACCTGGACGCTGTACCGGCTCCGCCCGGACGAGGTGGAGTATTTCCAGGGCGACGCGAGACGGCGGCACGTGCGGCTGGCCTACCGACGGGGCGAGCGGGACTGGACGCGGGAGCTGCTGTGGCCGTGAGGGGCTGAGGACACGGCTGACGCGGCGCGCTCCTCGACCACCACCGCGTTGTGCCCGTGACCGCACCCCGTGCGATCGAGAGAGGCACCCGCTTCGCGCGTGCGGTCACTCGTACGGGCGGCCGCCGAGGGAGTACCCGTTCGCCCCCGCACGCGGCAGCACCGCCCACATCCGGGTACCCGCGCCCGACGCACGGTCGCCGCCGATGCCCCACTCGCCGTGGCAGGCCCGGACCACCCGGTCCAGCACGCGGAGGGAGGCCCGGCGATACAGGTCGCAGGCAGCGCCCAGGCGGGCGTTGGCGTGGCGGGCGTGACCGTCGTAGACCGTGACGCGCAGACCGCTCTCCCGGTAGCGCAGCGACACGTACACCTCCGTCGTGGAGAAACGGCAGGCGCAGGCGGCCAGTTCGCCCACCATCTGCACCACCGCGACGGTGGCCTCGGCGAGGCCGTGTGCGGGGAGCACCGTACGCGCGACGGCGCGGGCGACCCCCGGACTTCGTGGCGCGGCGGGCAGCGTGAGGCTGTACGCGAGTTCCTCCGGAGACGCCTGCGAGAAAGGGCCCGCGGCGGGCGCGGTGGTCGGTGACTGGCAGGACGGGCACCGCCCCCGCCGGCGCGCTGGGCCCCCTCCGAACGACGGCACGTTCGAGGCCACCCTGCCCTTGGGCGACGACGCGCTCTACTACACGGTGACCGCCCAGCTTCAGGGCTCCGGGGACATCAACTGCTCCGTCACGGTCGACGGCCACACCGAGAAGGCCCACGCGGCCGGCGGCTACAACCTCTGCAACGCGCAGGCCGACGCCGGGCTGCTCGGCGGCTGGGACCGAGTCGCCCCCGCAGTTCGGACGGGGACCACCGCGGCCGGCTGCTCCCGCCCGCTCCGAGCGCGGTTCCCGCCCTCTCGTCCACCAGGAGAGGTCCTCGCCATGCGACGGATCCGAGGAGCTCCCTCATGGCGGCGGGCTCCGGGCCGCACCTCCGGATCCTCCCGCTCCCCCGGCGCCTCCGCGTGGCCAGCTCCGGGCTTGACGTTCATGGACACAGGGGAGGGCGCCGGACCCCGCCCCACCACGGGAAAGCCACGGACTCGGGCCGTCACAGGATGCGGGGGCGGGCGAACGAGGCCCGAACGGATCACCCTGCGCGTGATCGAAGGGCCCGCCGGAACACCGGCACCCCCTCCCGGAACGTCACTTCCAGCTCCGCCCCCGCCCGCGGCTCGCCCTCTCCCACCAGCTCCGTCGCCATCCGCGGTCCCTCCACGAGATCGACCACGGCGGCGACGTACGGCGTCCGCTCCCCGAAGGGCGGCAGGTCGTTGCGGTGGACGACCGACCAGGTGTAGAGGACCGCCCTGCCGCTCGCCTCCTCCCAGCGCACGTCCTCGCTCCAGCAGTGCGGGCAGAACTCCCGCGGGTAGTGGTGGGCCCGCCCGCACGCCCCGCAGCGCCGGATCAGCAGCCTGCCCCCGGCCGCCGCGTCCCAGTACGCGCGCGTGAAGGCATCGGCCTCCGGGACGTCGTACCGCGAGGTCAGCGGAACCACCCCAGCGCGCTGTCCAGCGACCAGCTCTGCCACGCCATGGCGAACAGGGCGACCGCCGAGATCAGGGCCATCATCGCGTTCTGCCCCTGCTCCGCCCAGTCATGGATCATGAGGACGAAGTAGAGGAGGTTCAGCAGCAGGCCCCCCACCAGGGCGATCGGCGTGAGGAACCCGAGGACGAGGCCCAGGCCGAGTGCCAGCTCCGCGTACACGACGACGTACGCCATCACGCGCGGCCTCGGCGCCACCACCGCGTCGAAGCCGGACCGTACGGCGGTCCAGCGGTGCTCGGCCGCGACGCCCCCCGCCCACGCGATGCCGGTACCGCGCTCGAACCAGCCCTTCCTGTCCTTGTGCCGCCAGCTCTCCAGCCACCACAGGCCGAGCCCGATCCGCAGCACGGCCAGCCATTGCGCGCCGGTGAGCCAGATCGTGTCCATGAATCTGACGGTACGTCAGATGTGGCGGGGCGGGAAGCCGTCGAGCGGCCCCCGCGACCGCCCCGACGGGAGAGGGCGCCGGGCCACCGGCAGCAGGATCCGGCTTCACGGCAGGTCCACAACCGTGACCGACGTCACCCACCGCACACACCACCCGTACAGGCGTGATCGATCCGCAACCAATTCCCGTCTTGACCGAGACCCATCAATGCCCTGCGTGATTACGCTCGCGCTCATGGAAGACTCCGCACCGCAGCCGAACCCCTCCGTGACCAGCGCCGCGAACCAGGCCGACCGCCCGGTCTACGTCATCGGCGGCGGCCCCGGCGGCCTCGCCACCGCGTACGCGCTGCGCGCCCAGGGGATACGCGCCGTCGTGGTGGAGAAGTCCGACCGGGTCGGCGCGTCCTGGCGGCGCCACTACGACCGGCTGCGCCTGCACACCACCCGGCGCCGCTCGGCCCTGCCCGGCCTGCCGATGCCCCGCCGCTTCGGACGGTGGGTGGCCCGCGACGACGTGGTCCGGTACCTGGAGAAGTACGCCGAGCACCACGAGCTGGAGATCGTCACCGGCGTCGAGGTCTCCCGCGTCGAGCAGACCCCCGACGGCACGGGCTGGCTGCTGCACGCCTCCGGCGGACGCGAGCTGACCGGAGCGGCGGTCGTCGTCGCGACCGGCTACAACCACACCCCGTCCCTGCCCGACTGGCCCGGACGCGACACGTTCACCGGCGAACTGACCCATGCCTCCACCTACCGCAACGGCACCCCCTACGCGGGCCGGGACGTCCTCGTCGTCGGCGTCGGCAACACCGGCGCCGAGATCGCCGTCGACCTGGTGGAGAGCGGCGCCGAGCGGGTGCGGCTGGCCGTGCGGACCGTTCCCCACATCGTGCGCCGCTCCACCGCCGGCTGGCCTGCGCAGTACAGCGGCATCCTCGTACGCCGACTGCCCGTCGCGCTCGTCGACCTGATGTGCCGGGTGCTGGCCAAGGTGAGCGTGCCGGACCTGTCGGCGCAGGGGCTGCCGCGGCCCGGCACCGGGCTCTACACCCGCGTCCGCGAAGGGGCGATTCCCGTGCAGGACGTCGGCCTGATCGACGCGGTGCGCAAGGGCAGGGTGGAGGTCGTGGCCGCCGTGCAGGGCTTCGAGGACGGCAAGGTCGTCCTCGCCGACGGCACCCGCGTCCAGCCGGACGCCGTGATCGCCGCCACCGGGTACGCGCGTGCCCTGGAGGGTTTGGTCGGCCACCTCGACGTCCTCGACCCCCGAGGCAGACCGATGGTCCACGGCCGCCGCACGGCGGCCGCCGCCCCCCGCCTCTACTTCACCGGCTTCACCAACCCCATCAGCGGCACCCTCCGCGAGCTGTCCATCGACGCGGACCGCATCGCGAAGGCGGTACGCCGCGAGCTGGGGCGGGGGCCGAAGGACCGGGGTTGAGGAGCCGGGACCGAAGGGTAGGGCTGACGGGGTCGCGGACCGTCCGCCTGCGCTCCTCCGTCTTCGCCGCACATCCTCCGTGCACACCCATTCCTGACGACTCGTCAGTTCTGTAATCTGACAGAACGTCAGTTACCAGGCAGTCACACAGGAGCGGGCGGACCGATGCTTGGATCAACCCACGGCACCCTCACCACCGACTCCCGCCGGGCCCGGGTTCTCGCGTGCGACGAGCGACCCGGCTTCGCCGTCCACGGCCGGCCCGCCGAGGCGGGCGATCTGGACGTCAGCGGGCGCCCGCTGCATGCCGAGGTCCCCGATCTGGACCGGTTCTTCCGGCCGGGGTCGGTCGCGGTGATCGGCGCCTCGGACGCCGAAGGACGCCCCAACACCGGTGTCACACGCCAACTGGTGGACTGGGCCGAGCGGGTGGGGGCGCGGCTGCACCCCGTGCACCCCACTCGCACCACCGTCTTCGGCATCCCCTGCCGCCCGTCCGTCGCCGACCTGCCCGAGCAGGTCGACCTGGCGGTGCTGCTGGTCGCCGATCCGCTTCCGGTGATCGAGGAGCTGGCCGAGGCGAAGGTGAAGTTCGCCGTCGTCTTCGCCTCCGGCTTCGCGGAGACGGGCGCCCGGGGCGCCGCGGCCCAGGAACGGCTCGCGGCGGCCGTGACCCGCTCGGGGATACGGCTGCTGGGGCCCAACACCAACCTCAACGCCTTCGAGCACTTCCGGGACGATCTCGACGGGCCGGCGATCGCGCTGATCACCCAGTCCGGCCACCAGGGCCGCCCGGTGTTCGCCCTCCAGGAACTCGGCATCCGCCTCTCCCACTGGGCACCCACCGGCAACGAGGCCGATCTGGAGACCGCCGACTTCCTCTCCTACTTCGCCGAACGCCCCGAGGTCGGCGCCATCGCCTGTTACGTCGAGGGCCTCAAGGACGGCCGGGCCTTCCTGCTCGCCGCCGACCGGGCCGCCCGACGCGGGGTGCCGGTCGTCGCCGTGAAAGTCGGCCGCACCGACGCCGGCGCCCGCACCGCCGCCACCCACACCGGCAAGCTGACCGGCGCGGACGAGGTGGTGGACGCGGCGATGCGTCAGTACGGCGTGATCCGGGTCGACGGACTCGACGAACTCCAGGACACGGCGGCTCTGTTGGCCCGAGCGAAGGCACCGCGTGCGGACGGCGTCGTGGTGTACGCGATCTCGGGCGGCACCGGCGCCCACGTCGCCGACCTGGCGACGGCGGCCGGGCTGCGGTTGCCGGAGTTGTCCGCGGCCCGCCAGGCGGAGCTGCACCGGTGGATACCGGAGAACCTGAACGTCGCGAACCCGGTCGACAACGGCGGTCATCCGGTCGGCGACCGGCGCGGCCGGAAGATCATCGACGCGCTCCTGGACGACCCGGAGGTCGGCGTCCTGATCTGCCCGATCACCGGCCCCTTCCCCCCGCTGAGCGACCGGCTCGTGCGGGACCTGGTGGACGCCGCCGAGGGGACGGACAAGCTGGTGTGCGTGGTGTGGGGGTCGCCGGTCGGCACCGAGCCCGCGTACCGGGACGTACTGCTCGGCTCCTCTCGCGTGGCGACCTTCCGCACGGTCGGCAACTGTCTGACCGCCGTGCGCGCCTACCTCGCCCACCACCGGTTCGCGGCCGCCTACCGCTCCCCCTTCGACGAGGCTCCCCGCACCCCCTCGCCGTCCAGCCGCAAGGCGAGGATGCTGATGCGACCGGGTCAGCAGCTGAGCGAGCACGCGGCCAAGCAGCTGCTGCGGGCGTACGGGATCCGTGTGCCGCGCGAGCAGTTGGTGACGAGCGCGGCGGCGGCCGTGCGGGCGGCCGGGCTGGTCGGCTACCCGGTGGTGATGAAGGCGTCCGGAGAGCGCATCGCCCACAAGACGGAGCTGGGCCTGGTCAAGGTCGGCCTCACCTCCGCGAGCCAGGTCCGCGACGCCTACCGCGACCTCACCGACATCGCCCGCTACGAGGGCGTACCGCTGGACGGCGTCCTGGTGTGCCAGATGGTCGAGCGGGGCGTGGAGATGGTCGTGGGAATGACGCACGACGCGCTGTTCGGGCCGACGGTGACGGTCGGGCTGGGCGGTGTCCTGGTGGAGGTTCTGCGGGACGTGGCGGTACGCGTGCCGCCCTTCGGGGAGGAGCAGGCCCGCGACATGCTCGCGGAACTGCGCGGGCGGGCCCTGCTGGACGGGGTCAGAGGACGCCCACCCGCCGACCGGGACGCGCTGGTGGAGGTCGTCCTGCGGGTGCAGCGCATGGCGCTGGAACTGGGGGACGACCTCGCGGAACTCGACATCAACCCCTTGGTGGTCCTGCCGTGGGGACAGGGCGCCGTGGCACTGGACGCGCTGGCGGTCTGCCGCTGAGGGAGGACCGGGCGCCGCGGCCGCCACCGCCTCCGACACCTCGACGCCTCCGACACCTCGACGCCTCCGCCGCCTCCGGTACCGACGCCGGTACCGCGGATGCCGCCGTACCACCGAGCGGAATGAGATGAACATGGCCGATTACCCCCGTGCGTCGCCCTTGTCCGACAAGCCGCAGCCCTCCGCCGAGTCATCGGTACGGCACGCCACTGAGCAGCACGTCTCGACCTTCACCCTCAACCGCCCCGAATCCCTCAACGCCATCACTCCCGACCTGCGCGAACGCCTGATCCGGCTTTTCTCGGAGGCCTCCGCGGACCCGGAGGTCAGGGCGGTCGTCCTGACCGGAGCGGGCCGCGGTTTCTGTGCGGGCGCGGACCTGCGGGGCGGGGGCGCGAGGGGCGAACGGATCCCCGGCGATGTCGCCCGCACCCTCCGTCTCGGGGCGCAGCGCCTGATCGCCGCCGTCCTGGACTGCGAGAAACCGGTGATCGCGGCCGTCAACGGCACGGCGGCCGGCCTCGGCGCGCATCTCGCCCTCGCCTGCGACCTCGTCCTCGCCGCCGAACCGGCACGCTTCATCGAGGTGTTCGTGCGCCGCGGCCTCGTCCCCGACGGCGGCGGCACCTACCTCCTGCCCCGTCTCCTCGGCCCGCAGCGCGCCAAGGAGCTGATGTTCTTCGGCGACGCGCTCACGGCCGCGGACGCGGAGCACCTCGGCCTGGTCAACCGCGTACTTCCCGCGGACGAGTTGGCGAAGACGGCCCGCGCCTGGGCCGACCGCCTCGCCGCCGGCCCCACCCGGGCCCTGGCCCTCACCAAACACCTCGTCAACACGTCCCTCGACAGCGACCGCGCCGCTGCCTTCGCCGCCGAGGCCGCCGCCCAGGAGATCAACATGACCACGGCGGACGCCAGGGAGGGCGTGGCCAGCTTCACGGAACGGCGGGAGGCCCGGTTCCGGGGCCGGTGACGGCGCTCAGGGGGCCCGCGTCAGGACACGCGACGCCCCCGCGTCCGGGTCACCGAAGATCGCGAACAGCTCGGGCGCGCGGTCGGTCCCGGCGATCGTCCACTCGGTCTCGTACCCACAGCCGCTGCCGGTACCGCTGCCCGTTTCGACGCGTACGACGACACCGGCCCGGCCGGAGCACTCGCCGTCCGCCTCGGGCGTCCAGGTGCCGGTGCCCTCGCACACCTCGAAGTCGGCGTCCGCGAAGGGATCGGCCGCCGCGGGCATCCGCGGCAGCTCGGCCCGCCCGCCCGGCAACAGCCGCAGCGCCGCGCCCTCCTCGTCCCGCCAGACACCGGCCAGCCGCGCTGCGGACAACCGCGGAGGCTCGTACGCCCCGCCCGGACCGACTCCGCGCCGCCTCCCCACCCAGGTCACGGCCGCACCCTACGTTCCGCCGCCGTCCCGGGCCGCCCCGCCCTTCCCATCTGACGTTCCGTCAGTTTCAATGGACGCATGATGGGACACGCTGGAGCGGCGGCCGCGGCCGTCCGGCACCTTCGGGCAGGACCGGTCGAGCCGCTGCCACGCCCGGAGCTGCGCTGCGTCCGTGAGGACGAGCGGGCGCCGGTCGACCAGGGCGAGTTCCGGCGGGTGCTGGGGAACTTCGCGACGGGGCTGACCGTGGTCACGGCACCGGCCACCGCCCCCGGCGGATCCCCCGCCGGCTTCGCCTGCCAGTCCTTCTGCTCCCTCTCCCTCGACCCACCCCTCGTCTCCTTCATGGTCGGCCGTACGTCCACGACCTGGCCCCGGATCGCCGCCGCGGGCGTCTTCTGCGTCAACGTCCTCGCCGCGGGCCAGCGCGAGGTGTGCCGTGCCTTCGCCGTCAGCGGCGCCGACAAGTTCGCGGACGTCGTCCACGCCCCGACCCCGGTCTCCGGCGCTCCCCGCCTCACCGGCGCCCTCGCCTGGATCGACTGCACGATCCACGCCGTCCACACGGGCGGCGACCACCTCATCGTCGTGGGCCGGGTGACCGCGTTGGGGGCGGCCGACGGGAACGAGGCACCGCTGCTGTTCCACCGGGGGCGGTTCCTCTGACGCGTCGGGGCGGCGTACCCGACGCGTGTCGGAGATACGCCGCCCCGGGGCGGGAAGTGCGGGGGTCCGCGTCGCCAAGTGGGCTACTTCGGGTCGCGGTTGAACAGTGACGTCGACCAGGAGTAGCCGAGCGCGCAGAGAGCCAGGCACCAGGCGATCGCGATCCACCCGTTGTTGCCGATCTCGGTGCCGAGCAGCAGGCCGCGCAGGGTCTCGATGGCGGGGGTGAAGGGCTGGTACTCGGCGATCGGCTGGAACCAGCCCGGCATCGTGTCGGCGGGGATGAAGGCGCTGGAGATGAGCGGGAGGAGGATGAGCGGCATGGCCATGTTGCTGGCGGCCTCGGCGTTCGGGCTGGCCAGGCCCATGCCGACCGCGATCCAGGTGAGCGCCAGTGCGAACAGCGCGAGCAGCGCGAACGCCGCGAGCCATTCCAGGGCCGTCGCGTCCGTGGACCGGAAGCCGATGGCCACCGCGACGACACCCACGAGGACCAGGCTGGCGAGCACCTGTAGCACGCTGCCGACGACATGTCCGATGATCACGGAGCCGCGGTGGATCGCCATCGTGCGCAAGCGGGCGATGACGCCCTCGGCCATGTCGGTGGAGACCGACACCGCGGCCCCGATCACGGTGCTGCCTATGGTCATCATGAGGATGCCCGGGACGATATAGGCGATGTACTCGGAGCGGTCGGCGCCACCGCCGTCGATGCCCGCGCTCATCACGTCGCCGAAGATGTAGACGAAGAGCAGCAGCATCATGATCGGCGTGAGCAGCAGGTTCAGGGTCAGCGACGGATAGCGGCGGGCGTGCAGCAGATTGCGGCGCAGCATCGTCGACGAGTCGCGTACGGCGAGGGAGAGGGTGCTCATCGGGCGGTCTCCTTGGACTGGTGGGGGACTGCGGCGGCGCCGGTCAGGGCGAAGAACACGTCGTCGAGGTCGGGGGTGTGCACCGTCAGCTCGTCCGCCTCGACGCCGGCGGCGTCCAGCCAGTCGAGGATGGAGCGCAGTTCGCGCTGACTACCGCCCGAGGGGATCTGGAGGGCGAGGGCCTCGTCGTCGCGGGTGGCCTCACCGAGGGCGATGGCGGCCGCTTCATAGCCTCGCGGATCCTCGAAGCGCAGCCGGACGTGTCCGCCCGGGATCAGCCGCTTCAGCTCCTCGGCGGTGCCCTCCGCGGCGATCCTGCCGTCGTTGAGGACGGCGATGCGGTCGGCGAGCTGGTCGGCCTCCTCCAGGTACTGCGTGGTGAGGAAGACGGTGACGCCGTCGGAGACCAGCTCGCGGATGATCTGCCACATGTTGTGCCGGGAGCGGGGGTCGAGGCCGGTGGTGGGCTCGTCGAGGAAGATGATCCGCGGGTTGCCGACCAGGGTCATGGCGATGTCGAGGCGGCGCTTCATGCCGCCGGAGTAGGTGGAGGCGGGCTTCTTCGCGGCGTCGGTGAGGTCGAAGCGCTCCAGCAGTTCGGCGGCCACCCGCCGCCCCTCGGCCTTGGAGAGGTGGTTCAGGTCCGCCATGAGGAACATGTTCTCCTCGCCGGTGATCAGCCCGTCGACGGCGGAGAACTGCCCGGTGACACCGATCGCGGCCCGTACCGCCTGCGGATCGGCGGCCAGGTCGTGGCCGGCGACCCGCAGATCGCCGCCGTCGGCGGTGATGAGCGTGGAGAGGATCTTGACGGCCGTGGTCTTGCCGGCGCCGTTCGGGCCGAGCAGGGAGAACACCGTGCCTTCCGGGACGGCCAGGTCGATGCCGTCGAGTACGACCTTGTCGCCGTAGGACTTGCGCAGCCCGTTCGCCGCGATGGCCAAGCTGGACATGGAGGTGCTCCTCTCTCTGTGGGGGCGGGGTACTACAGGCTGCGGGCGGTGATGTCGCCGTGGGAGGTGGTGGCGCGGATGTCGAGTTCGGTGGTGCCGTCGTTCTTGAGGGAGTTGCTGACGCGGCCGTGGCCGGTGCCGGCGTCCAGGGCGGCCGAGACCCCGGCCGCGGCGGCGATCGAGATGCTGCCGGACTGGGTGCTGAGCACGACCGCGCCGCGCACGGCCTCGGCGACGCGGATGTCGCCGCGTGCGGTGCTGATCTCCGCCGGCCCGCCCAGCCGGCCGATCTCGACGTCGCCGTCGACAGCGGTGAGACGGACACCCGCCGCCTCGTCGAGCTTGATCCGGCGGTAGGCGCCGTCGAAGACGACCTCGCCCAGGCGCCCCACGCCGCGCAGCTCGGCACTGGCGGCCTTGGCCTCGACGCGGGAGCCGGCGGGCAGCTGGACGGTGACCTCCACGGCACCGGATGAACCGGTCAGGCGGTTGCCGACGCCCGAGGCCGTGATCCGCAGGACGCCGTCGGCGTAGTCGACGGTCGTCTGCTCGGCGGTCCGGGTGTCGCTGCCCTTGGAGGGGTTGACGGGCAGGACCTCGACGGTGGTGTCGGCGCGGTCCGCCGCGATGAGCTGGACACGGCCGGCGGGGATGTCCAGGACGACGGAGATCGGGGCGGAGGTGGCGAAGGTCTGCATCATGCTCTCCCAGTACGCGCTGTTTTTTTCTGACACCGGAAACGCTACGTTGCATTCACGGGTCCGACAACTACTTCGTTGCGATGAAAGGTAATAACCGCAGCTCAACGCCAATAAATTGTTGCACTAGACCTCTCGATTAACGCAACGACGGCGGCACTGGCGTTGCAACAGGTTGAAGGTGAACGCTATGCTCGGCGCCGAGGAGCACCACAGAACACCGGGGACCGGAGCACCGGGGACCACCCCCGCAGAGCAAGAGGGAGACCGCGATGCCGGGAGGCAGACTCACCCAGGCCGAACGCCAGGAGATCGCGTCGGGACTGGCCGACGGCCTCGCCTACGCCGAGATCGCCCGACGCCTCGAGCGACCGACCTCGACCATCACGCGTGAGGTGATGCGCAACGGTGGCCCCACCAGTTACCGCGCGGACCTCGCCCACCGCGCCACCGAACACCGCACCCACCGCCGTCGGCAGGCCCCACCCCATGGATCGCAGGCACCCGCGCGGGCCGACGGGCGCGACGCGGAGGCCGTGGCCGCGTTCGAGGAGACGTTCACCACCGTCCTGATGGCTTCGGGCATGCCCAAGATGATGTCGCGGGTGATGGCCTGTCTCACCATCACCGACAGCGGCAGCCTCACCGCCGCCGAACTCGCCCAGCGCCTACACGTCAGCCCGGCGTCCATCTCGAAGGCGGTCGCCTTCCTCGAGAGTCAGGCCTTCGTGCGCCGCGAACGCGACGAAGGCCGCCGCGAGCGTTACATCGTCGACGACGACATCTGGTACCAGTCCATGATCGCCAGCGCCCGCTCCACCGCCCACATCGTCGAGATCGCACGACAGGGCACCGCCGTGCTCGGGCCCCTCACTCCCGCCGCCACCCGCCTGGAGAACGTCGCACGCTTCCTCGACTTCGTCAGCGAAAGCATGACCCGCGCCGCCGAACAAGCCCGCGCCGTCCTCCACACGCCGACCACAACACCCCCGAACGGCACCGACACACCGGCACCGGACCGCGGATAGACAGCGCTCCGCGTCACCCGCGGGGGTCGCGCCGGCCGACCGCCACCTCACATCGGGCCCCGGCCGGCCGCCGTCCGATCCAACGCTTCCGACACCCGCGCAGCCGCCGGCACCGGCGTCCCGACGGACCACCCGGCCCACCGCACCCCACCCGTCACCCCACCGCCGGCACGGCAGGCGCGACGGGGCCCGTGGGCCTGCGCCGGATCACCAGGGCCATCAGTGCCGCCGCCGCGCACAGCGCTCCCGAGGCGTACCAGACGACGTCGTACGACCCGAAGGTGTCGCGGGCCACGCCGCCGAGGAAGGCGACCAGGGCCGCGCCGACCTGGTGGGAGGCGAGGACCCAGCCGAAGACGATGGCGCTGTCCTCGCCGTAGTGCTCGCGGCACAGGGCCATGGTGGGCGGGACGGTGGCGACCCAGTCGAGGCCGTAGAAGACGATGAAGAAGATCATCGGGGGGTGGACCGTCGGGGCCAGCAGGATCGGCAGGAAGAGGAGTGAGATGCCGCGGAGCGCGTAGTACACCGCCAGCAGCCGGCGCGGTTCGAAGCGGTCCGTGAACCAGCCGGAGGCTATCGTGCCGACCACGTCGAACACGCCGATCACCGCCAGCAGGGAGGCCGCCGCCGTGACGGGCATGTGGTGGTCGTGGGCGGCCGGCACGAAGTGGGTCTGGACCAGTCCGTTCGTGGAGGCGCCGCAGATCGCGAAGCTCCCGGCCAGCAGCCAGAACGGGCCCGTGCGCACCGCCGCGGCCAGGACCGTGACCGCGCGCCGTGCCGCACCCGGCACCGGGGGCGGCTTGGGGACGAACTCCTTCGCCCCGTACGGCATCTGCCCGACGTCCGCCGGATGGTCGCGCAGCAGCAGCCAGACGAAGGGGACGACCGCGAGGGCCGCGAGGGCGACCGTCACCGCCGCCGGCCGCCAGTCGTACCGGGTGATCATCCAGGACAGCAGCGGCAGGAAGATCAGCTGGCCGGAGGCGGCGGCCGCGGTGAGGATGCCGCTGACCAGGCCCCGGCGCTCGGTGAACCAGCGGTTGGTGACCGTCGCGGCGAAGGCGAGCGCCATCGAGCCGGAGCCGAGGCCGACCAGCAGACCCCAGCAGAGCAGCAGTTGCCAGGCCGCCGTCATCCATACGGTCAGGCCGGAGCCGAGCGCGATCACGGTCAGCGCGACGGCGACGACCCGGCGGATGCCGAAGCGGTCCATCAGGGCCGCCGCGAAGGGCGCGGTGAGGCCGTAGAGGGCCAGGTTGATCGACACGGCCGCGCCGATCGTCCCGCGCGACCAGCCGAAGTCGTCGTTCAGCGGGTCGATGAGCAGGCCGGGCAGGGAGCGGAAGGCGGCCGCACCGATGATCGTGACGAAGGTGACGGCGGCGACGAACCACGCCCGGTGGATCCGCGGCCGCCGTTTCCCGGCACGGCCGACCCCACCGACGGCTTCCACCGACTGGGAAAGGTCTGTCCTGGACACGTCTGCCTCGGATCCGCCCGGCCGAGTCCCGTCCGTCCGAGTCGCGTCAGTCTGAGTCACGTCAAAGAGCCTCGGGTCCGCCGTCTCCCCGGGCGAGTGGCCCGAAGGACGACCTTCGCTAGGATCGGGCCATGAGCCTGTCCGGCTTCCGCCCGCACCGCGTCGTGGTCCTCGCCCTCGACGGACTGCTCCCCTTCGAACTGGGGATCCCGCACCGCATCTTCGGCCGCCCCAGGGACGCCGAGGGGCGGCACCTGTACGAGGTCGTCACCTGCTCGGTCCGGCCGCCGGGCCCGGTCGAGACCGACGCGGACTTCGCCGTCCAGGTCGCACACGGCCCGGAGGCGCTGGCCACCGCCGACACCGTGATCGTCCCGGCGTCGTACGAACTCGGTCCGGTCTTCGAGGAGGGCATCCTGACCGACGACCTCGCCGGCGCCCTCGCCCGCATCCGCCCCGGCACCCGCCTCGCCTCCATCTGCACCGGCGTGTACGTCCTGGCCGCCGCCGGCGTCCTCGACGGGCGCCCCGCGACCACGCACTGGGCCGACGCCGCCCGTCTCCAGCGCCTGTTCCCCAGCGTCAGGGTCGACCCCGACGTCCTGTTCGTCGACGACGGCGACGTCCTGACCTCGGCGGGCGTCGCCGCCGGCATCGACCTGTGCCTGCACATGCTGCGCCGCGACCACGGCACGGCCGTCGCCAACGAGGTCGCCCGCCGTACGGTCGTCCCGCCGCACCGCGACGGTGGACAGGCGCAGTACATCGAGCGGCCGGTGCCCGACCCGCAGCTGTCGGGCACGACCGCCGCGCGCGCGTGGGCGCTCGGCCGCCTCCACGAGCCCATCCAGCTGCGGGACATGGCCGCCCAGGAGACCATGTCGGTACGGACGTTCACACGCCGCTTCCGTGAGGAGGTGGGCGTCAGCCCCGGCCAGTGGCTCACCCAGCAGCGCGTCGAACGGGCCCGGCACCTGCTGGAGTCCACCGGGCTCTCCGTCGACCAGGTCGCCCGGGACGCCGGTTTCGGCACCGCCCAGTCGATGCGCCAGCACCTTCAGGCGGCGCTCGGGGTCACCCCGACGGCGTACCGGCGGACGTTCAGGGCGGAGAGCGGCGCCGTCAGAACGTGAGCACCCCCCGCGCCACCCGCCCCGCCTCCGCGTCCGCCGTCGCCCTCGCGAAGTCCTCCACCGGGTAGGTACGGGTGACGAGTTCGTCGAGGAGGAGACGGCCCGCACGGTACAGCTCGGCGTACAGGGCGACGTCCCGCTGCGGCCGGGACGCCCCGTAGCGGCAGCCCAGGATCGACTTGTCCAGGAAGAGGGAGGAGACACGGAAGGACGCCTCCGCGGTGGCGGGCGGCACCCCGAGGAGCACCGCCTGGCCGTGCCGGTCGAGCAGGTCGACGGCCTGCCGGATCAGCTCCACCCGGCCGACGCACTCGAAGACGTGGTCCGCGCCCGTCGGCAGCACCTTCCGGACCCCCTCGGTGGAGGTGAGGAAGTCGGTGGCCCCGAAGCGCCGTGCCACCGCCTCCTTCGCCGGGTTCGCGTCGACGGCCACGATCCGCAACGCGCCCGCGATCCGCGCGCCCTGGAGCACGTTGAGCCCGATCCCGCCCGTGCCGATCACGACGACACTGTCCCCGCGGTCCACGCGCGCGCGGTTGAGGACCGCCCCGACGCCGGTCAGCACCCCGCAGCCGATCAGCGCGGCGGACGGCAGCGGGATGTCCTGCGGGATGCGTACGGCCTGCACCGCCTTGACGACCGTGCGTTCCGCGAACGCCGAGCTGGACGCGAACTGGTACACCGGCCGCCCGCCCCGCGAGAACGGCCGGCCGGGCCGCCCGATGGCCCGCCGGCACATCGTCGGCCGCCCCCGGTCGCACTCCGCGCACGTCCCGCAGCTGGCGAGCGTGGACAGCGCGACGTGATCCCCGGCCGCCACGTGCGTGACGCCGGCGCCCACCGCCGCCACCACGCCCGCACCCTCGTGCCCGAGCACCACCGGCGCCGGGAAGGGAATCGTCCCGTCGACCACCGACAGGTCGCTGTGGCACAGCCCGGCCGCCGACACGGCGACGAGCACCTCCCCCGGCCCCGGCTCCCGTACCTCCAGGTCGTCGACGACCTCGGCCCGCTTCCCGTCGAACACCACGCCCCGCATCACGTCCCCCATCCCTTGGGCTGTCTGGGCAGGCCGAGCACGCGCTCGGCGATGATCGTGCGCTGGACCTGATCCGAACCGCCGTAGATCGTGTCGGCCCGCGAGAACAGGAACAGATGCTGCGTCTCGTCCAGTTCGTACGGTGCGGCGGGCGACCAGGGCGCCGGACCCACCCCCGCCTCCGCGCCCCTGACCCGCACCGCCAGCTCCCCGAGCCGCTGATGCCAGCCCGCCCACAGCAGCTTGGCCACACTGGGCGCGCCGGGCCCCGCCGCACCCCCCAGCGTCCGCAGCGCGTTCCACCGCATGGCGCGCAGCTCCGCCCACAGCCGCACCAGCCCGTCCCGTACGAGGGGATCGTCGACGGCGCCGGTCGCCACGGCCGTCCGGACCACGCGCCCCAACTCCTCGGCGAAGCCGATCTGCTGGGCCAGCGTGGACACGCCGCGCTCGAAGCCGAGCAGGCTCATGGCGACCCGCCAGCCGTCCCCCTCCGCACCGACGAGATGACTCCCCCGCGCGTGAGCCCCGTCGAAGAAGACCTCGTTGAAGTCGCTCGTCCCGGTCAGCTGCCGGATCGGACGGACCTCGATCCGCCCCGGCTGGTCCATCGGCACGAGCAGGAAACTCAGCCCGTGGTGGCGCGTCGACTCCGGATCGGTCCGCGCGAGCACGAAACACCAGTCGGCCTCCTGGGCGAGGGAGGTCCAGACCTTCTGCCCGGTGACCCGGTACGACCCGTCCGCCACCCGCTCCGCCCGCGTCCGCACCCCCGCGAGATCCGATCCGGCCTCCGGCTCGCTGTAACCCTGGCACCACAGCTCTGCCCCGGCGGCGATCGGCGGCAGAAAGCGCTCCTTCTGCTCGACCGTGCCGTGCGCGAGCAGGGTCGGCGCCAACAGCTTCTCCCCGATGTGCCCGGACCGCCCCGGCGCCCCGGACCGCGCGTACTCCTCCGCCCAGACGACCTGTTGGGTGAGGGTGGCGGTGCGGTTGCCGTACCCGCCCTCCCCCCACCCGATCCCGATCCATCCGTCGGCCCCCAGAGTCCGCTCCCAGGCGCGGCGTCCGGCGGCGTGCGGGACATGCAGCCCCAGCCATTGCCGGGACTCGGCCCGGAAGGCCTCGTCGAGAGCGGAGAACCCGAACTCCACGGCCAACTCCTCACATCGGGGGAAACAGGATTCGACCCACAGGGACACGGGACCGCGTCGACATGCGGCTCCAACGAGGGCGCGACCAGCGATCGCCACCGGCGGCCGGCCACGGACAGCCCGCACCCGACCGACCGGCCCTCACCGGGGCGGCAGCAACGGCATGCGGTCTACCCCCACCGACCGCGGCAGCACGTCAGCGATCCGCTCCGGCGTCCACGCACCCCCCTCCGCGTAGGCCGCACGCAGTTCACGTGGCTGCGCCCACACCGCGATCTTCGCCCCCGCCACCGTGTACACCTGCCCGGTCACCCCCGCCTCGCGCGCCCGCTCGGACAGCAGGTACACCACCAGCGCGGCCACGTCCTCCGGCTCCCCGATCTCCGCGAGATCCATCGGCACCCCGGCGGACATCCGCGTACGGGCCACCGGCGCCACCGCGTTGGCGGTCACGCCGTACTTGTGCAGCCCCAGCGCGGCGCTGCGCACGAGCGAGATGATCCCGCCCTTGGCCGCGCTGTAGTTGGCCTGGGAGTACGACCCCTGGTGGCTACCGCTGGTGAAGCCGATGAGGGTGCCGGAGCGCTGGGCGCGCATCACCGCGGACGCGGCCCGGAACACCGTGAAGGTGCCCTTCAGATGGGTGGCGATGACCGGGTCCCACTCGTCCTCGGTCATGTTGAACAGCATGCGCTCGCGCAGGATGCCGGCCACGCACACGACTCCGTCGAGCCGCCCGAAGGCGGACAGGGCGGAGTCGACGACCCGCTGTCCCCCCGCCATCGTCGAGATGTCGTCGGCGACGGCGACGGCCCGGCCGCCGGCCGCCTCGATCTCCTTGACGACGGCCTCGGCGACCTCGCTGGAGGGCGACGCCCCGTCCACGCGGACACCGTGGTCGTTGACGACGACGCTCGCGCCCTCGGCCGCCGCGGCGAGCGCCACCGCCCGGCCGATGCCTCGCCCGGCGCCGGTGACGGCGACGGCCCTGCCGGTCAAGAAGTTCCCCACGCCCGGCCCCTTCCCGCGGTTTCTGACGGACCGTTAGATTTTATGTCCCGTCGGACACCCGGCGACAAGCCCCGGGGAGGCATCGAATGGCACTGCCCGTCGAGTTCCACGACATCGCCAAGCGCGTCAACAACTGGGGGCGCTGGGGCACCGACGACGAGATCGGCACCCTCAACCTGATCACCGACGAGGTCGTACGGCGGGCGGTCACCGAAGTGCGCACCGGACGCCGCGTCCCGCTCGCGCTGCCGCTGCGCGAGGACGGCGTGCAGACCGGGATGATTCCGGGGCGGGTCAACCCCCTGCACGCGATGGTGCAGATCAATCAGGAGATCTTCGGGCCGGGCACGGTGGCGTGCAGCGACGACGTCGTGACGATGGGCCTCCAGGCGGCCACCCACTGGGACGCGCTGCCCCATGTCTCGCACTCGGGCCGGATCTACAACGGCCGCCCGGCCGGCACCGTCACCGCGCACGGCGGCGCCGGGTTCAGCGGCATCGACAAGGCGCGGCACGTCGTCTCACGGGGGGTGCTGCTGGACGTGGCCCGCGCGCGCGGCGTCGACCGGCTGGCCGGCGGGCACGCGGTCACCCCGGAGGACCTGGAGACGGCGGAGGAACTGGCGGGGACGCGCGTGCGGGCGGGCGACATCGTGCTCGTGCGGACCGGACAGATGCGGCTCTACCTCACCGGGGACCGGCAGGGGTACGCACATCCGTCGCCGGGCCTGTCGGTGCGCACGCCGGAGTGGTTCCACGCGCGCGACGTGGCGGCGGTCGCGAACGACACCCTCACGTTCGAGGTGTTCCCGCCCGAGATCGAGAACCTGTGGCTGCCGGTGCACGCGCTCCACCTGGTGGAGATGGGCATGATGCAGGGTCAGAACTGGAATCTCGAAAAGTTGTCCACAGCCTGTGGACAACAGGAGCGGTACACGTTCCTGCTGTCCGCGATGCCGGAGCCGTTCGCCGGCGGTACCGGAACGCCGGTGGCGCCCGTGGCCGTCCTCTGACGGCCACCCTGCGGGCGCGACGGGCGACGGGCGACGGACGGCGGGCGACGGGCGACGGACAGCGGGCGGCGGCGACGGGCGGCGGCGACGGGCGGCATCGGCCAACGGGTCGAAGGATGACGCCGGATGGCGGCGCGCCGCTGCCCGCCCCGAGCACGGCACCGCGCGCCACCATCCGACTCGGCGTACCCGCCCCGGTCTCCCCCGGCCCTGAGGGACCCGACGCCGAATCACGACCCGCACTCGGCGAGGACTCCCGTCACCGGAATCCTCGTCGTCCCCTCGCGGCGAATCGCTGACCACAAGCGTGATCAAATGGACACCCGTCGTCAACACCCGATCGGGGATTTGTGACTTGCGCCCCATTTGTCATGGGCGCGCACGGAAGCACACCCAGGCGCACCGCCACCCGGCCCGGCCGGACCGACAGCGCTTTCTGCATCCATGCCCCGAGCCTCCCGCACCGTCCGGCACCCGGTACGACCATGCGCCGTGACGGACACGCCTCGTCACGTCACGCCCGCCCGGTCCCGCCTCGCCGCACCGCGCCCGTCACATCGTGCCCGTCACGTCATGCTCCCCCATGTCATGGCCCGCCATGTCATGGCCCGTCAGGTCGTGCCGCGCGACATCAGACGGCTTCGTACGCGAACCCGCCGTAGACCGGCTCCTGGAAGGCCGCGACACCACCGTCGGCCATACCGCCGCGGTCAGCCGTCCTTCCGCGGTCCGCGCTCTCGACCGGGCGGGTGCAGCGGTCGAGTTCGCACCAGATGCGCTTGCCGGGGCCCTCGACGCTCCAGCCCCAGCGGTCCGCGAGGCCGTCCACGAGGGCCAGCCCACGGCCACCCGTCGCCTCGTCGCCCACACAGCGAGGCACGGGCGCCCTGGTGCTGCTGTCGGCCACCTCCAGCCGGACGGTGGCCTCCCCGACGGCGGCGCCGCCCGGCAGGAAGAGCCGCAGCACGGCCGGACAGCCGGTGTGCACCACGGCGTTGGTGACCAGCTCGGAGACGAGCAGGATCAGCGTCTCGGCGAGGGGCTCGTCGGCCTCTATCCCGGACCCGGCGAGACGCGAACGGGCCCACCGCCGGGCGCGACCCACTTCAGCGGGGTCGGGCCGGATCTCCAACTGCACCTGAAGCACCTGCACCGCTCACACCATCCGAACCGGCGGACACATGGCCGCGCGCCACGTGAGCCACGCAAGCCACGTGAGCACCATGACGACGAGGGCCACGATCGTAGCCATTTTCCGCATGACCAGAACAACGGCCAGAGGCGGAGTGACGGAACGTGATTCCCTTACGAGACAGCTTGGTTGACCTAGAGTCACCTCAACAAGCGCTTCGGGCATATTCCAGCGCGAAGGAGTACGCGTGCGGCATACTGTGCGACGCTCGTTGCGGGGAGTCGAACAGGCCATGCTCCCGCGCCCGTCCGGCCTGCGAGCAGGGGCGCGCACCGTCGCATCCGGCACTGCCCGGGGGGCACCACCGGCACGGCTCGCGCTCGTAGCCACTCGCATCCCACAGAAGGTACCGGAGCGACTCCCCGACTCCGGCCCGTGACGGGTCACGCCTCGGCCACAACCGTATTTCACTCTCCGTGACCAGTCGGTGCCACGATCATCGACACAGCTCCCGGCCGGGGCCCATCACCGCAGGCAGGTGCCCTCGGAGCCCGTCGCGGACAGCAGCTCGCCCGCCAACAGTTCCTCACTCGGCGTATCGCCCCCCGAACGCCGCGTGCGCACCCATGCTCGCTTCAGCAGCAGGTGCACCTCCGCCTCCCAGGTGAACCCCATCCCGCCGTACACCTGAAGACAGTCGCGCGCACCCCGTACGGCGGCCTCGTCGGCGAGGAGCCGGGCCGCCGCGATGTCGGCGGGGTCGGCGGTGACGGCGGCGGCGTAGACGGCGGCACGCGCCACCTCCACCCGCACCAGCAGGTCCGCGCACAGATGCTTGACGGCCTGGAAGGCCCCGATCGACTGTCCGAACTGCTGCCGGGTCCGGGCGTGTTGCACGGCCAGCTCGCACGCTCGCGTGGCGCCGCCGAGCTGTTCGGAGGCGGTGAGAAGAACGGCGACGGGGTCGGGGGTGACGTCCGAGACAGCGGGCTGCGCGGGGACCCGGTGCAACGGCGTGAGCGGATCCACCGACCGCACCGCCACCGCGCCCGGCTCGCCCACCGGCCCCCCCACCACCACGTCCGCCTCCGCCAGCCACTCCACCAAACCCCCGTCGACGGCCGTCACCACGGTCGCGCCGCTCGCGGCGCCCGGAACGCTCCCCGCCGCGAGGTGCGTGGCGATCAGCGGGCCGGGCAGCAGTGCGCGCCCCGCCTCCTCGAACGCCAACGCCGCCTCCGGCAGGCCGAGTCCGACTCCGCCCTCCGACTCCGGCAGCCGCAGCGCGAAGAACCCGGCCTCGCCGAGCGCCCGCCACAGGGTCCGGTCGAGCACGGCCGGCCGGCCGGCGGCAGCCCTCAGGCCGTCGGGCCCGAAGCGGCGCGCGAGCACCCCCCGCACCCCGTCCCGCAGGGCCCGCTGGTCCCCGCTCAGTTGGAAACGCACGTCATCGTCCCTTCGGCAGCCCCAGGATCCGTTCGCCCACGATGTTCCGCTGGATCTGCGAGGTCCCGGCCGCGATGGTGTACGACAGGGAGGTCAGGCGGTCGAGCACCCAGGGCCGGTCGAGGTCGAGGGCCGCGTCGCCGAGGACGTCGGCGGCGGAGTCGTACAGGTCCTGGCGTGCCTGCGCGTACCTCAGTTTGAAGACGGAACCCCCGAGGCCCGGCACTCCCCCGGAGGCCTCCGCCGCGCTCACGTTCCACTGCGTGAGCCGCCACAGGGCACGGAACTCGGCGTTGAGCCTGCCGAGCCGCCGGCGCAGCGCCGGGTCGTCCCAGCGGCCGCTGTGCCGGGCCTCGCGGGCGAGTTCGCCGAGCACCCGCCGGCAGGCGACCACCTCGCCCGCGAACGCCGTGCCGCGCTCGAAGGACAGCGTCACCATCGTCACCCGCCAGCCGTCGTTCTCGGCCCCGACGCGGTGCGTGACCGGCACCCGCACCTCGTCGAGGAACACCTCGGCGAACTCGGTGGACCCGGCGAGCGTCCGCAGCGGCCGTACGGTGATGCCGGGGGCGTCCATGGGCATGGCGAGCCAGGTGATCCCTCGGTGCCGGGGCGCCTCCGGGTCGGTGCGCACCAGCAGTTCGCACCAGTCGGCGACCTCGGCGTGCGAGGTCCAGATCTTGGCGCCGCTGACCACGTAGTGGTCGCCGTCGCGCCTCGCGCGCGTGCGCAGTGCCGCGAGGTCGGATCCGGCGCCGGGCTCGCTGAAGCCCTGGCACCAGACCTCCTCGCCGCGCAGGATCGGCGGCAGCCAGCGGTCCCGCTGCGCGTCCGTGCCCTCGGCGGCGACGGTCGGCCCGGCGTGCAGCAGTCCGACGAAGTTGGCGCCCACATAGGGTGCGCCCGCCCTCTCCGTCTCCTCCAGGAAGATCAGCCGCAGGCCCGGCGGGGCGTCCCAGTGGACGTGCCCGTACCCGGCGTCGTAGAGCATCCGCTGCCAGCCGAGGTCGTACGTCCTGCGCCCCGGCCAGTCGGCGGGGGACGGCCTCGGCGGGAGGGTGGGGAGCGCCCTGGCCAGCCACTCCCGCAGCCCGGCCCGGAAGCCGGCCTCCTCGGCGCTGTCCGCGAGATCCATCAGCGGTCGAGGTCGAGGCCGAGCATGCGGATGGCGTTGCCGCGCATCAGCTTGTGGACGGTCTCGTCGTCGAGGCCCTCGACGTGGTCGAGGGCGACCTCCTTGGTGTGCGGGAAGGTCGAGTCGACGTGCGGGTAGTCGGTCTCGAAGGTGGCGTTGTCCCGCCCGACGACGTCCAGCGACGCCACCCCGTGCTTGTCGCGGAAGAAGCAGCAGAAGATCTGCCGGTAGTAGTACGTCGACGGCGGCTCCGGGACCAGACCGCGCACCCCGCCCCAGGCGCGGTGCTCCTCCCAGACGTCGTCGGCGCGTTCCAGGGCGTACGGGATCCAGCCCATCTGGCCCTCCGAGTAGGCCAGCTTGAGCGCCGGAAACTTCACCAGCACCCCGCTGAACAGGAAGTCCATCATCGACGCCATCGCGTTGTTGAAGCTGAGCGAGGCCTGGACGGCGGGCGGGGCGTCCGGGGAGGCGGCCGGCATCTGGGACGAGGACCCGATGTGCATGTTGACGACCGTGCCGGTCTCCTGGCAGACCGCGAAGAACGGGTCCCAGTAACCGGAGTGGATGGACGGAAGGCCCAGGTGGGTGGGTATCTCGGAGAAGGTCACCGCGCGCACCCCGCGGGCGGCGTTGCGCCGGATCTCCGCGACCGCCAGGCCCACGTCCCACAGCGGGATGAGGCAGAGCGGGATGAGCCGGCCGGCGCTGTCGCCGCACCACTCCTCGACCATCCAGTCGTTGTAGGCGCGCACGCAGGCGAGGGCGACCTCCTTGTCGTGCGCCTCGGCGAAGGTCTGCCCGCAGAAGCGGGGGAAGGTCGGGAAGCACAGGGAGCCCTCGACATGGTTGAGGTCCATGTCCTTCAGCCGCTCCGCCGGATCCCAGCACCCGGGCCGCATCTCCGCCCGCGTGATGCCCTCCAGGGTCATCTCGTCGCGGTCGAAGCCGACGGCGGCGATGTTGCGCTTGTACGGGAACTGAAGGTCCTCGTAGATCCACCAATCGGTGGGCGGGCCGTCCGGGTCCATCGTGATCCGGTACTTGCCGCCGACGTAGGCCAGCTCGCCGATGCCCGCGGTGAGCGGTTTCGGCCCGCGGTCGCGGTACTTGTGGGGCAGCCAGGTCTCGAAGAGGTGTGCGGGCTCGATGACGTGGTCGTCGACGCTGATGATGCGGGGCAGTTCGGTCATGGGTCCCCTCCGCCGGGCCGACACGATCCGCTTTTCTGACGATGCGTCAGATTAGCTCTGCGGGCAGGCTAGCCCCGCACCCCTGGACCGACAAGGCACCCGGCCCTACGCTTCGCCCACTGTCTGACTGTCCGTCAGCACATTCAGGGGGTAGCCGTGACCGACACCGCCCACGCCCTGAGCGCGTCCCGCACCCTCTGGGACCTGCTCGACCGCCGCGCCGCCCTCACCCCCGACCGTCCCGTCCTCCTCCAGGGCGACCGAGCCCTGACCTTCGGCGCCCTGCGCGACCGCGCCGAACGCACCGCGGCGGGCCTGTACGACATGGGCGTACGCCCCGGCACGGTCGTCGCCTGGCAGCTCCCCACCCGCCTGGAGACGGCCGTCCTGTCCTTCGCCCTGGCCCGCCTGGGCGCCGTCCAGACCCCCGTCATCCCCTTCTACCGGGACCGCGAGGTGGGCTTCGCGCTGCGCGAGTCCAAGGCGGAGTTCTTCGCCGTACCGGGCGTCTGGCGCGGCTTCGACCACACCGGGATGGCCCGGCGGCTCGGCGCCAGGGGCGTCTTCGAGGCGTACGACGACCTGCCCGACGGCGACCCGGCGGCACTTCCCGCCCCACCCTCCGAGGGCACCTCCGTGCGCTGGATCTACTGGACGTCGGGCACGACCTCCGACCCCAAGGGCGTCCTGCACACCGACCGCTCCCTGATCGCGGGCGGCTCCTGCCTGGCCCACGCACTGCGCCTCTCGGCGGCCGACGTCGGCTCGATGGCCTTCCCCTACGCCCACATCGCCGGCCCCGACTACACCGTGATGCTGCTCCTGTACGGCTTCCCGGCGGTGATGTTCGAGCACTTCGCCCTGCCCGACGCGCTCACCGAGTACCGTCGGCACGGCGTGACGGTGGCGGGCGGCTCGACGGCGTTCTACTCGATGTTCCTGGCGCAACAGCGCAGGCGACCGGGCGTCCCCTTGATCCCGACCCTCCGCCTGCTCGCGGGCGGCGGAGCCCCCAAGCCCCCCGAGCTGTACCACGCGGTGGTCCGCGAGATGGGCGTACAGCTCACCCACGGCTACGGCATGACCGAGGTGCCGATGATCACCATGGGCTCCCCCGACGACACGGCGGACGACCTGGCGACGACCGAGGGCCGTCCCCCGCGGGGCATGGAGATACGGATCGTGGACGGCGAGGTACGCCTGCGCGGAGAGGCGGTCTGCCAGGGCTACCTGGACCCGGCCCGCACGGCGGATGCCTTCGACCCGTCCGGCTTCCTCCGCACCGGCGACCTGGGCCACGTCACCGACACCGGCCACCTGGTCCTCACCGGCCGCCTGAAGGACGTGATCATCCGCAAGGGCGAGAACATCTCGGCGAAGGAGATAGAGGACCTCCTCCACACCCACCCCGCGGTGGCGGACGTGGCCGTCATCGGCCTCCCCGACCCGGAACGGGGCGAGCGGGTGTGCGCGGTGGTGGAGCCGTCGGAAGGCGCTGGACGACTGACCCTGGAGACGATGAGGTCGCACCTGCGCGCGGCCGGCCTGTCGGTGCACAAGCTGCCGGAACAACTGGAGGTGGTGGAGGCACTGCCACGGAACGAGACGCTGAGGAAGGTGCTGAAGTACAGGCTCCGGGAGAGATACGCGGGGACGGGGGGTTGAGGGACGGGGGGTTGAGGGACGGCTGGGCCTGTGGGGGTGCGGGGGGTGTCCGCGGGGAGGGGTGCGGGGAGGGGTGCCGGGACGGCAGTCCCGCGAGGGGCGCGGGGACGGCAGCACCCGCGGGCAGGGATGCGGGGACGGCAGTCCCCGCCGGGGTCCGGGGCGGAGCCCCGTGACGGTCCCCTCCCAACTGACCGACTGGGGCGGGTGGGTGGGCGAGGACGGGGTCCGGGGCGGAGCCCCGCGACGTCCACCTACTCCAGCACGGTGAAGTAGCGGGCGAACGCCGGCACGACCTCCGCCTCCCCCACCTCCCCGTCCGCGTCCGCGTCCAGTACGGCCGCGGCCCTGCGGGCGACTTCCTCACTCGCGCCGAGTGCCTTCAGCACCCGCACCGTGTCGTCGACCGTGGCCCGCCCGTCTCCGTCGGCGTCCGCGATGGCGAGCGCCGCGTGCAGAAACGGCCTGGCGATCTCGCCGAACCGTTCGGGATTGTCACGGAGTCGCTTGACCGCCCCGCCGACGAACTCGTCGCGGGTGATGCGCTGGTCCCCGTCCCGGTCGGCGATCCCGGCCATGCCCTGCCAGAACGCCTCGGCACCGGCGTACAGTGCCTGCCCCCGCTCGGACCGGGCCGGCACACCGAACTCGGCGAGCACGGCCTTCGCCGCCGAGGCGAAGTCCACGCGGTCGATGTAGCCGTTGCCGTCCTGGTCGAAGGTGGCGAACCGGGCGGCGATCCTGCGCTCGTACTCGCTGCTCACCATGTCTCTGGCCGCCTTACGTCATCACGTCGGGTGTGGGTGTGGGTGCGGGTGTCCGCAGGGGAGCGTACGACGCCGGCGACCCCGGGACGGCGGGAAGGCGACTCCTGTGCCAAGACCGGGGGAATTCCGGTACGCGGGTGTGGCCGATGTGGCGGAAACCGTGACGCGGTTCACCGGAGCCGGCTCGCGGCTCCCTAGGCCGTCAGCGGTTCGGTGTCCTCGTCCACGGCCTCGGTGACATCGCCGTAGACGTCGAACAGCCGACGTACGCCCAGCGCGCCCAGGACCCGGTTGACGTGGGAGTCGTCGACGGCGCCGCGCGCCGGCAGGATCAGTCGCAGGCGTCCCTGGCAGGAGCGGATCAGCCGTCGGCAGGCGATGAGGACGCCGACCCCGCTGGAGTCGCAGAAGTGCACCCCGGAGAGGTCCAGGACGAGACTGTGGCGGCCCTCGGCCACCTCGTCGTGGACCCGTTGACGCAGCACGGGCGACGTCACGAGGTCCAGCTCGCCCGAAACGCGGAGCACGGCCCATCCGCCTTGCTCACCGCCGGTCACGTTGAAAGCCACCACCACGCCCTTCATCCGCCCGAACGGAAGCTGTCCCTTCGCTTCCTCGCAGCGCGGCTGCCCAGCGGCCGTTCCCCGAAACTCCGAGCAAAAAACAGTCAATAAGAGAAAGAGGCTTGTTCTGGTCGCTTTCAGTCCTGTTCGATCCCACCAGATCAGGCTTCGATTAATCTTGTTCTGAACCGATCTGACGCGGTCCCACCTGATCTCACCTGATCCAACCCCATCCAGCCTGACCCGGACCATGGCGGGTAGATGCCCGGAGGGACGCCTTTACCACCCCCGGAGGGCGGGGGGCGCACATTGCGCCAAAGGGGCGTGCGTCCTCGGACGTGCCGACTACATTCGAGATGACGCAGCACGCAGGCTGGACAGCGACAGGCCCCGGTGGGGGCGCCGGGCACGGGCAGGGCCGAGGGGGCCGCATGGCGAAGAAGGACGCACCGCCCCGCTGGGACCGCGAGATGCAGCAGCGACTCGCGCGTGGGGAGGCAGCCGCCCTCGGTGAGCTGTATGACCGGTTCGCCTCGCTGGTGCACGGCCTCGCCCACCGCGTGCTCGGAGACGAGCGGGCCGCCGACGGCGTCACCCGCGAGGTCTTCGCGCATGTGTGGGAGCACCCGGACTCCTACGACCCCCGGCAGGGCCCCCTGCGCACCTGGGTCGCCGCCCTGACCCACCGTCTGGCCGTGCAGCGGCTGCGCGCCACGGAAACCGCGGCGCTCGTGCCGGGTGGCTCCGGCAGCACCGAGGAACTGGAGAAGAAGGTCCGCCACGCCTCGGTCGCCGCCCGCGCCGACTACATCGTCCAGTCGATGCCGACCCCGCTGCGCGCCGCACTGGAACTGGCGTACTTCCAGCGCCGCGACTACCGCCAGACCGCCGTCGACCTCGGGGTCACCGAGGACGAGGCCCGTCGCCGGCTCCGCCTCGGCCTGCAACTGCTCTCCACGGCTCACGACGCCGCCGCCCCCGGCGCCCCGCCCGGACGCTACGGGGGTGCGGCATGACCGACGATCACTTCGACGACTGCCCCCGTGAGCAGGAGGGTGAGCACGGCCGCGAGGACCGCAACAAGCGCGCCACGGTCACTCCCGAGGACACCGAGGCCGGCCGCATTCCCCTGTCCCGCACCCCGGCGGGGGACGGTGAACTCCCCCTGCCCGCCCCGCAACCCGTCGCCCCCGCGGCCCTCCGCCTGGAACACCCGGTGCTCAAGGCGCTGTTGGGAGCCTGGGCGCTGGCCGCCTGCTCGGCCGAGGAGACCGCAGCCGTCGAGGAACACCTCGGTGACTGCGGAGCCTGCGCCGACGAGGCACGGCGACTGCGGGAGGCGGTCGGCCTGCTCCAGCGGCCCCACAGCCTGGACCTGGATCCGGGCCTGCGCACCCGCGTCCTGGAGAGCTGCCTGGAGCGGCGCCCGCCTCACATCCCGGTGCCGGACTGGGCGATGGCGTACGACGCGGAGACCGCGCGGCTGGACGCGCTGCTCCAGGACTTCGGGGACGCCGAGTGGCACGCACCCGTGCGGCTGCGCTGGTTCCGCGGCAAGGACGCCACCAGCCGCCGTACGACCGTCGCCGGTGTCATCGCCCACCTGATCGCGGTCGACGGCCTGGTCGCCATCGCCCTCGGGCTCGACGATCCGCTGGGTCCGGTCACGGGCGCCCCCGCGGGCAAGCCGGCGGGATCGCCCGCCGAGCGGACGGAGGCGTTCTGGGAGGCCTCGCACTTCCCGCCGACGCGGTCGGTGCGCGGGCCCTGGCGAGAACAGACCCATGCGGTCGTCCGCACGGCGTCCTTCACCGGTGGGGGTACCTCCCGCGCGGGAGAACCCGAGCGTGGGGGAGGCCCCGGCACCCTTCCCGTGCCGTACGGCGACTTCGAACTGCCGCTGCGGGACGCGCTGGTGGACCGGGCCTTCGAGTGCTGGGTGCACGCCGTGGACATCGCCGAGGCCGTCGACTACCCCTACGACCCGCCCGCGCCGCGCCACCTGCGCGGCATGGTCGACCTGGCCGCCCGGATGCTGCCGGCCGTCCTCGCCGAACGCCGCCGCACCGGACTCGCCGGGCCGGGCGACCGCCGGCACCTGGTGCCCGCGGGCCGGCCCGGCCGCAGCCTGCGCCTGGAGATCGAGGGACGGGGCGGCGGTGAGTGGCTCATCCCCCTCGACTCGCCGGCCGCGGTGGGCTCAGCCGACCACGAGGTGGCCCATGTGGCTCTGGACGACGTGGAGTTCTGCCGCCTCGCGGCGGGCCATGTCTCCCCGGAGGAGGCGGCCGCGGGCCAGGTGGGCGACCGGGCGGCCATCAGCGACGTACTGTCCGCGGCGGCGTCCCTGAGCCGGATGTAGGAGTCACCCCTGGGAGGCGGGGCCGCCTACGCGAAGACGACCGTCCGCCGCCCGTTCAGCAGGATCCGTCGCTCCGCGTGCCACTTCACGGCTCGCGCCAGCGCCTGGCACTCCACGTCCCGCCCGACGGCCACGAGCTGGTCCGGCGTGACGTCGTGCCCGACCCGCTCGACCTCCTGCTCGATGATGGGCCCCTCGTCGAGGTCGGCCGTCACATAGTGCGCCGTCGCGCCGATCAGCTTCACACCCCGCGCGTGCGCCTGGTGGTACGGCTTGGCGCCCTTGAAGCTCGGCAGGAACGAGTGGTGGATGTTGATGATCTTGCCGCTGAGCTGCTTGCACAGGTCGTCGGAGAGCACCTGCATGTAGCGGGCCAGCACGACCAGCTCGACGCTCTCCTCGCGGACGATCTCCAGCAGCCGCGCCTCCGCCTCCGCCTTGTTCTCCTTCGTCACCGCGATGTGGTGGAAGGGGATGCCGTACGAACCCACCAGCTCGGCGAAGTCGGTGTGGTTGGACACCACGGCCGCGATCTCCACCGGCAGCGCGCCGGTCCGGGCGCGGAACAGCAGGTCGTTCAGGCAGTGGCCGAACTTGCTGACCATCAGGACGATGCGCATCTTCTCGTCGGCCCGGTTGATCTGCCAGTCCATGTGGAAGGAGTCGCCGATCGCCGCGAAGCTCGCGCGCAGCTTGTCCACCGTCACCGGCGACTCCGCCGAGAAGTGGACGCGCATGAAGAACAGTCCCGTGTCGTGGTCGCCGAACTGCTGGCTGTCCTCGATGTTGCAGCCGGTCATGAACAGGTAGCTCGACACGGCGTGCACGATGCCCTGCTTGTCGGGGCAGGACAGCGTGAGGACGTACTGGTCGGCGAGGCTCGCCGTGGCGCGGGTGGACTGCTCACTCATGCAGCACAGGGTCTCATGACAGGTCGTTGCCGCAGGAACTCCGTCCGCAGGACGGAATCCACTGCGGGCCGCCCCGCGTCACTCCGCCCCGCGTCACTCCGTCCCCGTCACGCCGTCCCCGTCACGCCGTCCTCGTCATGATCCGCAGCACCTCGAGCGTGCGCGGCGGGGTGTCCGGCTCCTCCCCGTCGGCCACCGCCAGGCGCACGTGGGCGTCGCGCGCCGCCCGTACCGCGTCCGGCCAGCCCTCGTGGTTGACGTACGCGGAGACCGGGGCGTCCGGCCCGACCTGGTGCATGATCCGCAGGACGCGCAGTACCGCGGTGTCGACGAGCGCGGCCTCCTGCGAGTCGCGGAAGATCGTGCCGACGTACTTCTCGGCGGACCAGTTGTCGAGCCAGGTGTCCTCCACCAGGCGGTACACGGCGTCGGTGACGTCCCCGTATCCGTCGGCGCCGGCCAGCCAGACGTCCCGCTGGAACACCGGATCGGAGAGCATGTGCAGCGCGGAGCGCACATTGCTGCGCCAGCGCCACCACGGCATGTCGTTGAGTGGCATGCCGCCCATGGTGGAGGAGCGACGGCCGCGACGGGAAGAGTTCTCCGAACCTTGCACGGTCATCGATCGTACGTTTCCCCGTCCCGCGGGCCTCACGAGCCCCCGCAATTCACCTCCGCGTCACCTCGTGTCGACCGTCAGTCACTCCGAGGTTGGTGCGCTCACGGAATCGTGCGTGGACATGACCGGCAGGCAGCGCACGCGAAGCACCTTCCTCCCCGGGTTCCTCCGTCCCACCAGGCCTTTCAGATCCGCCGCCCTGTCGGCGGGCGCCCTGGTGACCTGTGCCTCGCTCGCCGCCGGCTGCGGGCTCGTCCCCGGGGCCACGGGGGGCTCCGGGGACGACTCCATCGTCGTCATGACCTGGGCGCCCGAGGGCACCGCGGCCACCAACAAACCCGGCATGCCCGCCTTCGCCCGCGCCTACGCCCGGTGGGTGAACGCCGACGGCGGGCTCGACGGCCGCAAGCTCGAGGTCCTGACCTGCAACGACCACAACGACGCCGTGGGCGCCGCCAAGTGCGCCCGGCGGGCGGTCAAGGCGAACGCGGTAGCCGTCATCGGCTCCTACAGCCAGCACTCCGAGTCCTTCCTCCCGCACCTGGAGGGCGCCGGCATCCCCTACATCGGCGGCTACGGCGTCACCGGCGCCGAGTTCACCAGCCCGCTCTCCTACCCCGTCAACGGCGGCCAGCCGGCCCTGCTGGCGGGTCTCGGCAAGGAACTCGCCGCCGACTGCGGCCGCGTCGTCCTCGTACGTCCCGACACCATCGCCGGCGACGCCCTGCCCCCCATGCTCGACGCCGGCCTCACCACGGGCGGGCACGACAAGGCCGTGGACCAGCTGGCCGCGGAGGACGCCACCGAGTACTCGGCCCAGGCGGTCGCCTCCCTGAAGGAGGCGACCGCCGCGGACCGGACCGGCGAAGCCGACAACGGGTGCGTCGTCCCCGCGCTCGGCGACCGCACCGGCACCTTCATGGACTCCTTCCGGCGCGCCCGCGAGGACTACCCCGACGTGAGCACCGCCACCGTCCTCGGCAGCGTCGACCAGACGGTCGTCAACTCCACCGGCGGCGCCTCCAGCGCCTTCGAGGGGGCGTACTTCACCGGCTGGTACCCGGTGGCGAGCGACCCGCGCTGGGACCCCATGAAGAAGGTGATCAGCGAGAGCGCCTTCTCCGACACCCGGATCGACCCGACGGACACGGGCGTGCAGACCACCTGGATCGCCTACACCGTGTTCAGGAAGGTCGTGGAGTCGCTCGGCGGCGGCGCGGTGACCGCCGACACCGTCACCGGCGCCCTCGACGACGGCCTGAGGATCAGCACGGGCGGGCTCACGCCGACCCTGCGCTGGGAGTTCACCGACCAGCTCGCCTCGATCGGATTCCCGCGCCTGGTCAATGCCGACGTGACCCTCCAGACCGTCCGGCAGGGCCGGCTGGCGGCGGCCCGGGAGGGCTTCGTCGACGTCACCGGGACGCTGGAGAACGCGGACGTCCACTGAGACCGACGCGGGTCGAGCCGACGCGGGCCCGGCCGACGCGGGTCGGGCCCCTCGGGGTCACAGCTGCGTCGGCTGCCGCTCGGTCAGTCCGTACGTCTTCGCGATCGCGTTCCACAGCTTGGCGGCCTTCGCCTTCTGGGCAGTGGCCGTGCCGCTCGCGCGGTTGGCCTCCTGCGTCTGGCCCGTGCTGCGGGCCTGGCCCTTCTTGCAGAGCTTGCCCTTCTCGGCGGCCACCTGGTCGGCCCAGGCCGCGTAGTGGTTGTCGGCGGAGGCGGAGGCCTGCCAGGCCTTGGTGAGCGCGGTGGTCAGCGCGGCGTGGTCCGGCAGCTGGTCGACGGTCAGGCCGGACAGCTCGGTCACCAGGCCGGTGCGCTGCTTCGCCGCGTCCCGCAGGTCGGCGGCGGCCTCGGCGAGGCTGTCGCACCTCTTCACGTCGGCCACCGCGCTGATGACGGTCGCCCGGCTGCTGCCGCTGTCCGCGAGCAGCTTGTCCAGGGCGATCGCCTGCTGCTCGGCGGCGTCGGCGGACGCCGAGGGCGAGCCCTCGGTGGCGGGCGTCGAGGCGGCGACGGTCTTGTCGTCGTCGCCCTGGTCGTCACCGCCCCCACCGGAGAGCAGCGCGCCCGCGCCGACCCCGACGACGACGAGGGCCACGCCGATCGCCGCGAACAACGGCATCCGTGAGCCGCTACGGCCGCCGCCCGCCCTGTGGTCGTCGTCGTCCCGCATCGCGCGCCGGCCGCCGGAGCCGCCGCCGGGCGGGGTGTAGGAGGGCTGGGCGTGGGCGGCGGGGCGGGCGCCGTAGCCGGGGGGCTCGGGCTCGGAGAAGCGCGGCATCTGCTGCGTGGACCCGGCCGGCCCGTCGTCGGCGGGGCCGCTGCGGAAGAGATTGTCGAACTCGGGGGGCGGCTGCCTCTCGCCGGCGCCGTACGGGCTCTCGCCGGTCACGGGCGGGATGTACTGGGTGGCGTCGGCGTCGGTGTGGGAGCCGTGCTGCCCGCCGTGGGTGGGCAGCGGTCCCGGACCGTCGGGCTGGGCGCGGCCCAGGAAATGGGTGGACTCCGACGGGGACTCGGGCGGCAGGGCTCCCGACGCGACGGGCGGCAGGTACTGCGTCGCGCCCTCGTCCACGGGCGCGGGTCCGGGCGCGGGGACGGGCGGCAGGTACTGCGTCGCGCCCTCGTCCACGGGCGCGGGGACGGGGGGTATGTACTGGGTGGCGCCGTCGGCCATGGGCGGCAGCGGCGCGGCGGGCACGCCGTGGCCGTACGTCGACGGGGCGGGGGCGCCCTCGGGCGGCAGCGGGCCGGCGCCCTGACCGTGCCCGGACTGCGGGGCGGCGCGCCACGCCTCGGGGCCCATGGGCTGGGGGGTGTCCCACTGCCGGTCCCCGTCCCACTGCGGCTGGGCCGCCGGGGGCGGCCAGGCCTGCCCCTGCTGCCGGCCCGGCTGCTGGTCCTGCTGCTGTTCGGGACCCCAGGGCCCGCCCCAGGTCTGCCCATCGGCCGGCGGGCCCGTCGACGGCGGGGGCTGCTGGTCGTACTGCTGCTGCCCGCGCCGCCCGGCGTAGGGATCCTGCCGCGGGCCGTGCGTCGTGCCCGGCAGCAGGGGTTCCCCGCCGTCGGAGGGCAGCACGATGCCTTCGCGCGCGGTCCGCGCCGAGGGCTCCTCGCCCTGTCCACTCTGCGTCACCGGGACTCCTACTGATGGGGGACCTTCGGAATCGTCGGCTCACGCTACCGGGTTCGCGGAACCCCGTGCCACGCAGCTCAGGTCATGATCTCCCTCCCGTGCGACGGGTGACGGAACCGGAGCGCCGTGCGCTGTATACGCACTGGTCGTGCGAAGGCGGGTCGTTCGCCGGCCGTTCACGCCACGGCGCCCCGGTTGTTCACGCGGCGGTCTGGAGATCCAGTCGCGCCCCGAACTCCCTGACCACGGGCTCCTCCCGGAACGGCTCCAGCCGCTGCTGGAGGTCCTCCAGGTACTCGGCGCCCCGGTTGGAGCGGAGCGTCTCCAGCAACTCCACTGCTTTGAGGCCGGTGTTGCAGGCCTGCTCGACCTCACGTTGCTGCACCTGCGCCGTGGCCAACAGCACATAGCCGATGGCCCGCCTGCGGGCCCGGCTCTCCGGATGCCCGGCCAGCGACTGCTGCGCGCACCGGGCCGCCGCCTCGGCCTGCCCGAGGTCGCGGTGACAGTGGGCCAACTCGTCGGCCAGATAGGCCTCGTCGAAGTGAGCGATCCACGCCGGGTCGTCCCCTGCCGCCGGATCGGCCCCCTCCAGCACCGACACGGCCCGCCCGGACGCCACCTGCGCCGCCCGAACGTCGCCCATGAGGGCGTGCCCGCGGGCCTCGGCGGCGTGGAACATGGCCTCCGCGCGCGGTGTCACCCGCCCCCTCGCGCCCTCCTGTGCCGCCCGCGCCAACTGGGCGATCTCGCGCGGGTTTCCGAGCTGGGCGGCGAGATGGCTCATGGAGGCGGCGAGCACGTAGCCGCCGTAGCCGCGGTCGCCCGCGGCCTGGGCGAGGCGCAGGGCCTGGATGTAGTACCGCTGGGCGAGGCCGGGCTGGCCGGTGTCGACGGCCATGTATCCCGCCAGTTCGGTCAGCCGGGCCACGGAGGCGAAGAGTTCGCGCCCCACCGCCTCCCGGTACGAGCCGGCGAGCAGGCCGGAGACGACGCTGTTGAGGTAGTGCACGACGACCGGGCGCACGTGCCCGCTGCCGTACTGGTGGTCAAGTTCGACCAGCGCCTGGGTCATCGCCTTCACGGCCGCCACGTCGGACGGGCCCACCCGTGGGCCCGCCGTGCGCGCCACCTGCGCGTCGGGCGAGGAGATCAGCCAGTCACGGCTGGGTTCGACCAGCGCGGAGGCGGCCACGGACGATCCCGAGAGGAAGTCCCGGCGGCCCACGTCACTGCGCCACAGCTCGCAGACCTGCTCGATGGCCCCCAGCACCGTCGGCGAGAACTGGAGACCGACACCCGACGCGAGGTTCTTGCCGTTGGCCATGCCGATCTCGTCGATCGTGACCGTACGGCCGAGTTTGCGGCCCAGGGCCTCGGCGATGATCGCCGGGGCGCGGCCCCGCGGCTGCTGTCCGCGCAGCCAACGGGCCACGGACGTCTTGTCGTAGCGCAGGTCGAGACCGTGCTCCGCGCCGCACATGTTCACGCGGCGGGCGAGCCCGGCGTTCGAACATCCCGCTTCCTGGATGAGCGCCTGCAACCGTTCGTTCGGCTGCCGCGCGACGAGAGGCCTTGCGGCCATGGGCACTACCCCCTGTGGCTGCGGTGCCTTGCCCGCGCACCGAGTTGATGTGTCTTCCACCGAAAAGCTCCGGCCGTGAAGATCAATGCCCCGCGGATACGACGAGAATGCGAGACATGCGAGGATTGCCTGGGTAAAGGCGGAAGCCGCCCCCAAGCGTGCCTACCCGCTGCCGCGCTCCTTCCTCGCGCGCGCCCCCACCGATGCACCCGTGCGCCCCGGACGCGGAATCGATGCTCCTCCCCCGCGCACGTGGGCGGCCCGTAACCCCCGGTGACACCCGGAGTTGTGTTCATCGTGGAAGAGACCATCGCGGGCGCCCAGGCCACCCAGATCCCGAAGCAGCGCGGGGAATCGCTGCCGGAGATTGCCGTTCGTTACGCCGAGGAACGTCACTGGGACGTCTTCCCCGGCACGTGGCTGGAAGCCGTCGACGGGGTGCAGCGCTGCTCCTGCGGCGACCCGGCGTGCCCGGCGCCCGGGGCGCACCCGTCCCGGCCCGACTGGGCGACGCAGGCGACGGGCGGCGCGACCGCAGCGCGGCGCATGTGGCAGTCGCAGCCGCACGCGTCGATCCTGCTGCCGACCGGGCGCACCTTCGACGCGATCTCCGTGCCGGAGACGGCGGGGTTCCTGGCGCTGGCGCGGATGGAGCGGATGGAGTTGACGCTGGGTCCTGTCACGCTGGCGCCGAACCGGCGGATGCACTTCTTCGTTCTTCCCGGGGCTGCGGTCAAGGTGGCGGACCTGGTCGGCGGGTTGGGGTGGACGCTGTCGTCCATCGATCTCGTCGCGCTGGGCGAGGGGGCGTACGTGGCGGCGCCGCCGACCCGGTTCGGGTCGCGCGGTGCCGTGCAGTGGGCCCGCCGTCCCACGCCTGCGAATCGCTGGCTGCCGGATGCGGAGGAGTTGGTCTCCCCGTTGGCGTACGCCTGCGGGAGGGATCGGAAAGGCGCCCGCTGACACGCCGCGCCCCTCTTCGGGCACGGTGCCCCGGCGTACGGTCCAGCCACGACGTCCGTGCGCGGCGCGGCTGGTGATGCTGCCGCCGCTGCGGCCCCGGCCGCTGGTGCGGGCGCCGGCGGCGGCCTCGCTGGTGGCAGCGGGCCGCTGTTGCCACCGTGGCGATGCCGGCGGGCTCGGTGGACAACAGTGGCCCGCCGCGCCCGTCGCCTGGACCTCGCTCCGTTTCCCGTACCCCACCCCACGTCCCGCGCAGGGCTGCCGGCCCGTGGCCCCCGGTCGGGCGGGACCGGCGTGGATCGCGGTCTGCGGCGGCATGGTCACCGCCACCCTGCCGTGCGCCCTGGTCGGCGCGCCGTGGCGATCTGGCCGCGTGTCGGCGCGGGGGCGACCGCTGGGGTGTGACACCGCTGCCTTGGGGGGCGGCCCGCGGAGCCGCGGTCACGGCGCGGGCCCGCGCCTCGCCCCCTGCGTACGGCGGCCCGCCTGGCGGAGGGTTTGACCGCGGTGAACGAGGGCCGACGGCGCCTGCCGGCCCTCGGCGGCCCGCTCACCGCGCCAGCACGCCGTCCAGGAACGGCTCGATCGCCGTCCGCCACCCCTCCGGCTGGTCGTAGTGGACGAGATGCCCGGCGTCGGCCACCTCCGCGTACTCCCCGCGTGGCAGCACCCGCACCATCTCCTGCGCCTCCGCGCGCCCCAGTTCGCCGTCCAGGCCGCGGACGACCAGGGTGGGGCAGCGGACCTGGGTGAGTTCCTCCCAGTGGGCGTCGTAGACCCAGGTCTCGCGGGACTTCAGCATCTGCTCGGGTTCGAAGACGGGGCGCCAGCCGTCGGGGGACTCCTGCATCACCTCGGCGTAGAACTCCCCGCGCGCGGGGTTGGGCCGCTCCACCCAGGGATCGTCCTCGCCGAACCATGTGCGGACGTCGGCGAGGGTCGCGAAGGGAACGGGCCAGGACTTGAACCAGTCGGCCCACTCGCGCTGCGAGGCCGCGCCGAGCGCGGAGGCCCGCATGTCGCAGATGATCACGCCGGAGACCAGGTCGGGGCGCTTGGCGGCGAGTTGCCAGGCGGTCAGGGCGCCCATGGCGTGCCCCACCAGGACGGCGGGGGCGAGGCCGAGCTGTTCGAGTGCGGCCTCGGCGTCCTCGACGTACGCCTCACGGGTGAAGGCGGCTCGCGGCGGCTTGTCGCTCTGGCCGTGGCCCCGCTGGTCGAGGGCGACCGCACGGTGCCGCTCGGAGAGCCAGCGGGCGGTGGACGCCCAGTGCGAGGCGCGGCCCATCAGACCGTGCAGTAACAGCACACCGGTGGTGCGCTCGGGTGCCGCCGGCCCGGAGCGCGCCCCGCTCTCTCCGGTCGACTGCGCCGGAATCATCGCTTCCGACCGGTTGTCCGTCGGGTCCTCCTTGGGCGGATCGCCGAACTCCCAGGCCGCCAGGCGTACGCCGCCGGCCCCGGTCACGTCGATGCGTCGCGCCATAGGTCCTGGCACCCCCTCGCTCCGCTCGGACCCCTCGCTCCCGCTCGAGCCGGCCGGTCCGGTCACGCGTCGTGTCTGCCGTCGTACCGCCGCCGGCACTTCACGGGCAGGCTATCGAATGCCCATTCGAAAACACCCATTTCGGCGAGCAACACCCCTCGTTCGAGTGACCACGCTCAAGGAATGATCGCCGCCGCCCAGGGGAGACCTTCATCAGGAGGCGGACCGCTCGGGGAAACCGGTCCGAGGGGAATGACCTTGAGAGCTCGGGGCTCCAGGTCAGAACAGGGGAGGACAGGCCCCGGCGCCGCGAGGCGCCGGGGCCCTCCCATGGTCCGCGACGCTTCATCCCGCCCCCTCAGGTCGTGTGCCTCACGCGACAGCCTGGCACGCGCGACGCCCGAGCGCTGCGATTCGACACAGGGAACCACCGATTCGGCGAGATCGACAGGACGCGCCAACCGACCCGGCGACCCCTTGAGTTGAACAGCGCTCAGCATGTGGCCCGGCGCCCGCTCGCCGGTTCGTTCACGGCTTGGCGACGAACACGTGGGAGGCGACGTCCGTCTCCAGCTCGGCCGCCTCACCGCCGCTGCCGACCAGCACACCGCCGGCCGACTCCGTCACGCTCACCACCGAGCCCGGCTGCACACCCGCCCGCCGCAGCGTGTACATCAGCTGCGCGTCCGTCTGGATCGGCTCGCCGATGCGGCGTACGACGACCGTCTTGCCCTCCACGCCCGGGTCCAGGTCGGCCAGCGACACCATGCCCTCGTCCAAAAAGGGGTCGGCGATGTCCTTCTCGCCCAGCTCCTCCAGGCCCGGGATGGGGTTGCCGTACGGCGACTCCGTGGGGTGGCGCAGCAGTTCGAGGACCCTGCGCTCGACGGCCTCGCTCATCACGTGCTCCCAGCGGCACGCCTCCGCGTGGACCTGCTCCCACTCCAGGCCGATCACGTCGACGAGGAGACACTCGGCCAGGCGGTGCTTGCGCATCACGCGCGTGGCGAGGCGGCGGCCCTCGTCCGTCAGCTCCAGGTGCCGGTCGCTGGCCACGGAGACCAGGCCGTCCCGCTCCATGCGGGCCACCGTCTGGCTGACCGTCGGCCCGCTCTGGTCGAGCCGCTCGGCGATCCGGGCGCGCATGGGGACCACACCTTCCTCCTCCAGCTCGAGGATGGTGCGGAGATACATCTCCGTGGTGTCGATCAGTCCGGACATACGTGCCCCTCGATGAGATTGCCGGAGGCTGGACGGCTCTCCGGCTCGTGCGCTGGCCCTGGCCCTGGCCTCAATTCTGCCGGATACCACTGACAAGCGTGCCGCGCCGCCGGAACGAGGGGGTCACGGCGGGTTCGAGGCCGGATCCCGGCAGGTCGGCCCCGGACGGCCCGCCGACGGCGCCGGACACCGATGACGCCTTCGATGACGCCTTCGCCGACGCGTCCGCGGGACGGCGCCGCGGTCCTCGGCCGGCCGTGCGGCACCGCGCTGCGGCTCGGCGCGTCCGGGCGGCGCCAGGGGCGGAGCGGGCCCCTCCCGGACCGCCCCGCCGCCCGCGGCCCCCGGGCCGTCCCCGCCGCGTTCCCGGCGCTGCCCGAGCGGCCCGCTCCGCCCCCGCGGGCCCTCCTCCGCCGTATTGACAGCGTGCTGGTCCAGACCGCACGGTGATCCGCGACACGGACACGGACACCGGATTCGGCAAAGGGGCCCCTCGGATGAGTGACCGCACGCCCGCCGCCCAGTTCTTCGACGCCGCGATCGGCCTGTTGCGACGGGTCCGCGACGAGGAGGCGGGGGCCGTCGAGGCCGCCGGTGTCCTCCTCGCCGACACCGTCGCCTCCGGCGGACGCCTGTTCGCCTTCGGGGCGGGCCATTCCTCGCTCGCCGCGCAGGACGTCGTCTACCGCGCGGGCGGTCTGGCCCTGATGAACCTGCTCGCGGTGCCGGGCGTCGTCGGCGTCGACGTCGTCCCCGCCACTCTCGGCTCCGCCCTGGAGCGCGTCGACGGCCTGGCGAGCGCCGTCCTGGACACCTCGCCGGTGCGGGCGGGTGACGTCCTGGTGATCATCTCGCTGTCGGGCCGCAACGCCCTTCCCGTGGAGATGGCCCTCACCGCGCGCGCCCTGGGCGTGAAGGTCATCGGCGTGACCTCGGTGGCGTACGCCACCGAGACGAAGTCCCGGCACGCGTCGGGAACGTTCCTCAAGGATCACTGCGACCTCGTCCTCGACTCGAAGATCGCGGTCGGCGACGCCGAGTTGACCCTGGACACCGTCCCCGCGCCGTTCGCGCCGGCCTCCACCGTCGTCACCACGGCCCTTCTCCAGGCGGTCATGGCCACCGCGGCCGCCTCCCTCGCGGGGCGCGGCATCGAGCCCCCGCTGTTGCGCTCCGGCAACATCGACGGCGGCCACGAGTGGAACGGCCGGATCATGGACGAGTACCGGGACCGGATCTTCTACCGGCACTGAGAACCGGGCCGGGAGCGAACGCCGGGCGCGCGTCAGGCGTCGCCACCGCTCCCGGCGGGACCGCGGAGAGCCGCGAGGTCGGCGAGGTCGAGGCCGGCGGCCATCCGGACGGCGACGTCCTCGGCGTACGCCGAGTCGAAGCGTTCGAAGGCCGTACGGCCCGCCGTGCGCAGGAACGTCACGACGCCCAGGGTGCGGCCCCGGCTGCGCAGCACCGCGCACAGCGCGTGCACGGTGTCCTCGGGCCACTGCCGCGCGCGGGCCCACTCGCGGGCCTGGTCCGGCGCCGCACTGCCCGCGGAGGCGCGCACCGAGCCGGCGCGGGCCACGCACTGGAGGGCCGGGTGGCCTTCCGCGTACCGCACGGGCAGACCGGCGTGGCCGGTGAGGACGCTGGGGCCCGGCGCGCCCGAGGGCGTGGCCGCCACCCGCACCAGTCGCGGCGGGGCACCCGACTCCCCGTCCGCCCTCGGGGCGCCGGCGACCCGGTCGATCACGGCATGGTCGGCGAACCCGGCGAGCGCGAAGTCGAGATGGACCGTCGCCGCCTCGGCCGGGTCCTCGCACTCGGCGGCCGCCCGCGCGGCCCGGTGCAGCTGGTTCGTACGGAACCGCAGCAGCGACGCCTCCTGCTCGCCCTGCTTGGCCTCGGTGACGTCCTGGAACAGCCAGCCGACGCCGAGCGGCACCGGCTCCTCGGCGAGCGGCGAGGCGAGCCGCACGAACCCGCTGCGCCAGCAGCGCCGCGTCTCGCCGCCGTCCGGGGTCCGCACGCCCACCCACATCTCGGCGGGCGCGGGCGGGGCGCCCTCGGCGAGGACGTGCGTCAGCGCGTTCTCCAGTTCCTCGACGCCCCGCGTGAGCAGGTCGCCCAGCGGACGGCCCAGGACCGCCGTGCGGCCGGTGCCGAGCGCGCGGGCCGCGTGCGCGTTGACGACGGCGGGGCGCAGGTCGGCGTCGACGAGGACCACGCCCCAGGACGCGTCCTCGAACAGGGCCTCGCTGAGCGCGATGGAGCGCTCCAGGTCGATCTGGGTGTGCACCTCGCTGAACGCGCAGTACAGCCCGGCGGGCTCGCCGTCGGGCCCACGGACCGCGGCGGACTGGGTGCGCACGAGTACCCGGCCGCCGGCCTTGGTGACCAGCGCGAACTCGTGCACCTGCCGGCCGGGCGACCGCATGGCCGCCATCAGCCGGCCCTCGATCTCCCCGGCGTCCGCCTCGCGCACCGCCCAGCCGGCGAAGCCGTGCCGGCCGACCGCCTCCGCGGCGGTCCAGCCGAGGATGCGCTCCGCCTCGCGGTTCCAGTGGGTGACGACGCCGTCGGCGTCGAAGGCGCACAGGGCCGCGTCCATCCCGTCGAGCAGCGCGGCGAGCAGATCCGAGCCGTCGGGACCCTCGGGGCCGGGCCGCTCGGGCTCGTCCGGTCCCAGTTCGTCGGTGGTCCCACTACGGCGGGAAGCACTCACCTGGACCCCCTCAGGTTCGCTCACGTGCCCCTCATTCAACTTGAACGTGACGCAGCCCACATATGGTTCCCGCAAGATTGCCGAGGAATCGTTGTGCGCCGGTCCGGCCGGGTGCCTTCCGTCCCGCCGGATACCCTCGGCCCGCTAGAGCGCGGCCAGCCGCAGGTCGACCCAGACATCGCTCGCGCCGTCCAACACATACCGCTCCGTCTCGACGAACCCGCGTGCCTCGGCGAATCGCAGACCGTCCTCGTTGACGGCCAGCACGCAGGTCTCCACGGCCCGGGCGCCCATCTCACGCGCGTGGGCCAGACCGTTGCCGTACAGCGCGGTGCCGTGGCCGCGTCGGCGGTACGGCGGCAGCACACGCGCGATGACGGTCGCCACCGCCTCGTCGCCCTCCGGGGGCCGTACGGTCGAGCAGCCGACGAGGACGTCACCGAGGTAGGCGTTCTCCAGGCGGTAGCGGTCGGCACGCGCGCGTGCGTCGCCGGGGGACATGGCGGCCGGGGGCACGACGGCGTTGTGGACCTGCCGCCACTGTTCGAGCATGGCCGCACCGGAAACAGGCGCGATACGAAGACGAGGATCGGTCACGGCACCAGACAATCGCGCTGCCCGGCGGGGGTCAACGGGGTCGTGGGGCCGGCCTCGGGGCGGCGGGCGCACACCTCGGTCCCGATCCTCATCCGCGGTCCGTCCGCCCGCACACCGTCATCGTCGCCGCCGGCCGCACCTGGCCGAAGCAGCCGCGCAGCACCGGTCGGCAGGGCTCGAAGTCGGCCCGCTCGGGCAGCAGGCAGCGCGCCCTCACGACGTCCGCGAACCCGCACCCCGCGCCTGCGTCGGCGCGGCCCCGATGTTGCGCAGGCACTGCTCGGCCTGCTCGACCGCGTCGTGCGAGATCGTCGTCGTCGCGTGGTCGAAGCCGGTCGTCCCCGACACGTGCACGGGTTCACCGTCGACGACGGCCCGCGCGTGTCCGATCCGCTCCTCGGAGGGGGAGCCGCCGAGGACGGCCCGCCGCTCGGCCATGGGGGAAGTCGTGCGGGAACGCCAGGTGAGCGGAGAACCCACGTCCACCGGTCTCGCGCACGGCCTTCCGAAAAAGGGTTGATAGGGCGGCGGGGCGGTTCTTAAGGTGTCGTCACACGCTGAAAGGAGGTGATCCGGTAGATGTGTGATTCCCGGACTCGTGAGGTGACTGCGGGCTAGCGGCCTGCCACCACACCCCGTAGTGCGGTGCCGGACCCACGTGTGCGAGAGCGCACGTAGCCGGCCAGTTCAACGCAGTCACCCGACCCGCGAGTCGCCGGTAAGTCCGGCCGGCCCCTCCCTCGGAGGGCCAGACTCGCGGGTCGCCCGCGTTCGCGGGCCCCACCGGCGCAGAGCCGCCCCACCGTGGAATCTTCGGTACGTGATGTGCGCCACGTACGAATGCGTGGGCAGGGAGTACCCTGATCGCATGCTTTCGCTCGTTCGGCGCCGCCACGTGGACTACGTCCGCGTCACGAGCATGGGCTGTCGACGCTCCTTCTGAGCTGTCCGGCCCCCTTCGCGGTTCAGCAACCGCCCACGTCCCACCTCTCTGCCCACTTGGCACCCGTGCGCCCGCCCCACCCACGGCGCTCGCGCGGGACCCGTACACCTTGCGGACGCACCATGACGAACGTGTCGACGAACCCGTCGTACCAGCAACTGCCGATCATCGATCTCTCCGCCGCCGACCGTGGGCCGCGGGCCCGCGACCTGTTGCGCGCACAACTGCACAGTGCCGCGCACGACGTGGGGTTCTTCCAGCTCGTGGGGCACGGGGTGGCAGAGGAGGAGACGAAGGCGCTGCTCTCCGCGATGCGGCGGTTCTTCGCGCTGCCCGAGGCCGAGCGGCTGGCGATCGACAACGTGAACTCGCCGCACTTCCGTGGCTACACGCGCACCGGCGACGAGCGGACCGGCGGCCGGCAGGACTGGCGGGACCAGCTGGACATCGGGGCGGAGCGGCCGGCGCGGGTGCCGGGTCCCGGGGAGCCCGCCTACTGGTGGCTGGAAGGGCCCAACCAGTGGCCCGCCGGGCTGCCCGAGCTGCGGGTGGCCGCGCTGCGCTGGGTCGAGCGGCTCAGTGGGGTGGCGCAGAAGCTGCTGCACGAGTTGCTCGCCGCGATCGGGGCGCCCGCGGACTTCTACGACCCGGTGTTCGGGGAGCGGGCGCACCCGCACCTGAAGCTGGTGCGCTATCCGGGCAGCGCGGGGGACGGAGCCGGGCAGGGCGTGGGCGCCCACAAGGACTACGGGTTCCTGACGCTGCTGCTCCAGGACCAGGTGGGCGGGCTCCAGGTGCAGCGTGAGGACGGGCTGTTCCACGACGTGCCGCCGCTGCCGGGGGCGTTCGTCGTCAATCTCGGTGAGTTGCTGGAGGTGGCGACGAACGGGTACCTGCTGGCCACCAACCACCGGGTGGTGTCGCCGCCGAGCGCGGTCGAGCGGTTCTCCGTGCCGTTCTTCTACAACCCGCGGCTGGACGCGCGGGTGGAGCCCCTGCCCTTCCCGCACGCGTCCGCCGCCCCCGGGGTGACCGACGATCCGGCCAACCCGCTGTTCGCGGAGTACGGCTTCAACGAACTGAAGGGCAAGCTGCGGGCCCATCCGCTGGTGGCCGAGAGGCATCACGCGGAGCTGCTCAGCCCCGCGTGATCCCCTGTCGTCCGGCTCAGTGGGCGATGTCCGCGTACCCCTCGATCTGCTGGGGGGCGCGGGAGCCGGGGCCGGTGTAGCGGGCGGAGGGGCGCACCAGGCGGCCGGTGCGCTTCTGCTCCAGGATGTGCGCCGACCAGCCGGCGGTGCGGGCGCACGTGAACATCGACGTGAACATGTGCGCGGGGACCTCGGCGAAGTCGAGGACGATGGCCGCCCAGAACTCCACGTTGGTCGCCAGGACACGGTCCGGGCGGCGGGCGTGGAGTTCGGCCAGGGCGGCCTTCTCCAGGGCCTCGGCGATCTCGAAACGGGGGGCGCCCAGCTCGCGGGCGGTACGGCGCAGCACGCGCGCGCGGGGGTCCTCGGCGCGGTAGACGCGGTGGCCGAAGCCCATGAGGCGTTCGCCCCTGTCGAGGGCCTGCTTGACGTAGGCCTCGGCGTCGCCGGTGCGCTCGATCTCCTCGATCATGCCCAGGACGCGCGAGGGCGCGCCGCCGTGCAGGGGGCCGGACATGGCTCCTACGGCGCCCGAGAGGGCGGCGGCGACGTCCGCGCCGGTGGAGGCGATGACGCGGGCGGTGAAGGTGGACGCGTTCATGCCGTGCTCGGCGGCGGAGGTCCAGTAGGCGTCGACCGCGGCGACGTGCTTGGGGTCGGGCTCGCCACGCCAGCGGATCATGAATCGCTCGACGACGGACTGCGCCTTGTCGATCTCGCTCTGCGGGACCATGGGGCGGCCCTGGCCGCGGGCGGACTGGGCGACGTACGACAGCGCCATGACGGCGGCGCGGGCGAGGTCCTCGCGGGCCTGCTCGGCGTCGATGTCGAGGAGCGGTTTGAGACCCCAGACGGGGGCGAGCATGGCGAGCGCGGACTGGACGTCGACGCGGATGTCACCGGAGTGGACGGGGATGGGGAACGGCTCGGCGGGCGGCAGTCCGGGGTTGAAGGCGCCGTCGACGAGCAGGCCCCATACGTTGCCGAAGGAGACGTGGCCCACCAGGTCCTCGATGTCGACGCCCCGGTACCGGAGTGCGCCGCCCTCCTTGTCCGGTTCGGCGATCTCCGTCTCGAACGCGACGACTCCTTCGAGTCCGGGTACGAAGTCGGACATCAGGCGGCTCCTCGTGATGTGTGCGACAGATGGCGCCGGTGGATCCACGGTCCGTGCGGGGACTCGCGGTCCTGGGCGGTCACCCCGGTGATGCCCCGTGTGGTCGGTGGTCACCCGACCGGGATGGCATCAGCACCATATCCCCGAGTGCCACCTTTGGGGAGTGCCGCGGCACTCAGTGCCACCTTCGGACGGGCGGGTACTGCTGCCGGTGGCTCCGGTGCGGCAAGATGACGGCGTGGACCACGCAGAAACCGTCTCTCCCGATCCCGCCTCCATGCGCAAGCAGTACCGGGCGGAGGGCCTCGACGAGGCCGATCTGGCCGCCACTCCCGTGGAGCAGTTCGCGCGTTGGTTCAAGCAGGCCGCGGCGGAGGCGCACCTGTTCGAGCCGAACGCCATGGTCGTGTCCACGGCGGACGCCCGGGGGCGGCCCTCCTCCCGCACGGTGCTGCTGAAGCACTTCGACGAGCAGGGCTTCGTCTTCTACACCAACTACGACTCCGGCAAGGCGCGCGACCTCGCGGAGAACCACCACGTCTCCCTGCTGTTCCCGTGGCATCCGATGGCCCGGCAGGTCATCGTGCGGGGCGTGGCCCGGCGCACCGGGAGGGACGAGACGACGGCGTACTTCCGGACCCGGCCGCACGGCTCGCAGCTCGGCGCGTGGGCGAGCGCGCAGTCCGCGGTGATCGCGTCGCGCGCCGACCTCGAGGCCTCCTACGCCGAGCTGGCGGCCCGCTATCCGGAGGGCGAGCAGGTGCCGGTGCCGCCGCACTGGGGCGGTTTCCGGGTGGTGCCGGAGTCGGTGGAGTTCTGGCAGGGCCGGGAGAACCGGCTGCACGACCGTCTGCGGTACGTGGCGGAGACGGACGGCGGCTGGCGGGTGGAGCGGCTCAGCCCGTGAGGGCGTGCCGCTTCCTCCCCGCGGTCGCCCGGGACCGGTTCTCGTTCAGCGGCCGAGGTTCTGTTCCAGCAGGGCCGCCCACTGGGTGACGACGCGGTCGCGGCGGGGGCCGTCGTCGGTGAGGAGGTTGGCGAGGCCGAGGCCGCGGGCCATGTCGAGGAGACCCTGGACGGTTTCTCGGGCGCCCGGTCCGGACTCGTCGGCGCCGAGCAGGTCGACGGCTATGCGGTGGGTTTCGCGGCCGACGCGGGCCTCCAGTTCCGTGACGCGCGAACGGAGCTGCTCCTCGTTGGAGGCGGCGACCCACAGGTGCAGGGCGGCCCGGAACAGCGGGCCGGTGTAGAGGTCGACGAGGGCCGACACGACGGCGCGGCGGTCACCCGCCGCGCCCTGGGGGAACAGGGCGCGCAGGGCGAGGGAGCGTTCCTCGGCGACGTATTCGACGGCGGCGGTGAAGAGGTCCTCGCGGGTGGGGAAGTGGTGCTGGGCGGCGCCGCGGGAGACGCCTGCCCGTTCGGCGACGACGGAGACCGTGGAGCCCGCCCAGCCGCGTTCGGCGAGGCAGGCCACGGCGGCTTCCAGGAGCCGCTGCCGGGTGACCCGGCTGCGGTCCTGCTTGGGGGCGCGGTCGCGGTCGACCGGGCTCACAACGCCCATGCGGGTTCCCGTCGTTCGAGAAAGGCCGTCATTCCCTCGCGGGCCTGCGGGGAGGCGAACAGTCGGGCGGAGAGCGCGGTGAGATCGGCCGCGTCCCGCTCGAACGCCTCCAGCACCCTAACCGTGAGCAGCCGTTTCGTCTCCGCCAGCCCTTGGGGCGAGGCCTTGCGCAGGCCGTCCAGCACGGGGGTGAGCACGGCGTCGACGTCGTCGCCGGTCGCGGTGAGCAGGCCGATGCGGGCCGCCTCGGGGGCGTCGAAGCGTTCGCCGGTGAGGTAGTAGCGGGACAGGGCGCGGGGGTCGGTGCGCGCGAGGAGCGGCAGGGAGATGACCGCCGGGGCCACCCCGACGCGTACCTCGGTGAAGGCGAACGTCGACGCGGTGGACGCGGCGGTGATGTCACAGGCGGCGAGGAGGCCGAGCCCCCCGGCGCGCACGTGCCCGGTGACGCGGGCGACGACCGGCTTGGGCAGTTCGACGAGCTGCCGCAGGAGGGCGACGAAGACGTCCGGGCCAGGGGCCTCCCCCCGCTCGCGAGAAGCCGCCGGTGGGGGAGACTCGCGCAGGTCGGCGCCGGCGCAGAAGGTGCCGCCGGTGTGGGTGAGGACGACGGCGCGGACGTCGGGGTCCTCGGCGCAGTCGGTGAGCGCGTCCGCGAGTTCCGCGACCAGGGGCGCCGAGAGGGCGTTGCGGGTGTCGGTGGCGTCGAGGCTGAGCGTCTCGACGCCCCGGTCACGGGTACGGCCGACCAGCGGGGTCATGGATGCTGCTCCTTCCGACGCCGTCCGAGGTGCCTTCTCCGGTGCGGTCATGGGCGCTCCCGCAGTTCGCGGCGCAGGATCTTCCCCGAGGCGGCACGGGGCACGGTGTCGATGAAGGTGACCAGGCGGACGCGTTTGTACGGGGCGACGCGCTCGGCGACGTGCATCGCGACCTCTCCCTCGGAGAGGTCGGGTGCGGTCGGCTGGCGGACCACGTACGCGTGCGGCACCTCGTTGCCGTCGCCGTCGTACTCGCCGATGACGGCGGCGTCGGCGATGCCGGGGTGGGTGAGCAGCAGCGCCTCCAGTTCGGCGGGGGCCACCTGGAAGCCCTTGTACTTGATGAGCTCCTTGACCCGGTCGACGACGAACAGCCAGCCGTCGGCGTCGACGCGGCCGATGTCGCCGGTGTGCAGCCAGCCGTCGCCGTCGATCATCGCGGCGGTGGCGTCGGGGCGGCCCAGGTATCCCTTCATGACCTGGGGGCCGCGGATAAGGATCTCGCCGGCTTCGCCGACGCCGAGGTCATGGTCGGGGTCGTCGAGGGAGACGATGCGCATCTCGGTGCCGGCGATCAGCTTGCCGACGGTGCCGGCGGGGGCGTCGCGCATGGCGTCCAGGGGAACGACGTGGGTGCCGGGCGACAGTTCCGTCATGCCGTAGGCCTGGCCGACGGGCGGCAGGTCCAGGCGCGCGGCGCAGGCGGCGGCGAGGCCGGCGTCCAGGGGAGCGGCGGCGCTGATGACGTACCGCAGGGACGACAGGTCGTACTCGGCGACCGCCGGGTGTTTGGCCAGGGCGAGGACGATCGGCGGGGCCACGTACAGGCCGGTGATGCGGTGGTTCTGGATGGCAGCGAGGAACGTCTCCAGGTCGAAGCGGGGCAGCACGACGACGGTGGCGCCCTTGCGCAGCGGCGCGTTCATGAGGGCGGTGAGGCCGTAGATGTGGAAGAAGGGGAGAACCGCCAGGACGCGGTCGCCGGGGCCCGTCGTGATCGCCGGTTCGAGCTGGGCGAGGTTGGTGGCGATCTGCCGGTGGGTGAGCATCACCCCCTTCGGGACGCCCGTGGTGCCCGAGGAGTACGGCAGGGCCGCGACGTCCTCGACGGGGTCGATGGTGACCTGCGGCTCGGGAGCCGCGGAGGCGAGCATGTCGATCAGTGAACGGTGCCCGGCGGCACTGTCGCAGACGAAGATCTCGTCGACACCGCCGGCCAGTTCGGCCGCCCTGCGGGCCGTTCCCAGCAGTGGGGAGACGGTGACGATCCAGCGGGCCGCCGAGTCGCCGAGCTGCTTGGCGAACTCCTCGGCGGTGGCGAGCGGGTGCACGGTGGTGACGGTGGCCCCCGCGCGGGTGGCGCCGTAGAACGCGGTCGGGAAGGCGATCGTGTTGGGGCTGTGCAGGGCGAGTACGTCGCCCTTGCGGACGCCGGCCTCGGAGAGGGCGGCGGCGATCCGCCGGTGGAACCGGTCCACCTGCTCGTAGGTGAGGGTGGTGCCGTCGGTGCCGTCGACGAGGGCGGGCAGGTCGCCGAACTCGGCGGCACGGCCCAGCACGGCTTCGTGGATGGGGAGGTCTACGGGCGGGACGTCTGCGTACTCGCTGCGGAACATGGTTCCTCCTCGCCGGCCGGCGGGTGTCCGGACGGTCAGTACGACTTGGGCAGGCCCAGGGTCTGGTGACAGACGTAGTTCAGGATCATCTCCCGGCTCACCGGGGCGATACGAGCCACGCGCGAGGCCGTGACCAACGAGGCGAGGCCGAACTCGCGCGTGAGGCCGTTGCCGCCGAGGGTGTGCACCGCCTGGTCGACCGCCTTCACGCAGGCCTCCCCGGCGGCGTACTTGGCCATGTTGGCGGCCTCCCCCGCGCCGACGTCGTCCCCCGCGTCGTACAGACGGGCCGCCTTCTGCATCATCAGACGGGCCAGTTCGAGATCGATGTGGGCCTGCGCGAGGGGGTGCGCGATGGCCTGGTGGGCGCCGATGGGGGTCTTCCAGACGGTGCGCTCGCGGGCGTACGCGATCGCCTTCCCGAGTGCGTGGCGGCCCATGCCGATCGCGAAGGCGGCCGTCATGATGCGCTCCGGGTTGAGGCCGGCGAACAGCTGGAGCAACCCCGCGTCGTCTCCCCCGCTGCCGATAGCGTGGGAGGGGCCCCCACCGACCAGCGCCTCGGCGGGCAGCCGTACGTCGTCCAGGACCAGCTCGAACTGCTTCTCGACGGCGTGGAGTTCCATGTCGATGGGCCGCCGGGTGAAGCCGGGCGCGTCGCGCGGGACGATGAACAGGCAGGGCTTGAGGCCCGTGCGACCCGCTGCGCCGGACGCGGTCTCCGTGCGGCCGACGATGAGGGTGGCGTCGGCGATGTCCACGCCGGAGACGAACACCTTGCGGCCGGTCAGCAGCCAGTCGCCGCTCACCTGGTCGCGGCGGGCGGTGGTGGTGATGCGGTGGCTGTTGGAGCCGGCGTCGGGCTCGGTGATGCCGAAGGCCATCAGGCGGGAGCCGTCGGCGAGGGCGGGGAGCCACTCCCGTTTCTGGGCGTCCGTGCCGAAGCGGGAGATCACCGTGCCGCAGATGGCCGGGCTGACGATCATCATCAGCAGGGGGGATCCCGCGGCGCCGAGTTCCTCCAGGACGAGGGAGAGTTCGGTGATGCCGCCGCCCCCGCCGCCGTACTCCTCGGGGAGGTTGACGCCGATGTAGCCGAGCTTGGCGGCTTCCTGCCAGAGGTTCGCGGTCCCGGGCGGGTGGTGCCGGGCGAAGTCGGAGACGGCTGCCCTCAGTGCCTTGTGCTCGTCGGACTCGATCAGGGTGGTCATGGTGGCTCCTTCGCGTGCGGATCGGGTGTGGCTGGGCGGGCCCACGCGGCGGAGCCGCATGTCGACACGGCCCCGCGCGCCTAGGCTGTGCGCACTACCGCCAGCAAGGTGCCGACCTCCACCTGCTGTCCCGTCGTCACCGGCAGCGCCGTGAGCGTCCCCGCCGCCGGTGCCGAGATGACGTGTTGCATCTTCATCGCTTCGAGCCACACGATCGGTTCGCCCGCGCGGACACTCGATCCGGTGACGAGGCCGTCCGCGAGCTTGACGACCGTGCCGGGCATCGGGGCCAGCAGGGAGCCGGGGGCCCGCTGGTTCTCGGGTTCGGGGAAGCGGGGCAGGGCGGTGAGAATGCCGGCGTTGACGTGGACGCGGTCGCCGTAGCGGGCCACCTGGAACCGGCGCCGTACCCCGTCCACCTCCAGGACGACGAGGGACCCGTCGGTGTGGACGACGTGCACGCCGTCCGCCGTGAGGCCGGTCCGGGTGTGGTGGTAGCGGACCTCGTGCTCCTCGCCCGCCAGGAGATAGCGCCGGGTCCGCGGCTGGGAGGGCAGGTTGCGCCAGCCGCCGAAGCGGGAGCGGCCGTGGGCCTCGGCGAGGGCTGCGGCCAGCGGGGCGTACGGGTCGGGGGCCGGTGCGGTGAGGGTCGTGAGGTGACGGTCGTAGAAGCCGGTGTCCATGCGGGCGGAGAGGAACTCCTCGTGCCGCAGGGAGGCGACGAGGAGGTCGCGGTTGGTGACCGGGCCGTGGAGGGTCGCCTGCTCCAGCGCGCCCGCGAGGGTGCGGACGGCCTCCGCGCGCGTGGGGGCGTGGGCGACCACCTTGGCGAGCAGGGGGTCGTAGTGGACGCCGATGGTGTCGCCGTCGCCGAAGCCGGTGTCGAGGCGGACCCCCTCGGGGACGGCGAGGCGGTGCAGGGTGCCGGTCTGCGGTGTCCAGTCGGCCGCCGGGTCCTCGGCGTAGAGGCGGGCCTCGACGGCGTGGCCACGCGCGGGCGGCGGCTCGGCGGCCAGCCGGTGGCCCTCCGCGACGCGGATCTGCTCGGCCACCAGGTCGAGGCCGAAGACGGCTTCCGTGACGGGGTGTTCGACCTGGAGGCGGGTGTTCATCTCCAGGAAGTGGGCGCGGCCGTCGGCGACGAGGAACTCGACGGTTCCGGCGCCGGTGTAGTCCACGGCGCGCGCGGCCCGGACGGCCATCGCCTCCAGCTCGTCGGCGAGTTCGTCGGGGAGGCCGGGTGCCGGGGCCTCCTCGACGACCTTCTGGTGGCGGCGCTGGAGGGAGCAGTCGCGGGTGCCGAGGGCCCAGACCGTGCCGTGGGTGTCGGCGAGGATCTGCACCTCGACGTGGCGGCCGTTCTCCACGTAGGGCTCGACGAAGACCTCGCCGTCGCCGAAGGCGCTCGCGGCCTCGGCGCGCGCGCCCTCCAGCGCGGGCGTCAGCTCGGTCAGGCGGCGTACGACGCGCATGCCGCGTCCGCCGCCACCCGCGGCGGCCTTCACCAGGACCGGCAGGTCGGACTCGGTCACCTCGTCGGCGCTCAGCGGGGCGAGCCCCATGAGCGCCTTCGCGCGGGTCTTGGACGCCATCGCCTCGATCGCCTCGGGCGGCGGCCCGATCCAGACGAGGCCGGCGTCCAGGACGGCGCGCGCGAAGTCGGCGTTCTCGGAGAGGAAGCCGTAGCCGGGGTGCACGGCGTCCGCCCCCGCCGCGACGGCCGCCTTCACGATCAGGTCGGTCCGCAGATACGTCTGCGCGGGCGTGTCGCCGGGCAGCCGTACGGCCGTGTCGGCCACGCGCGCGTGGAGGGCGTGGGCGTCGGCGTCCGAGTGCACGGCGACCGTTCGGATTCCCGACGCGCGGCAGGTGCGGAAGACGCGGCAGGCGATCTCGCCGCGGTTGGCGACGAGCACAGAAGTGATCACTGGAAGGTCCCTCACATCCGGAAGACGCCGAAGCCGCCCCGCGCGCCCTCGTAGGGGGCGTTGTGGACGGCCGACAGGCACAGGCCGAGGACGGTGCGGGTGTCGCGCGGGTCGATGACACCGTCGTCGTACAGCCGCCCGGACAGGAACATGGGCAGCGACTCGGACTCGATCTGCTGCTCGACCATCGCGCGCAGGGCGGCGTCGCCCTCCTCGTCGTAGGGCAGGCCCTTGGCGGCGGCGGACTGGCGGGCGACGATGGAGAGCACCCCGGCGAGCTGTTGGGGGCCCATGACGGCCGACTTGGCGCTGGGCCAGGCGAACAGGAAGCGGGGGTCGTAGGCGCGCCCGCACATGCCGTAGTGGCCGGCGCCGTAGGAGGCGCCCATGAGGACGGAGAGGTGCGGGACCTTCGAGTTGGACACGGCGTTGATCATCATCGAGCCGTGTTTGATGATGCCGCCCTGCTCGTACTCCTTGCCGACCATGTAGCCGGTGGTGTTGTGCAGGAAGACCAGCGGGATGTCGCGCTGGTTGGCGAGCTGGATGAACTGGGCGGCCTTCTGGGACTCGGCGCTGAACAGCACGCCCCGGGCGTTGGCGAGGATGCCCACCGGGTAGCCGTGCAGACTCGCCCAGCCGGTGACCAGGCTGGTCCCGTACAGCGGCTTGAACTCGTCGAAGTCGGAGGCGTCGACGATGCGCGCGATCACCTCGCGCGGGTCGAACGGCGTCCTGAGGTCGCCGGGGACGATCCCGAGGAGTTCCTCCGGATCGTACTTGGGGGGCTCGGCCGGTCCCGGGTCCTCGTACGGCTTGCGGTGGTTGAGGCGGGCCACGACCCGGCGGGCCTGGCGCAGGGCGTCCGGTTCGTCGACGGCCAAGTGGTCGGCGAGGCCGGACACGCGCGCGTGCATCTCGGCGCCGCCGAGCGACTCGTCGTCGCTCTCCTCGCCGGTCGCCATCTTCACCAGCGGCGGCCCGCCGAGGAACACCTTCGCCCGCTCCCTGACCATGATCACGTGGTCGGACATGCCGGGGACGTACGCGCCGCCGGCCGTGGAGTTGCCGAAGACGACGGCGACGGTCGGGATCCCGGCCGCGGACAGCCGGGTCAGGTCCCGGAAGATCGCGCCGCCGGGGATGAAGATCTCCTTCTGCGAGGGCAGGTCGGCCCCGCCGGACTCCACCAGGCTGATCACGGGCAGCCGGTTGGCGAGCGCGATGTCGTTGGCGCGCAGTGCCTTCTTCAGCGACCACGGATTGCTGGCGCCGCCGCGCACGGTGGGGTCGTTGGCGGTGATCAGGCACTCGACGCCCTCGACGACGCCGATGCCGGTGACCAGGGAGGCGCCCACCGTGTACTCGCTGCCCCACGCCGCCAGCGGCGACAGTTCCAGGAACGGGGTGTCGGGGTCGAGGAGCAGTTCGACGCGCTCACGGGCCGGCAGCTTGCCGCGCCCGCGGTGCCGGGCGACGTACTTCTCGCCGCCGCCCGCCAGCGCCTTCGCGTGCTCGGCGTCGAGGTCGGCGAGCTTGGCGAGCATGCTCTCGCGGCGGGCTCGGTGGTCGGGGCCGTGGGGGTCCAGCGCCGACGACAGGACGGTCACAGCAGGTCCTCCGGTATGTCCAGGTGGCGGGAGCGCAGCCATTCGCCGAGTGCCTTGGCCTGCGGGTCGAAGCGGTGCTGGGCGGCGACGCCGGCGCCCAGGAGGCCCTCGACGACGAAGTTCAGGGCGCGCAGGCCGGGCAGGACGTGCCGGGTCACGCGCGACCGGCCGCTCTCGGGGATCAGTTCGCGGAACCGGTCGACGGTCAGTGTGTGGGCGAGCCACCGCCACGCCGCCTCCGACCGCACCCACACACCCACATTGGCGTCCCCGCCCTTGTCGCCGCTGCGGGCCCCGGCGACGAGCCCCAGCGGCGCCCGGCGCACGGGGCCGTCCGGCGGTGGCTCGGGCAGCGGCGGTTGCGGCACGTCGTCCAGACCGAGGGTGTCGGCGGCCGGGGGCACGGGAACGCGGCGGCCGTCGGCGAGGACGGCGACGTGGTCCACCTCGCTCCGCGGGACGTACGCGGCCTCGAACACCCCGTAGGGGGCGCCCTCGCCGGGCGGCGCGAGGACGTGGAAGCCGGGATAGCTGGCCAGCGCCAGTTCGACGGCGGCGCCGCTCAGCGCCCGTCCGACGACGCTCCGGTCGGGATCGCGGACGACGAGCCGCAGCAGCGCGCTCGCCGTCTCCTGCGTGCTCGCGTCGGCACGGTCGGTGCGGACCAGGTCCCAACGGACCTCCTGGGGCGTCGCCTTGGCGAACGCCTCCGCCATCTGCGCCCTCACCAGAGCCGCCTTGGCCTCGATGTCGAGACCGGTCAGCACGAACACGACCTCGTTGCGGTACCCACCGAGGCGCGTGCGGCCCACCTTGAGGTCCGGGGGCGGCGCCTCGCCGCGCACGCCGTCGATCCGGACCCGGTCGGGGCCGTCCTGGGTGAGCCGTACGGTGTCGAGCCGGGCGGTGACGTCCGGTCCGGCGTACCGGGCGCCGCCCGTCTCGTACAGCAGCTGGGCGGTGACCGTGCCGACGTCGACGAAGCCGCCCGTGCCCGGATGCTTGGTGATGACGCTGCTGCCGTCGGCGTGCAGCTCGGCGAGCGGGAAGCCGGGCCTGCGGACGTCGCCGTCGCGCTCGCCGAAGAAGGCGTAGTTGCCGCCGGTGGCCTGTGTCCCGCACTCCAGGACGTGCCCGGCGACGACTGCTCCCGCGAGCCGGTCGTGGTCCGTGGGCCCCCAGCCGAAGTGGGCGGCGGCGGGTCCGGTGACCAGGGCCGCGTCCGTCACGCGCCCGGTCACCACGACGTCCGCGCCGGCCCGCAGACAGGCGGCGATGCCGAAGCCGCCGAGGTAGGCGTGCGCGGTGAGACTGCCGGGATACCGGGGCCCGAGGTCGTCCCCCTCGACGTGCGCGACGCGTACGGCGATGCCGAGCCGCTCCGCCAACGCCCTCACGGCGTCGGCGAGTCCGGCCGGGTTGAGACCGCCGGCGTTGGTGACGATCCTGACCCCGCGTTCGTGAGCGAGGCCGAGGGTCTCCTCCAACTGGCGCGGGAAGGTGCGGGCGTACCCGGCGGAGGGGTCCTTCAGGCGGTCCCGGCCGAGGATCAGCATGGTCAGCTCGGCGAGGTAGTCGCCGGTGACGACTTCGAGTTCGCCCCCGGTGAGCATCTCGCGCAGGGCGTCGAAGCGGTCGCCGTAGAAGCCGGAGGCGTTGCCCACGCGCAGGGGCCGGGCGGTCATCGGGTGGCTTCCCTCGGCGGGCGGCCGGTGCCGGGCGGCCCCGCGAAGGCCTGGGCGATGTCCAGCCAGCGGTCGGCGTCGGGCCCCTCGGCGCGCAGGGCCAGGTCGGTGCGGTGGGCGCGCTGGGTGACCAGCAGGCAGAAGTCGAGCGCGGGGCCGGTGACGCGCTGAGGGGCGCCTTCGGGGCCGTAGGTCCACCACTCGCCCGAGGGGCCGCGGAGCTCCACTCGGAGGGGGTCGGCGGGGGCGGGCAGCCCGTGCACGCCGAAGGAGAAGTCGCGGGTGCGGACGCCGAGTCGGGCGATGTGCCGGATGCGGTCGGTGGGGGCGCGGGTGACGCCGAGGGCGTCGGCCACGTCCAGGCCGTGGGCCCAGGTCTCCATGAGGCGGGCGGTGGCGAGGGAGGCGGCGGCCATCGGGGGGCCGTACCAGGGGAAGCGGGCGCCGGGCGGGGCCTCGCGCAGCGCCTCGTCGAGGGCGGCGCGGCCGTCCCGCCAGCGCGACAGCAGCTCGGCGGGCGGCAGCCCGGCGGCTTGCTCGGCGCCCTGGTCGACGAAGGAGTCGGGGGCGGCGAGGGCCTGTTCGACCAGGGCCCGGAACCCCTGCTCGTCCGTGACGGCGAGGAGGGCCGAGTGGTCGGTCCAGGCGAGGTGCGCGATCTGGTGGGCGACGCTCCAGCCGGGGGCGGGGGTCGGCAGGGCCCAGCGATCCGGACCCTCCCCGGCCACCAGCCGGTCGAGTTCGTCGCTTTCGGCACGCAGGTCGTCGAGCACGGGCGTCGGGTCGGCCATGGGCAGGAGCATGGCAGCGCCCCCAGAAACAAGCAAGCATGCTTGCATGATTTATGGGCTCGGGCCCCCGTCCCGGTGCCGCCGCGGACGGACCCCTCACGCCTCCGGAACCGCCGGCCTCCCCCGCCGTCCCACCTGGGTCCGCACCGCGCCCATGCTCGCCGCGATGACCAGGGCGATCGCCGCCGCCTCCACGGCGGACAGGGCCTGGTCGAGGATGAGGAAGCCGGCCGCCGCCGCGAGGGCGGGTTCCAGGCTCATCATGATCGCGAAGGTGGAGGCGGGCATGCGTCGCAGGGCGAGGAGTTCGAGCGTGTAGGGCAGGACGGAGGACAGCACCGCCACTGCCGCGCCCAGGCCGAGCGTCACCGGGTCGAGGAGCTTCGTGCCCGACTCGACGATGCCCAGGGGCAGGAACAGCACCGCGCCCACCGCCATCGCCAGCGCGAGCCCGTCCGCCTGCGGGAAGCGGCGGCCGGTACGACCGCTGAAGACGATGTACGCCGCCCACATGGCACCCGCCGACAGCGCGAACACGGCTCCCCACGGGTCGAGGTCGCCGACCCCGCCGCCGAGCAGGAAGACGCCCGCGAGCGCGAGCCCGGCCCAGACGAGGTTCAGGGCGCGCCGCGAGACCAGGACGGAGAGGGCGAGCGGGCCCAGGACCTCCAGGGTGACCGCGGTACCCAGGGGGATGCGGTCGACGGCCTGGTAGAAGAGGCCGTTCATCGCGGCCATGGTGACGCCGAAGACGACGACCGTGCCCCAGTCGGAGCGGGAGTGCCCGCGCAGCCTGGGCCGGCAGACGACGAGCAGGACGACGGCCGCGACCAGCAGCCGCAGCGCGACGACGCCCAGCGCGCCCGCCCGCGGCATCAGGGTCACCGCGAGCGCGCCGCCGAACTGGACGGACACCCCTCCGGCGAGCACCAGGCCGACGGGACCGAGGGCGGCCCACCGGGCCGGTCCGGTGGCCGGACCGGCCGGAGTGTCCGGAGTGGCCGGAGTGGCCGGACCGGCCGGGGTGGCGGGCTGCCGGGTCGGCGCGGTGGTGTCGGGGGTGTTCACGGGCGGTCCAGGGGTTCGGCGGGCTCCGCGCCACGGCTGCCATGGCGTCCATCACGATGTACTGCGCAGTCCAGAGTAATGGACTGCATCAGGGGTGTGAAGTGAATTGGCCACTGTCCGAAGTGCCACCACTCACCGGGCCGCTGTCCGCCGTGCCACCCTCCGCGAGGCCGCTGTGCGGCTCGGCGGTCCGGGAAGCCCTGGCCCGTCGTGGGCCTCAGCGACGCGCCATGTACAGCCCCAGCGCCCGGTGAAGGAGCCGGTTCAGCGGGAAATCCCACTCCCCGAGGTACTCCACCGCCTGGCCGCCCGTGCCCACCTTGAAGCGGAGGAGGCCGAGGAGGTGGTTCGCCTCCTCCAGGGTGTCGGTGATGCCGCGCAGGTCGTAGACCGCGGCGCCGAGTTCGTGGGCGTCGGACATCATGCGCCATTGCAGGGCGTTGTTGGACTGGACCTCGCGTCTGCGGCTGGTCGAGGCGCCGTACGAATACCAGACGTGCTCGCCGACGGTGAGCATGGTGGCGGCGGCGAGGGCCTCGCCGTCGTGGTGGGCGAGGTAGAGCCGCATCCGGTCGGGGTGTTCGGCGTTGAGCGCGGTCCACATGCGCTGGAAGTAGGCCAGCGGCCGCGGGATGAACCGGTCCCGTTCGGCCGTCTCGGTGTACAGCCCGTAGAAGACCGCCAGGTCCGCCTGGTCGCCGCGGACGACCTTGACGCCCGCCTTCTCCGCCTTCTTGATGTTGCGCCGCCACTGCTGGTTGAGGCCGCCCCGGACCTCTTCCAGCGACCGTCCGGCGTACGGCACCTGGAAGACGTACCGCGGCTGTCCGGCCGCGAAGCCGTCCTCGCCGCCCGGCTCGGCCTGCCGCCAGCCGGCGCCCCGCAGCCGTTCGGCGACGTCGAGGGCGCGCGCGTCGGTCGAGGTGGGCTCCGCGTCCCGCAGCCGCCGGGCGTCCGGGTCGGCGATCGCGGCCTTCACGGCCTCGGCACTCCAGCGTCGTACGACGACGGGCGGGCCCATCTTCACCGAGAACGCGCCCCGCGCCGCGAGGTGGGCGAGCATCGGCTTCAGCCAGCGCTCGGCCAGGTCGGCCGCGAACCAGTCGACGACCGGCCCCTCGGGCAGATACGCCAGGTACCTCTTCAGCTTCGGCAGCGGCCGCAGCAGCACCAGCCCCGCCCCCACGAGCGCCCCCCGCTCGTCGAACCAGCCGAGGCTCTCCGCCCGCCAGTCCGGCTTCACGTCCCCCCATGCGGGGAGCTGCGTATGACTGACGGACGGACGGCCCGCGACGAACGCCAGGTGCTCGTCGCGGGTGATCGGCTGGACACGCAGGCTCATGCGCGAGGCTCCTTCGACGGGCTTGTCCGGCCAGCGTAGGAGTCGGCCACGCCCGTCCCGCGGACCGAACACCTTCCGCGCCCGCGTGTCCGCACGCGCGGGTGCCGACGCGCGAGTGCCGACGGAGAAACAGGTGCCGGCCGTGCGGCGGGAGGAGGGAGCCGGACCACTCCCCCGGCTCCCCTCTCCCGACCGCACGGTTCCAGGTCGCCGTCCGTCCTGTACGTCCGGCAACAGGGCGCGTCAGCGGCTTTCCGTGTCCCGCGCGGCCTCGTCCGCCAGCCCGTCCGCCAGCGCCTCGGCGAGGTGCCGCCCCCGCGCGCCCGCCAGCTGTTCGAGCTGGGTGCGGCAGGAGTAGCCGTCGGCGAGGACCACCGTGTCCGGGTCGGCGTCCCGCACGGACGGCAGGAGCTGCTCCTCGGCGCAGGCTCGTGACACCTCGAAGTGTCCCTTCTCGAAGCCGAAGTTGCCCGCGAGTCCGCAGCAGCCGCCACTCAGCTCGCCGTCGAGCCCGGCGGCCTCGCGCAGCCGGCGGTCGGCCGTGTCGCCCAGGACGGCGTGCTGATGGCAGTGGGTCTGGCCGACGACGGGACGGTCGAGGCGCGGTGGCCGCCAGCCGGGCGCGTGCCGTTCCAGTGTCTCCGCGAAGGTGAGGACGCGGGCGGCGAGGCGGGCCGCGCGCGGGTCGTCGTGCAGCAGCTCGGGCAGATCGCTCCGCAGGGCGGCGGCGCAGCTCGGCTCCAGTACGACGACCGGCGCGTCCGTCTCCAGCACCGGATCCATCAGGTCGAGGGTGCGCCGCAGCACCACGCGCGCGTGGTCGAGCTGCCCGGTGGAGAAGTACGTCAGTCCGCAGCAGACCCGGCCGCGACGGGCCGTCAGCAGGGCCGCCGCGCTCCTGGACCGCCCGTCCCCGACCGGCCGCCCCCGCATCCGCAGGTTCGGCGGCAGCGTCACCCGCAGCCCGGCCGCCTCCAGCACCCGCACGGCCGCCCGCCCGACGGAGGGCGAGAGGTGCTCGGTGAAGGTGTCGGGCCACAGGACGACGAGGGGACCGGAGCCGCCGGGGTCTTTCGCGGGCCCCCGGCCCCGCCACCACCCGCTGAACGTCTGCCGAGCCAGCCGCGGGACGTCCCTCTCCGCGGCGATCCCGCCCACCCGTTTCGCGACGCGCGCCAGCGGTCCCGTCCCCGCCAGCGCGTTGACGAGCGATGCCGTGCGCGTACGGCTCACCCCGCGCAGCCAGACCGGCAGGCGCCCCATGCTGTAGTGGGCGGCCGGGCGGCGGCGGCCCGCGTAGTGGTGGTGGAGGAACTCCGCCTTGTACGTGGCCATGTCCACCCCTACCGGGCAGTCCGAACGGCAGCCCTTGCAGGAGAGGCAGAGGTCGAGCGCCTCCCGCACCTCCTCCGACCGCCAGCCGTCGGTGACCACCTCACCGGCGAGCATCTCGTGCAGCAGCCGGGCCCGCCCGCGCGTGGAGTGCCGTTCCTCGCCCGTGGCCCGGTAGGAGGGGCACATCACGGCGGGTCCGGACTCCGTCGTCGTACGGCATGCGGCGACGCCGACGCAGCGGCGGACGGCGGCGGTGAAGTCGCCCCCGTCGCCGGGGTAGCCGAAGGCCACGTCGACGGGCTCGCGGGGCAGGACGGCGAAGCGCAGGCCGGAGTCGAGGGGGGCGGGTCGGACCAGCATGCCGGGGTTGAGGAGGTCGTCGGGGTCCCAGACGCCTTTCGCCCGTTCGAAGAGGGCGACCATCTCCTCGCCGTACATCCGAGGCAGCAGCTCGGCGCGCGCCCGCCCGTCGCCGTGCTCCCCGGACAGCGAGCCGCCGTGCGCCACGACCAGGTCGGCCAGCTCCTCCGAGAAGCGGCGGAAACGGCCGACGCCCGCCTCGGTGAGCAGGTCGAAGTCGATGCGGACGTGGATGCAGCCGTCCCCGAAGTGCCCGTACGGCGTGCCGCGCAGGCCGTGCGCGGCCAGCAGGGCGCGGAAGTCCCGCAGATACGGGCCGAGCCGGGCCGGCGGCACCGCGCAGTCCTCCCAGCCGGGCCAGGCCTCCGTGCCGTCCGGCATCCGGGTGGCCGTACCGCTGGCGTCCTCCCGGACGCGCCACAGGGCGCGCTGCCCGGCGGCGTCCGTCACCACGAGCGCGTCCACGACGTCGGCCGCCCGCACGACGGCCTCCGCACGCGCGCGGGCCTCACCGGCGACGTCCCCGCCCGTCTCCACGAACAGCCACGCCCCGCCACGCGGCAGCCCCACCGGCGAACGCACCAGGTCGGCGGCCATGCCCTCGACCGTCAGCGGCCCTGCCCCCCTCTCGACCTCGCTCGAGCCGGGGGACCTCCACGTCGGCAGCCCGGCCGCGGCCTCGGCGGCGGCGCCCTCGTCGGCGTAGCCGAGTACGGCGAGCGCACGCGCGCGTGGCGCCTCGACGAGATCGACCACCGCCTCCGTGAGCACGCCCAGGGTGCCCTCGGAGCCGCAGAAGGACCGGGCCACGTCGGCGCCCTTCTCCGGCAGCAGCGCGTCCAGCGCGTATCCGGAGATACGGCGGGGCAGCTCGGGGAACCCGGTGCGCAGCCGCGCCAGCTCGCCCTCGACGAGCGCCCGCAGCCCGTCCGGCGCGCCGGCCCACCCCGGCCCGAGCCGCAGCCGCTCCCCGCGCGCGGTGACGACGTCCAGCTCCCGCACGCTGTCCGCGGTCGTCCCCCAGGCCACCGAGTGCGAGCCGCACGAGTTGTTGCCGATCATCCCGCCGAGCGTGCAGCGGCTGTGCGTGGCCGGATCGGGCCCGAAACGGAGCCCGTGCGGGGCGGCGGCCTCCTGGAGCCGGTCGAGCACCAGCCCCGGCTGGACCACGGCCGTCCGGGCACCGGCATCCAGCGAGACCAGCCGGTTCATGTACCGGGTGAAGTCCAGGACGACCCCCGTGCCGGTGGCCTGCCCCGCGATCGAGGTGCCCCCGCCCCGCGGTACGACGGGCACCCCGTGCGCCCGGCACAGTTCCAGTACGGCGGCCACGTCGTCGGCGTCCCGAGGGGCGACGACCCCCACGGGGACCCGCCGGTAGTTGGACGCGTCCATGGTGACCAGGGCCCGCGACGTGACATCGAAGCCGACGTCACCGCGGACGGCCTCGCGCAGCGCGGTCTCGAGATCCGACATGGCTCAAGCAAAGCAGCTCCCACGGCCGGCAGGGCCGGGACGCCCCTCCCGTCCCGCCCCGCTCGACCCTCGTCCGAACGGCGTCTCACCGGACGGACCACGTTTCGACCACGTTTCTCCACCCGATACGCTCGCCCCGTGGCTGAGATCCGGATTCCTGCTGACATCAAGCCCGCCGACGGTCGATTCGGCGCGGGCCCCTCCAAGGTGCGGGTGGAGGCGCTGGACGCCCTGGCCGCCACCGGCACGTCGCTCCTCGGCACCTCCCACCGACAGGCCCCGGTCAAGAACCTGGTCGGCCAGGTGCGCGAGGGCATCTCCCAGCTCTTCCAGCTCCCCGAGGGCTACGAGGTGGTCCTCGGCAACGGCGGCTCCACCGCCTTCTGGGACATCGCGACGCACGGCCTGATCGAGAACAAGTCGCAGCACCTTGCCTTCGGCGAGTTCAGCTCCAAGTTCGCCAAGGCGGCCAAGCTGGCGCCGTGGCTGGCCGAGCCGACGGTCATCTCCTCCGCCCCGGGCACGCACCCCGACCCGGAGGCCGAGGCGGGCGTCGATGTCTACGCCTTCACGCACAACGAGACCTCGACCGGTGTCGCCGCTCCGATCAAGCGGGTGGCGGGTGCCGACGAGGGCGCGCTGGTCCTGGTCGACGCCACGTCCGGTGCGGGCGGCCTGCCGGTCGACATCGCCGAGACGGACGTCTACTACTTCGCCCCGCAGAAGTCCTTCGCCTCCGACGGCGGCCTGTGGATCGGCGTGTTCTCCCCGGCCGCGATCGAGCGCGCGGAGCGCGTCCACGCGTCCGGCCGCCACGTCCCGGAGTTCTTCTCGCTCCCGACGGCGATCGACAACTCGCGCAAGAACCAGACGTACAACACCCCGGCTCTGGCCACGCTGTTCCTGCTGAACCAGCAGCTGGAGTGGATCAACGGCCAGGGCGGTCTCGACTGGTCGGTGCGCCGTACGGCCACCTCCGCCCGCACGCTGTACGGCTGGGCCGAGGACGTCAAGTACGCCAGCCCGTTCGTCACCGACCCGGCCAAGCGCTCCCAGGTCATCGGCACGATCGACTTCACCGACGAGGTGGACGCGGCGGCCGTCGCCAAGGTCCTGCGTGCCAACGGCATCGTCGACACCGAGCCCTACCGCAAGCTCGGCCGCAACCAGCTCCGCGTCGCCATGTTCCCGGCGATCGACCCGGCGGACGTCGAGGCCCTCACGAAGTGCGTCGACTACGTGATCGAGCAGCTGTAGCGGTTCCCGTACGACAAGCAAGGGCGCCCGGTGTCACACCGGGCGCCCTTCGCCGTCTGCGGAGACCACGACCGAGTACCAGCCCGCAGGGCCGTCCTGAGGCGTGGCCTAGTCGAACTGCCGGATGAACGCCCGCCAGCTCTGACCGGATACGGCGATCAGCGGGCTGTCCGGCTGCTTGCTGTCACGGACGGCGCGGCCTCCGGAAGAAGTGTCGGCGACCTCGACGCAAGCGTTCTCCTGCCCCGAGTACGACGACTTCCAGAAGGGGCCTACAACCTTGGTCACGATGAGTCTTCCCTCAAGCTCCGCAGTACGCCCCGGATGAGCTTCGCACTCGCGTCCGGCGCCAACGCCGACGATCGTAGTAGGTCGTATGCATTGGCGTAAGCGGCAAGGTCCTCGGCGCCTTCAAGGACCGACGTTCCTCGTAGGTTGTCCATCGCGACGGCTTCGACCGTCGGCTCTTCGTCGAAGCTGAAGGAGTAGAAGGCGGAGGAGTAACCGGCAAGGACGCCCGCGCTGAACGGCAGCACCTGCACAGTGACGTTCTTCCGCTTTCCGATCTCGAGGATCGCGGACAACTGCTCCCGGTGAATCTCGACGTTCACCAGCGGATGCGCGACGACCGCTTCCCAGAGAATGGCCGTGTACGACGCTCCGCCCTCGTCGATCTTCGCCTGTCGCCCCACGCGCACCTTGACCAGTTGCGCGACCCGTTCGGGATCGATGTAGTGGGGACCTCCGGCGATAACCGCTTCCGCATAAGCCGGAGTCTGCAGAAGCCCCGGCACCATGACCGGTTGCCACTCGCGGATATACGTCGCGTCGTCCTCCAACGCGATGTGGTCAAGGTAATCCGGCCGCAGGTGTGCCGCGTGCTCCAACCACCAACCACGGCGCTTCGACTGGCGTGCCAGCTCCTCCAGTTTCTGCCTGACTTCAGGGTCGTGAACTCCGTACGCATCCAGCATGGCCCGGATCTCGAGGGGGCGCGCGGACACATGCCCGGTCTCTATGCGACTGACCCTGGTCTGGTGCGCCGCGATCACCTCGGCGGCTTGGACCTGGTCCATTTTCGCGGCCAGCCGGTACGTCTTGAGCGCAACGCCAAGTCGCCTGCTGCGAACGGTCGGTCGTCCACCCACGGGCATCCCGGCCCCCTCTCTGTCGCAGACACAATGTAGAGCATGACGCGATCGAACATATATCCAACAGCATGTATGCACCTGAAATAGTTGCCGCTACCTCTCCTGCACTCCTAGCCTCATGAGAGTTCGATGTTTGCAGTTCCGCATCTTGACGACACGTCAGGAGGTACGGCGGCCCCATGCCCGCAACCGAAACCTTCCGCATTGCCCAGCACAGACGGCACGTTCCCGACGCCCGCCAGCGCGTACGCAAGGCCCTCGCCGATTGGGGGGTCACCGCCCAACTCGTCGACTCCGTCACTCTCCTGGCCAACGAACTCGTCACCAACGCGGTGACACACTGCCGGGTGGCCGACGCCCAGGTCCAGGTCACCCTCACCCTCCACGGGACCGAGCTGGTGCTGGAGGTCTCGGACCCCGACCGGAACAGACTCCCCCGCCTCCATCACTCGGACCCCGACGAGGAACGCGGTCGCGGGCTCGCGCTCGTCGAGGCGCTGGCCGACGCCTGGGGGTGCCGGCAGGAGCCGTACACGAAGTGTGTGTGGGCCCGGTTCCTGCGTACGGAGGCGGCCGCCCGGGAGAGGGCTCATGTTCCGGCTGCTCCATGACGCGGTCGCCCGACTGATCGCCCGACCCCGCCGCCGCGGACCGGCGATGCCCGACCTCGCGCCGGTGGTGCGGGCGCCTGACCCCTACGTATGGCGGCTGCGGAACCCCCACGACGCCCGCTGGCGCCGCTGGTCCAAGCGATCCCGCACCACCGGCCGCTACCTGCCCTTCCCCAGCGAGGAAGCCTGTTGGACGGCCCCGACCCGACCGGGGTCACCGTCTTGGCAGACCGACGACGACGTGGTGCGGCCGTACGTCCTTTGACGTCGACGCTGCGAAGGACCCTCCGATCACCTGCCGGGCGCCCAACCTCCGGCCGCTGTCGAGGCATTGAATCCGCGAGCCGGTGCACGGACCCTGGTCGGGCCGGAGGGACCGGCCAGAGCGTCAGAGGGAGGGCGTCCACCGTGTCACGTGGGGGCAACCGCCACTTCGGGCGGCGTGGCACCGAACTGGTCATCCTCGGGGGCGCTGATGCTTCTGGTCGCCGTGGCCGGCCTCGTGCTGTGTGTGGACCGTGCCGGCCTGCGTCGCCGGAGGGAGCGGCCGGCTCGTCCTGCCCGTGCCGTATCTGACGCTCACCTACTACCTCCTCGGCCTCAACCCGATGGGTGTGCTGGGCTGGAGCGTCACCGCCCTGTTCACCGTGGCAGGGGTGTGGGCCACCGGCCGGGCACTGACGGACGTGATCTGATTGCCGCCGCTCGGCGCACGGCAGGCCGCACGGGCGACCGACGGCACGCACGACGGAGGGCGCGGGCGGCGGACAGCGGGGGTCGCCCGGCCGCCACCGCGCACCCCCCGCCCACGGCCCACCGGCTCACGCCGCCGTACAGCTCACACTCGGCACACCCCCGCCCCCCGGCGCCGCCCCGAATCCGAAACTCGCCGAACCGCCGGCGGCCAGGGCCCCGTTGTGCGCCGCGTTCGTCGCGGTGACCGTCGTCCCGCTCTGGGTGTACGACGCGTTCCACATGCTGGTGACCTTCTGGGCACCGGGCCAGGTCCAGGTCACCTTCCAGGAACTGATGGCCTTCGTCCCCGTGTTGGTGACCTTCACGTCGGCGTTGAAGCCACCGCCCCAGTCGCCGCCGACCGTGTACGCGGCGGCGCAGGCGGCCGTACCGCCACCCGGGTCACCCGGATCGCCCGGATCACCGGGGTTTCCGCCCCCGCTCGGGAAGCCCGGTGCCTTGATGCTCGTCAGGTAGCCGTCCTTGACCGTGTCGACCGTCTGCCAGTCGTCCTTCAGGATGCCGCCGGTGTCACCGGAGTTGGGGTTCCAGGACCAGAACGTCCAGTGGAAGGAGTCGGCACCGTACGTCGACGTCGGCCGCAGGTAACTCACCAGCGCCGAAAGCCATTTCTGGTCCACCGTCGACTGGAGGGTCGTGCCGAACTCGCCGACCCACACGGGGGCGATGTTCTGCTTGAAGATGTAGCCCCAGTACTTGTCCCAGATGTCCGGCATGTTCGCGGGGAACGCCGGGTCGCTGAACCAGCTCTGCTGGGCCACGCTGGTCGCGTAGTCGTGGGCGGAGTACACGACCCGGTTCGGCACGTCGAGCCGCACCGGGTACTGGGCGACACCCATCAGGTTTCCGCCCCACCAGCCGGAGACGCCGTTGAAGGTCTGCACGCCCTCCACGAAGATCAGCAGGTTCGGGTTGACGGAGAGGACTGCGTTCCCGGCGCGCTGTGCCGCGAGCCGCCAGTCCCTCGCCGTGTCGCCGCAGCCCCAGCAGGCGGGATCGTGCGGCTCGTTGTGCAGATCGATGCCCACGACGGTGGGGTTTCCGGCGTAACGGCTCGCCAGCGACCTGAGGTTGGCGATCCACGTCGATTCCGGGACCGCCGAGGTGTACCAGAGCGCCGACTGGCCCGCCCCGTCCGGGCGGTGCCGGTCCAGGATGACCTTGATCCCGTCCTGGCCGGCGTATCCGACGATCTTGTCCAGGACCTGGAGGGCGGTGAGTCCTTGCAGGTCGGCGTTCTTCCCGGCGGAGAAGTCGATGCTGTTGGGCATGGCGCCGGGTTTGAGGATGTCGTCGCTGAAGGGGATCCGGAGGGTGTTGTAACCGGTCGACCTGATCTGGTCGATCATGCTCCTGTAGTCGCGGGACCAGAGGCCGTGGACGACGTTGTTGGAGGTCTCGAAGCCGAACCAGTTGATGCCGGCGACGCGGACCGGCTGCCCGGCCGCGTCCAGGATCTGGCGGCCGCTGGTGTGCCAGTACCCCGCTCCGCCGGCCGCGGCGTGGGCCGGCGGGGCGGCGGCCAGGGGGATCAGCGGTAGCAGGAGTGCGGCGGCGGCCGCGCACAGTGCTCTGCGCAAGGTGCGGAACATGTCGCTGCTTCCTCTCGAGGGTGCGGACCGGAACGAGTGGGAGCGCTCCCACAACCGCACCCCCCATGGAAGAGGGATCGCATGGACACGTCAAGATGGCCGACGTCACCTGGTGCGCTTCGGCCGCCACGCCCGCCTCAGCGCCGCCGCCGCAGCCGGCCGAGGCCGAACAGCGCCAGACAGACGGCCGCCACCGCGACCGCCCCCACCTTCACCTCCCCGCCCGACCCGGCACCCCCGTCCCCGTCCGAGGCCGCCGAACGCCCGTCTCCTGAAGGAGACTTCGGCGCGGTGTCGCCGGGCGCGTCCTGCGCCCGCACCTCACTCCCGGCGCCCTCGGTGCCGTACATCAGCTTCGAGCCGTCGGCGGAGAAGGTGACGGACTCGCCCTGCCGCTGCAACGGCACGTCGAGGCGGCCCAGCCGCTCGGGGACTCCGGCTTTCCAGTCGTAGTCGATGCCGCCGAAGTAGCCGCGCACGGCGAGCCGTTCGCCGTCCGGGGAGAGGGCGGCGTCGGTGGCCCACAGGTCGACGGGGGCGACGGGGCGGAAGACGTTCTTCCCCGAGGCGGAGAGCTCGGCCGGACCCTCGTACAGGTGGCCGCCGTCCTCCTTCTTGTCGATGATGTAGACGCGCCCCGTCTTCGGGTGGACGAGCAGCGACTCGGCGTCCCGGGCGCCGTCGGAGTACGTCACGACGTACTGCGTGGCGCGTACGGTCGCGTCCTTGAGTTCCCTCGGCTCGGGCAGCTCGTAGATCCAGACGTACGGCCAGGTGCCGCCGAGGTTGTCACCGATGTCACCGACGTAGATCCGGTTGCCGGGGCCGACGGAGATCGCCTCGACGTCGCGCGGGGTGCCGATGCCGGTGAGGGTGAGGCGGGCGACCGTCCTGCCCGTGGAGCCGTCGACGGCGTAGAGGTAGGGGCCGTCGTCGCTGTCGTTGTGGGTCCAGTAGACGCCGGGGTGCCGGCGGGAGGCGGCCAGACCGCTCGACTCGGTGATGCGCGGGTCCTCGATCGTGAAGCTCTTGTCGCCGTCGGCGGCGGAGGCGGGCGCGGCGAGCGCACCCACGAGGAGGGCCCCGGCGAGGAGGGCGGACGGTCGGCGCATGCCCCAAGCCTGCCATCCCGCGCGCCTGTTCCTCACTCGTGGTCCGACTCACATCCCACGCGCCACGGTCATCCCTCATGATGAGCGGATGCTCAGGATCATGCCCGTCGGCGACTCGATGACGATCGGCAGCGCGGGCGAGCACACCTGGCGTCACCGCTTGTGGCGACACCTGTGCGCGACGTACGGGGGGCCGGTCACGCTCGTCGGCCCCCGCGAGACGCTGTACGACAAGGCGGCGGACGCCCCCACGTCGCTGGCGTACGCCGACCCCGGCTTCCCCCGCCACCACCTGGCCGGCTGGGGCGAGGGCTGGCTCCACATGGCCCCGCTCGTCGGCGACGCGGTCCGCGACTGCCGGGCCGACGTCCTGCTGGTCTCCCTCGGGCTGATCGACCTGGGCTTCTACACCAACGCCGAGCAGACGGCGCAGAACGTCCGGGCCTTCGTGGAGCAGGCGCGGACGGCGAACCCGGAGATCGGCATGGTCCTCCTGCCGGTGATCCCCAACATCCGGGCCACGACCGACGAGGCCTTCGGCGCGCAGGTCACCGAGTTCAACGAACTCCTGGCCAAGGCCGCCGCCGACCTGAGCGCGCCGCCCTCCCCCCTCCTCCTGGCCTCCGTCCCGCAGACCTGGGACATCGGCACCGACACCTACGACGGGACCCACCCGAACGCGAACGGCGAACACCGCCTGGCCGGCGCCTTCGCCGAGGCGCTGTATCAGGGGTGGGGGCTGGGCGGACCGTACGGGGTCTGAGGCCCGCGTCCCCCCTTGCATGGAGCGCACTCCAAGTCGTTGGCTTGTGCTCCATGAAGTACACGCAGCTCGGACGCACCGGACTCAAGGTCAGCCGACTGGTCCTCGGGACCATGAATTTCGGACCGCAGACAGACGAAGCCACCAGCCACACGATCATGGACGCGGCGCTGGACGCGGGGATCAACTTCTTCGACACCGCGAACGTCTACGGCTGGGGTGAGAACAAGGGCCGTACCGAGGAGATCATCGGGAACTGGTTCGCGAAGGGCGGCGAGCGGCGCGACAAGGTCGTGCTCGCCACCAAGGTGTACGGCAACATGGCGGCCACCGACGACGCCTGGCCCAACCACGACAAGCTCTCCGCGCTGAACATCCGGCGGGCGGTGGACGCGTCGCTGAAGCGGCTCCGGACCGACCACATCGATGTCTACCAGTTCCACCACGTCGACCGGAGCACTCCCTTCGAGGAGATCTGGCAGGCCGTCGACGTGCTCGTGCAGCAGGGCAAGATCCTCTACGTCGGGTCCAGCAACTTCCCCGGCTTCAAGATCGCCCAGGCGAACGAGATCGCCGCCCGGCGCGGCGGCACCATCGGCCTCGTCAGCGAACAGTGCCTCTACAACCTGGCCGAGCGGCGCGCCGAGATGGAGGTGATCCCGGCCGCGCAGGAGTACGGCCTCGGAGTGATCCCCTGGTCGCCCCTGCACGGCGGGCTGCTGGGCGGCGTCCTCAGCAAGGAGGTCGAGGGCGGGCGCCGGGCGAGCGGCCGGGCCGCCGACACCCTCGCGAACGCCACGGCCCGCGCGCAGATCCAGGCGTACGAGGACCTGCTCGACAAGCACGGCCTGGAGCCCGGCGAGGTCGCGCTGGCCTGGCTGCTCGACCGGCCCGGCGTGACCGGCCCGATCGTCGGTCCGCGCACGGCCGAGCAGCTCGCGTCCGCCGTGCGCGCGGTCGAACTGGAGCTGAGCGAGGAGTTGCTGGCGGGCCTCGACGAGGTGTTCCCCGGTCCGGGTCCGTCCCCGGAGGCCTTCGCCTGGTAGGCGGGTGTGCCGCGGCGGCGGCGGTCGGTCACCTTCCGAGCGCCGCCGTCAGCGCCACCACGACGAACATCAGCACGAGCGCACCGGCCATGATCCGGTTCCGGGTCTTCGGGTCCACCCTTCGAGCCTAACCGGCCCCGCCGAGCGCCCAGCGGCCGACCGGCTCATAGCGCGGCTGCTCCCCTGGCACCCCGGCCCTCGGCAGGTGGCTGCGTACGAGTGTCAGCTCCCGTACGGTCCACTCGCGGCCCGTGAAGGCGTGCAGCGACTCGACGTACGGGCGCGTGTCGACGGCGTCGCGGCTGCGGGCCACCGTCAGGTGGGCCTGGTAGCGGCGGTGCTCCCCCAGGTCCAGGCCCGCCTTGCGGCCCGCCGCCTCCGCCCGGTCGGCCAGCAGCCGCAGCGCCGCCTTCTCGCCCGCCACCCCGGTCCACAGAGCCCGTCCGTGCCCGAACTGCCCGCCGCCGCGCAGGGCCAGTGCGAAGGGCGCGGTGCGCCGCGCGGCCCGCTCCAGCCGTGCCGACAGCTCCGGTACGGCCTCCTCGTCGACCTCGCCGTAGAAGGCGAGCGTGAGGTGCCAGCCGGGGCGGCCGGTCCAGCGCAGCCGGTCCGCGCCGGGCAGCTTCCGCAACGCGGCCACCTCGGCGGCGAGTTCGCCGATCACCTCCGGCGGGGGCAGCACGGCGGTGAAGAGTCTCATGGGGACAGTGTGCCTTCCGTCACCGACGCCCGACGGAGCCGGCCGCCCCGGCTTCCGCCCGGGAACCGCGGGTCATGCCGCCGCCGCCAGCTCCTCCCGCCGTTCCCGCGGTACGAACCGCAGCGTCGGGTGGCCGTGGCGCCAGCCGACCGACAGGCGCAGGCCGCCGACGCGGGCCAGGACCAGGCCGATGACCGCCGCGGCGAGGGCGGAGACCGCGCCGCCCGCCGCGAGGCCCGCGCGGACGCCGTACGCGTCGGTGATCCAGCCGGCGATCGGGGCGCCGACCGGAGAGCCGCCGAGGAAGACCATCATGTAGAGGGCCATGACGCGGCCGCGCATGGCCGGGTCGGTGCCCATCTGGATGGTGGTGTTCGCGGTGACGTTGACCGTCATGCCGAACATGCCGATCGGCGCCATGAGCAGCGCGAACAGCCACAGGGACGGGGCCAGGGCCGCCGCCAGCTCCATCGCGCCGAACGCCACCGCCGCCGCGATCAGCACCCGCATCCGGGAGGTCCCCCGGCGGGCGGCGAGCAGCGCGCCGATCAGGGAGCCGACAGCCATCAGGGTGTTGAAGAGGCTGTAGGACCCGGCGCCCGCGTGGAAGACGTCGTCGGCGAAGGCGGAGAGGTAGACGGGGAAGTTGAAGCCGAAGGTGCCGACGAAGCCGACCAGGACGATGGGCCAGATCAGGTCCGGGCGTCCGGCGACATAGTGGAGGCCCTCCCGCAGCTGGCCCTTGCCGCGCGGGGCGCGCTGGACGGCGTGCAGGTCGCGGCCCCGCATCAGCATCAGTCCGGCGATGGGCGCGACGAAGGACAGCCCGTTGGCGAGGAACGCCCAGCCGGTGCCCACCCCGGTGATCATCAGTCCGGCGACGGCGGGGCCGACCAGTCGGGCGGACTGGAAGTTGGCGGAGTTGAGGCTGACCGCGTTCTGGAGCTGGTCCGGGCCGACCATCTCGGAGACGAAGGACTGGCGGGCCGGGTTGTCCAGGACGGTCGCGAGTCCGACGGCGAAGGCGGCGACGTACACGTGCCAGACCTCGACGTGTCCGGAGAGGGTGAGCAGTGCGAGCGCGATGCCGGTGACGGCCATGGCCAGCTGGGTGAAGACCAGGGTGCGGCGCTTGGGCAGGCGGTCGACGAGGACGCCGCCGTAGAGGCCGAACAGGAGCATCGGCAGGAACTGGAGGGCCGTCGTGACGCCGACGGCGGTGGCGGAGCCGGTGAGGCTGAGCACCAGCCAGTCCTGGGCGATGCGCTGCATCCAGGTGCCGATGTTGGAGACGACCTGGCCGGCGAAGAACAGCCGGTAGTTCCTGACGCTCAGGGAGCTGAACATCGAGGACCTGCGGGTGCCCCCGGACGGGCCGGGGGGAGAGTCGTGGGTGGTCGGTGCGGGGGCGGAGTCTGCTCCGGGTCCCGTACTCAAGAAAGTCGCCTCCTCGGGAAGTGCCTACAGATGTGCGAGCTTCTCCAGGACGGGGGCGGCGGCGCGCAGTTTCGCCCACTCGTCCTCGTCGAGACCGTCGACCAGGGTGGCCAGGAAGGCGTTCCGCTTGGCGCGGCTCTCCGCGAGCATGGCCTCGGCCTGCTCGGTCTTCGTGACGACCTTCTGGCGGCGGTCCTCCGGATGCGGCTCCAGCCGGACCAGGCCCTTGGCCTCCAGGAGCGCCACGATGCGGGTCATCGACGGCGGCTGGACGTGTTCCTTGCGGGCCAGCTCACCGGGGGTGGCGCTGCCGCACAGGGAGAGGGTGCCGAGCACCGACATCTCGGTGGGGCTCAGTGACTCGTCGACGCGCTGGTGCTTGAGGCGTCGGGACAACCGCATGACGGCGGATCGCAGGGAGTTCACGGCGGCAGCGTCGTCGCCATGGGTAAGGTCCGGCATGTATTTAGAGTAACTCATTACCCTCGCTAAGGACCACCTCGGGGGTGTCCCGCTTCCCGTGACGCGCGCCACTGAACCACCACACCATCCGAATATCACTCATATGGGTGGCGCGGGCGCGGAAGGTCACGCGCCATCGGCGACCGTGCCGGGACCCTCGTAGCCATGGGGACCGATGTGCTCAGCCTGCGAATAGACCACGACCTGCTCGAACGGCTCCGGCACCATGCCGCCAGAAGAGGAATGAGCGTCCAGGACTATGTCGTCCGGACGCTCGTTCGCGATGACTTCGACGAGCGGTTCCAGACCGCCGTCGAGGAGACGGAGGAGTTCTACGGCCGCGCCTGAGCCGTGGGGCGAGGCTCGGGCGCGGCCCGCGGCTCAGGTCAGACCCAGGGCCGGCATCAGGTAGTAGAAGGCGAAGACGGCGGAGACCACGTACATCGGGACCGGGACCTCCCGACCGCGGCCGGCCGCCAGGCGCAGCACCGCGAAGGTGATGAAGCCCATGCCGATGCCGTTGGTGATCGAGTAGGTGAACGGCATCGTCACCATCGTGACGAAGGCCGGGATCGCGATCGTGTGGTCGGCCCAGTCGATCTCCTTCACCGAGCCGGCCAGGATCAGGAAGCCCACCGCGAGCAGGGCCGGGGTGGCCGCCTGGGACGGGACCATCGTGGCGACCGGGGTCAGGAACAGGGCGACCGTGAACAGACCGCCGGTCACGATGTTCGCGAAACCGGTGCGGGCGCCCTCGCCGACGCCGGCCGTGGACTCCACGAAGGCGGTGGTGGCGGAGGAGGAGCTGGCGCCACCGGCGGCCACGGCGAGACCGTCGACGAAGAGGACCTTGTTGATGCCGGGCATCTGGCCCTGCGCGTCGGTCAGCTTGGCCTCGTCGCTGACGCCCATGATCGTGCCCATCGCGTCGAAGAAGCACGACAGCAGCACGGTGAAGACGAAGAGGACGCCGGTCAGCACGCCGACCTTGGCGAAGCCGCCGAAGAGGCTGACCTCGCCGAGGAGCCCGAAGTCGGGGGTGGCGACGGGGTTGCCCGGCCACTCCGGGGTGGTCAGGCCCCACGACGGCACGGTGGCCACGGCGTTGATGATCAGCGCGAGCGCGGTCATCGCGACGATCGAGATGAGGATCGCGCCGGGCACCTTGCGGACGATCAGCGCGAGCGTCAGCAGCGAGCCGAGGACGAAGACGAGAACCGGCCAGCCGTTGAGGTGCCCGTCGCCGCCGAGCTGGAGCGGGACGGTGGTCTGGGCGGCGTCCGGGATGCGGGTGACGAAGCCGGAGTCGACGAGGCCGATCAGCATGATGAACAGGCCGATACCGATGCTGATGGCCTTGCGCAGGCCGAAGGGCACGGCGTTCATGACGCGCTCGCGCAGGCCGGTCGCCACCAGCAGCATGACCACGAGACCGGCGAGGACGACCATACCCATGGCGTCCGGCCAGGCCATCCGGGGAGCGAGCTGGAGCGCGACGACGGAGTTGACGCCGAGACCGGCGGCCAGCGCGATGGGCACGTTGCCGATGACGCCCATCAGCAGCGTGGTGAACGCGGCCGTGACGCAGGTGGCGGTGACGAGCTGGCCGTTGTCGAGCTGGTGCCCGTACATGTCCTTCGCGCTGCCGAGAATGATCGGGTTCAGCACGATGATGTACGCCATCGCGAAGAACGTGGCGAACCCGCCCCTGATCTCGCGGGACAGCGTGCTGCCCCGTTCGGAGATGCGGAAGAAGCGGTCGAGCGCGCCGTCCTGGGGCGCGGGAACCTTGGCGGAGGCCGAGGTGGACATGGGGAACCTCATCACCGGCGGACATCCCCCATGCCGCTTTGGTGCTTCCTACGAGCGAAAGTGGTCAAAGGCAAACGGATTCAGTATGAACACATAAATCGGTGAACACCATCTCCGCGCGTAGACCTGATCGCCTCGTAGGCTGTCCCCCATGGCGAAGTGGACCCCCAAGCACGAGGCGCCGGAGCCCCTGGAGGGCCCCGTGGTCGCCACCATCACCGGCGGCACGATCCTCTGGTTCGTCCTCTTCCTCGTCCAGCTGCCCTTCTACGGCTGGTTCGACGACCACGGCCACCTGTGGTGGCTGTGGACCTGCCTCGCGGGCGGCGGTCTCGGCTTCATCGGCATCTGGTACGTCCGCAGGCGGGACGCGGCCCTCAGGCGGAGCGCCACCGACCGGGAGTAGCGCGGTACCGCCGGGCCTACGGCACCCGATACCCGCGGGCGGACGTCCGGGGTGCCCCTGAACGGTGCGTCATACCGCCGCACGAGGTCCGTCCTCCCCAGGTCGGATCTTCCGGCCCGCCGACGGGTGATGGCCCCCGTCCGCACGTACCGTCGATTGCATGACCCATACCGACGCCGCCGCCCCGGCCCCCACGGCGACCGGGCTCACCACCGCCGAGGTCGCCGAGCGCGTGGCGCGCGGTCAGGTCAACGACGTACCCGTCCGCAGCAGTCGCTCGGTCGGCGAGATCGTCAGGGCGAACGTCTTCACCCGGTTCAACGCGATCATCGGCGCCCTCTGGGTCGTCATGCTGTTCGTCGCCCCGATCCAGGACGGCCTGTTCGGGTTCGTCGTCCTCGCCAACACCGGCATCGGCATCGTCCAGGAGTGGCGGGCGAAGAAGACCCTCGACTCCCTCGCGGTCATCGGCGAGGCCCGCCCGACCGTCCGGCGCGACGGGGTCGCCGTCGCGGTCGGCACCGCCTCCCTCGTCCTGGACGACCTCGTCGAGATCGGACCCGGCGACAAGATCGTGGTGGACGGGGTGTGCGTCGAGGCCGACGGCCTGGAGATCGACGAGTCGCTGCTCACCGGCGAGGCCGACCCCGTCGTCAAACGACCAGGCGACCAGGTGATGTCCGGCAGCTTCGTGGTGGCCGGCGGCGGCGCCTTCCAGGCCACCAAGGTCGGACGCGAGGCGTACGCCGCCCAGCTCGCCGAGGAGGCGTCCCGCTTCACCCTCGTCCACTCCGAGCTGCGCACCGGCATCTCCACCATCCTCAAGTACGTGACGTGGATGATGCTCCCGGCAGCGATCGGCCTGGTCGTCACCCAGCTGTTCGTCAAGGACAACGACCTCAAGGACTCGATCGCGCGAACCGTCGGCGGGATCGTGCCGATGGTCCCCGAGGGTCTCGTCCTGCTGACCTCCGTCGCCTTCGCCATCGGCGTCGTCCGGCTCGGCCGCAAACAGTGCCTCGTCCAGGAACTGCCGGCCATCGAGGGTCTCGCCCGCGTGGACACCGTCTGCCTGGACAAGACCGGCACCCTCACCGAGGGCGGCATGGACGTCACCGAGGTCCGCGCCCTCGACGGCGGTGACGCCGCCTACGTACACAAGGTGCTCGGCGCGCTCGGCGAGTCCGACCCGCGGCCCAACGCCTCCCTCCAGGCGATCATCGACGCCTACCCGGACGCCGACGACTGGCGCTGCACCGACGCCCTGCCCTTCTCCTCCGCCCGCAAGTACAGTGGCGCCGCCTTCAGCGAGGGCGACGGCGGGAGCAGTACGTGGCTGCTGGGCGCACCCGACGTCCTGCTGGCCGCCGACGATCCGGCCCTCGGTGAGACCGAACGGCTCAACGAGCAGGGTCTGCGCGTGCTGCTGCTCGCCCGCGCCCTGCGCGACCTCGACGACCCCGAGGTCGCACGCGGCGCCCGCGCCACCGCCCTGGTCGTCCTGGAGCAGCGGCTGCGCCCCGACGCGGCCGACACACTGCGCTACTTCGCCGAGCAGGGCGTCCGGGCCAAGGTGCTCTCCGGCGACAACGCGGTGTCCGTGGGCGCCGTGGCCGCCAAGCTGGGCCTGGAGGGCCGTACGGTGGACGCGCGCCGGCTGCCCGTCGAGCGGGAGTCGATGGCGGCGGCGCTCGACGAGGGCACGGTGTTCGGACGGGTCACCCCGCAGCAGAAGCGGGACATGGTCGGCGCCCTCCAGTCACGCGGGCACACCGTCGCGATGACCGGTGACGGCGTCAACGACGTCCTCGCGCTGAAGGACGCGGACATCGGCGTGGCGATGGGGGCGGGCTCGGAGGCCACGCGGGCGGTCGCGCAGATCGTGCTGCTGAACAACAGCTTCGCCGCGCTGCCGTCGGTGGTGGCGGAGGGCCGGCGGGTCATCGGCAACATCACGCGGGTGGCCACGCTGTTCCTGGTGAAGACCGTGTACTCGGTGCTGCTGGCGCTGCTGGTGGTGTGCTGGCAGGTGGAGTACCCCTTCCTGCCCCGCCATCTCACCCTGCTGTCGACGCTGACGATCGGCGTCCCGGCGTTCTTCCTCGCCCTCGCCCCCAACACGGAACGGGCGCGGCCCCGCTTCGTACGGCAGGTGATGCGGTACTCGATCCCGGGCGGGGTGCTGGCCGGGGCGGCGACCTTCGTGACCTACCTGATCGCCCGTCACCACTACACCGGGGAAGGGTCGTTGGAGGCCGAGACGAGCGCGGCGACGCTGACCCTGTTCCTGATCTCGATGTGGGTGCTGGCGATCATCGCCCGGCCCTACACCTGGTGGCGGGTCCTGCTGGTGGCGTCCATGGGAGCGGCCTTCATGGTCGTGCTGGCGGTGCCGTGGCTCCAGGACTTCTTCGCGCTGAAGCTGGTCGGCATGACGATGCCGTGGATCGCGGTGGGCGTCGCGGCGGTAGCGGCGGCCGTCCTGGAACTCCTGTGGCGGAAGGTCGACCGCCGCGTGCCGGCCTAGTTCCTCAGGTCTGTCGTTCGGATCAGCCTGGCCGTGAGCTGCGGCGCGACGCCGGGACGATCCGGACGACAGGCCCTGGGTGTGCTGTCCGGCGGATCGTGCCGGACGGGCCCTGGTCCGACGGCGCACCCGCGGTCGCGGTTCCGCCGCGCCGCGTCCCCGCGGACGGGAGCGGCCCGACCCCGCTGGTTGCGGGGCCGGGCCTCCTGCCGGTCGGTCGGTCGGATCAGCGCACGTCGACGAAGTCGCCCGTGGCGCTGACGGCCGGGGTGGTCGCGGTGCCCGCGAACGTGTAGCGGAAGTAGCCGTCCACGGTCGCCTTGACGGTCGTCTTCAAGGCGCCGGTCGTGGTCGTCTTGATGGTCCTGACCGTGGTGTAGGTGCTGCTGCCCTTCTTACGGAACTGGAGCTTCACCGGCTGGGTGGAGTACCCGGCGTAGGCGTTGCTGTCCCAGTTCGCGCGGGACAGCTTGCCCGTGACGGTGACGGTCTTGCCCTTCTTCACCGGCTCCGGGGTGGCGTCGGCGGTGAGCTTCGAGGCGCGCAGCAGCTTGACGGTGCCGAAGCCGCCCTTCGTGGTGAAACCGCCGTCGCCGATGGCGAGGGCGCCGATGTTCCAGGTGCCGGCGTCGGAGTTGACCAGGTCGTCGTAGTCCTCGGACTCGGCCGGCCGGAACTGGATCTTGGCCGTGCACTTCAGGACCGTGGAGGAGGCGGCCGTGCAGGTACCGGGGTCGTCGCCGGCGAGGATCCGGCTCTCCACGTTCAGCGTGCTGCCGCGGTAGAGGACCGGGCCGCTGTCGAAGGAGTCGGCCCTCAGGTTCGCGGGCTTGGTCACCGTGTAGCTCGCGGAGACCGTGACCTTCGCGGTGGGGCCGATCACGACGGCCTTGCTGTTCACCTTCACGTTGGAGAAGGTGACGGCGGGACCGGCCGGCGCGGCCTGCGCGGCCGGCACGGCGAGAGCGGAGAGGGCGACGGCGCCGATGACGGCGGCGACGGTGGTGGTGGCGCGTACGCGCATGGGGGTTCCTCGGAGAACGTAGAAGTGTGGCGTGCGAGTCGGTGAGGGGAGAGGCCCGCTCCCCGCCGGGTGCGGGGCCGGGCCACTCCTGCGCCGGGTCGGTCGCGTCAGCGCACGTCGACGAAGTCGCCCGCGGCACTGACCGCCGGGGTCGTCGAGGTGCCCGCGAAGCTGTAGCGGAAGTAGCCGTCCACGGTCGCCTTGACGGTCGTCTTCAAGGCGCCGGTCGTGGTCGTCTTGATGGTCTTGACCGTGGTGTAGGTGCTGCTGCCCTTCTTACGGAACTGGAGCTTCACCGGCTGGGCGGAGTACCCGTGGTACTGGTTGTCCTCCCAGTTCGCGCGGGACAGCTTGCCCGTGACGGTGACGGTCTTGCCCTTCTTCACCGGCTCGGGGGCGGCGTTGACGGTCAGCTTGGAGGCGCGCTGGAGCTTGGCGAGCGTCAGGGCGTCGGCCTCGGTGTAGCCGACCTTGCTCCAGTCGATGTCGTCGTCGGCGTACGGATCCTGGTCGTTCCAGTCGTACGCGTACCCGAGCGCCTTGAAGGTGGTGGCGTCAGCGTTGATCAGCTCGCCCTCGGCGGGACGGATGTCGATGGTGGCCTTGCAGTCGGCCACAGTCGCGGAGACGTTCGTGCAGCTCGGCCAGTTGTCGCCGAACAGGAGGTTGCTCGGGTCACTGAGCGAACCGCGGTACAGCAGGACGTCGAACTCGATGTCCTCCGCGCTCAGGTCGATGTCCGCGGCGTGGGTGATCCGGAACGTCACGGGGGCCGTCACCTTGCCGGTGGTCCCGACGACGATCGGCCTGCCGTTGTTGACCTTCACGCCGGAGAACTTGAGGTTCAGGGCGTAGGGGGCGGCCGCGGTGGTCGAACCGGTGAACGCGGTCTTGCCGGAGGTGGCGCGGTGCGCGGCCTGGAAGAGATCGGCCTTGGTCGGCGCGGTGTCGTCGGCGCTCGCGGCCGGCACGGCGAGCGCGGAGAGGGCCAGGGCGCCGGAGACGGCGGCCACGGTGGCGCGGATGCGCATGCATTCCCCTCGATGGAGAAAGGGGCCCTGACAGTCGTCGTTCCCTACGGCTCGTCTTCGCCCAGGGCCCAAATGATCACGGAGCCTGTTGGCTCACATGATCAGATGCACGACGGATGTGAAAGGTTGTACGAGAGTGGTGGAGATTTGCCGGACGGGGGACCGGCGCCCGCGGGCACGGCCGCACGGACGTACAGGCCCGCGCGGGCAGGCCCGCGCCCCTGGGTGCGGGCGCGCGGACGGACCCGCGCGGGCGCCCCGACGAGTCCGGGGCGCCCGTGGGGTCGTCACCTCAGTCGAACCAGCGGTCCCGCGCCAACTCGTCGGTCCTGGAGGGGTCTTCCAGCAGGGCCGCCACCTCGAAGCGGCGGGGCCACTGACCGGCCGCCCAGGCCAGCCCGGCGGCGACGCCCTCCAGGGTGGCGGCGTGCAGGACGCCGTCACCGGTCAGGCGCCAGTCGATCTCCACGCCGTCGACGACGAGTTCCCCGTGCTCGACGTAGGAGCCGGGGGTGCGCGGGCCGAGCAGGGTCCGCACCGGGGCCGGGACATCGTGTTCGGTGCCCTCGGAGTGGATCTCGCCCGTCACGGACTCGCTGAGGCGGCGGACCTGGAACAGTTCGGCCAACTCCGCTGCCCGCGCGGGCCGTACGGGGAGCAGCGGTACGCCCGCCGTGAAAGGCAGCAGGTCGGGTGAGTCGACGACGACCGCGTCGGCCGCGTCCACGACCTCGACCCGGCCGTCGACGACCGCCCGCAGCTCGTCCGGCAGCGTCACCTGATCCGGATCCAGCTCCGCCAACGCGCTGTAGAGACCGTGCAGTTGGGCGGCGCCCACCGGACGGTCGGGGTCCGCGAGGCGGTCGAGCAGCTCGGCCGCACCGCCCGGCTCGTCGAGGAGGGCGGCCACGGACGTCCGTACGCCCAAGGCCCGCAGCACCTGCTCGTCGTCGAAGCCGGTCGCGTCGGCCTGGTCGTACAGACCGTGCAGGAGGGGATCGCCGCCGGCCGCGAGCAGGCCCGCCGGGCGGCGGCCGTCGAGGACGGGGTGACCGCGCAACCACCACGCGGTGTAGGGCCGTACGACCTCGTGCGTGCCGTCCGGGAGGAGGATGCGGACCGGCTGGGTGAGGGCGTCGCGCAGGGGCGGCCGGGCGAGCAGGGCGAGGGCCTGCGGCCAGTGGTCGTCGTCGACGAGGTCGAGGTCGCGGACGGCGACCAGCTCGGTGGCGACCGGCGGGACGGGCGTGTCGGGGAAGCGGTCGAGGATGTCCTCGGCCCACACGTCCACCGCGTCCAGCAGTCCGGCGTCGTCGGGCTCGGCGAAGTCGCCCTCGCGGGGTTCCAGTTCGTCCGGGTCGAGGACGACGTCCGTGGCCCGCACGAGCGCGAAGTCGGCGAGGACACCGCAGGCGGCGAGGGGCTGCTCACCCCACTTCTCGGCCGTCTCACGGTCCACGAAGGCGAGTTCGTCCTCGCGGATGACCTGGGCGAACGGGCTGCCGGGAAGGACGAGTTCCCCGGCCGGGACCAGTTCCCCCTCCTCGTCGGGCAGCGCGAGGGCGCCCAGCCAGGGCTCCTCGCCGGGTTCCAGGCCCGCGTCGCGGACGAGCGCGAGGACGGTGTCGGCCAACTCCTCCGCGTCCGGGGTGTCCCGGTCGTCCCAGGCCCCGCCGTCGTCGTCCAGGGACGCGGCCACCGCCGCCCGCACCTGCGGGGTCGTCAGGACTGCTCGCGGTGTCGCGGGCAGCGCCCCGAGCTTCTCCAGCAGGGGATGCGCGGCGTCCGGGTGCGCCACCTTCAGGCCCAGGCGGGCCAGGACGTCGGCGTCGACATGGGCCGCGTCCGGGGTGGGCAGCAGCACCTGGCGGGGGCCGATCGTCGTCCTTCGGTCGGCGAGGGGCACGGGCAGCCCGGAGAGCCGTTCGGGGTCGACCCCGGCGAGGCTCTCGTAGAGCCGGTACCACCACTGCGGGTCCTTCTCCAGCCCGGCCAGCCGGTCGACCGCGTCGGCGAGCGGAACCCGGGCCACCCCGAGCGTGCGCAGCTCCACCCGGCGTTCCAGCCCGGCGGGCAGCAGCGTCGGCAGCACCTCGGCGAGCACCCGTACGGTGTCGGCGCCCGCGCCCTCGACGACCTCCGCGTCCCGGGGCCGCAACGCCTCGGGCAGCTCGTCGTCGCCCTCCACCGGGTCGGCGGCGGGCGGCAGGAACGCCGTACGCGGCAGCCGCTCCAGGATCGCCTGCCGCAGCGCGCCGTCCAGTTCGCCCTTGCCCAGCGGTCCCGGCACGAGGTCGATGATGCCGGCGGTCACCGGGCGCCAGCCGGCCAGCAGCCCGGCGTACGCGTCCGCCGCCCGCTGCACGAGGTGGTCCGTGAGCGGGCCGGGCGCCGCGTGCCGCCGGGTGGTGTCGAGGGGGAAGGAGGCGATGAGCAGCGCGGGCACGCCGAGGGGCTCGTCGCTGGGGGTGGGCGCGTGCACGACGGGGCTGGTGCGGGGCCGGGCCGGGGACCCGTCCGCGTCGACCGGTACGGCCCACGTCACCGACCAGTGGGGCCGCAGCCGCTCCTCCACCGGCCGGTCCGCGAGCAGGTCGGGCGTGAGGGGCCCGTGCGCGGCGGCGATCCGCCACCGGGTCGTCCCGTCCCGCGTGTCCGCCACGACCGTGAGGGCGCCGTCGGTGTCCCGGCGCAGGGTACGGGGGGCCGCGTCGCCGACCTCGACGACGACCTCCTCCAGGCCCGGCAGGGCGAGGAGGAGGGCGTCGTCGACGGCGGTGAGGAGCCGTTCCGCGAGATCGGCGGCGGCCGTGTCGCGCAGGGGCAGGATGACGGCCGTGTCGTACGGCTCCGGGGCGGTGCCCTCGGCGGCGAAGGGCAGCCGCAGCAGCGGCACGTGGCCGTCGCGGCGGCGGATCTCGTCGCCCAGGCCCGGACTGTGGCGGGCCGTCTCCGAGGCCAGCACGCGGGCCTCCGCCAGGGACCAGCGGACACCGCCGTGCCGGCCGACGACGGCGGGCTCGTCCGTGACGGCGAGAACGGCGGCGAAGCCGACGCCGAAACGGCCGACCGCCGACTGGTGGGTCTCGCGCTTCGCGGAGGCACGCAGGGTCGAGAGGGACTCCACCCCGGCGGCGTCCAGCGGGGCGCCGGTGTTCGCGGCGACCAGGACGCCCTCACGGAGGGTGAGGCGCAGCCGGCCGGGCACACCCGCGCGGGCCGCCGCGTCGGCGGCGTTCTGCGCCAGCTCGACGACGAGGCGGTCCCGGTAGCCGCCGAGGACCAGATCCTCCTCGGCGTTCGCGTCCTCCCGGAAACGGGCGGGACTCGTGGCCCAGGCGTCCAGCACTCCGCGCCGCAGTCGGGCCGTTCCGAACGGATCGGCCCCCTCGACCGCGGGCCGCACCAACTTGCTCACGTCGGTTCACTCTCCTCTTCGCCGTGAGCTCGAAGGTACCGCGAGGCGGCTCCGCCGGTTCCCCAGCACCAGGGGCGGCCCCTCCCCGTCCCGTCCAGAGGGCTCCGCCCCTGGGACCCACCCTCGGCTGCGCTCGCGCCGGCCGATCCCGGCCCGGCGAGCTGAGCAGCCCCCGGTCGGACATCTCGGCCCGTCCGGGGCACCCCCGCCGGGGAGTCCGAGGACGCGGCCGGTTCAGGACCGGCAGCGGGGGTCCGGGGGCGGCAGCCCCCTGGGGTGGTCGGGCGGGAAGAGGCGGCGGCGGGAACGGGAGCGGGGGCGGCGGGAACGGGGGCGGCGGGAACGGGTGCGGGGGCGGCGGGAACGGGTAGGGGCGCGGGAGAACCGCCCCGCTAGGAGTGCCCCAGCTCCGCCGACTCCTCGTCCGTCACCGCCGGAACCGACCCGGAGTCCGGGGCGGGCCGCAGCGGGAAGGGGTCCACCCGGTTCTCGTCGATCACCGGCAGCGCCGGCCGGGGGGGCTTCGGCATGACCGCCGCCTCCGAGTGCCCGCCACAGCCGTACGCCAGCGACACCACGCGCCCGTCGGCCGGGGAGAACTCGTTGGCGCAGATCCCGAAGGCCTGCCCCAGGGAGCCGCCGATCGGCGTCAGGAAGCCACAGCTGACGCAGGACGCCGGCGCCGCCTGCGCCATCGGCGTCTTCGCCCCGAACGCCTCGTCCCAGCGGTCGGCGGCCGTGTGCAGGCCGTACCGCGACAGGACGCGCGCCCGGCGCATGCCCAGCTCCTCCGCCACCGCGGCGACGGACCCGCGGGACGGGACGGCCGGCAGCTTCGCCGGTGGCGCGGCGGCCGTCACCTCGGCGTCCTCCGCCTCCACCAGCTCCGCCATGTCCTCGGAGACGGCCGAACCGGGCAGCGGGGCGTCCTCGCCGGTGTAGCCCGGTTCCAGACGCAGGTCGTCCGCGTCCGTGGGCAGGAGGTCACCGGGGCCCATGTCACCGGGGCGCAGGCGCTCGCTCCACGGGACCCACTCGGGTGCCAGGACCGCGTCCGGACCGGGCAGCAGCACCACCTCGTCCAGCGTCACGGTCTTCGCCCGCGAGGCCCGCGCGACAGTCACCGCCCAGCGCCAGCCCCGGTATCCCAGCTCCCCGCACTCGAAGAAGTGCGTCACCACCCGGTCGCCCTCGGAGAGGACCCCTACGTGCTCCCCGACCACGCCGGGCGCGGCGGCCTCCTCTGCCGCCGCGCGGGCGAGGTCTACGGCCTCGGCGCACAGGCGGTCGGGGGTGCGGCTTCGCGTGGTCGCTGCGCTCACAGGTATCGCTTCTCTCCTACGCCGTCACTCGGGTGCGGTTGCCACCGGCGGCGGAGCGGACGGAGCGGACCAGTGGGCCGCGTCGACGTCCGCGTCCGATCGCGCTCGGGCGCACCTGTGCCATCCATTGTGGGGGATGGCTGAGATACGCACGCTACCTGTTCGCGGCCGCTCATCCCACACCGACGGTGCTTCTACGGCATTCCGCGCCGAGTTTCCGCGCACTCGTCCCCCTGCCGGGCCGCCGTCCCGGCCCGTCCCGAGGCGTCCCCGACGCGGTGGCGGGCCGCCCGAGAGCCGCCCACAGGCCGCCCACGACCTGCCCGCGCGCCGGCCTACGCGCTGCCCACGAGCCGGAAAGTGCGCCCCATACGTGCGGCAACCACGCTAGATCCAGGTTTCTCGGGGCACTATGGCGGAGTGGCAGGCGCGAGGACACCCCAGGGCGCCATCGGGTCCGGTGGGGCAAAGGGACACAAGGGGAGGGGCCAGGTGAGCGGTTCGGGCCGAAGGAACGGGTCCGTCCGCGCGATCGGCCGTGCCCTGCACCTGCCGTTCACCGGAACCGCCCGTGGCATCCGCAAGGCCACGCACGCGCACGGCGCGGGCGAGTCCGGGCTCGGCAAACTGATCGAGCTGCACGCCGTGAACGGCGCGGGCGATGTGATGATCACCATCGCGCTCGCCTCGACCGTGTTCTTCTCGGTGCCCACCGACGAGGCCCGCGGCCGGGTGGCGCTCTATCTCGCCATCACGATGGCCCCGTTCACCGTCCTCGCCCCGGTGATCGGCCCGCTCCTCGACAAACTGCCGCACGGCCGCCGCGCGGCGATGGCGGGCGCCATGGTCGCGCGGGCCCTCCTCGCCCTGGTGCTGTCCGGCGCGGTCGCCACCGGCAGCATCGAGCTGTATCCGGCGGCGCTCGGCGTCCTGGTGGCGTCGAAGGCGTACGGCGTGGTCAGAAGCGCCGTCGTGCCACGTCTGCTGCCACCGCGCTTCTCGCTGGTGAAGGCCAACTCGCGGGTCACCCTGGGCGGTCTCCTGGCCACCGGTCTGGCGGCGCCCGTGGGCGGCGGTCTCCAGCTCCTCGGCCCGCGCTATCCGCTCTACGGCGCCTTCGTGATCTTCGTCGCGGGTACGTTCCTGTCCTTCTCGCTGCCCCCGAAGGTCGACTCGGCCAAGGGCGAGGACAGAGCGCTGCTCGCCTCCGACGAGGAGCACCTGCACGGCCCGCACATCCGCCCGGTCAAGCGTCCCGGCCTCAGGACGGTCGGCAGCGCCGTCATCCACGCCCTGGGTGCCAACGCGGCCCTGCGCTGGCTGTCGGGGTTCCTGACGTTCTTCCTGGCGTTCCTGCTGCGCGAGCACCCGCTGACCGGACAGGGCGCGGCGGTGTCGCTGGGCATCGTGGCCGTCGCGGCGGGCGTGGGCAACGCGCTGGGCACCTCCGTGGGTGCCGCCCTGCGCTCACGCGCCCCGGAACTGATCATCGTGACCGTGGTCGCGGTCGTGCTGGGCGCGGCGATCACGGCGGCGATCTTCTTCGGGGCGTTCCTGGTGGCCTGCCTCGCGGCCGTCGCCGGCTTCTCACAGGCGCTGTCCAAGCTGTCCCTGGACGCGCTGATCCAGCGGGACGTCCCCGAGCTGGTGCGCACCTCCGCGTTCGCCCGCTCGGAGACGCTGTTGCAGGTGTCGTGGGTGTTCGGCGGCGCGGCCGGCATCGTGATGCCGCTGAACGGCGCCCTGGGGCTCTCCGTGGCCGCCCTCGTCGTCGCCACCGGCTGGGCGACCACCGCCCGGGGCCTGATCGGCTCCGCCCGGCACGGCGGCTCACCCCGGACGAAGGTGGCCTGACCGGGCCCCGCCCGACACGGGGACCCACCGGACGCCGGCGGCCCGACCAGGCCCCGCCTTGCACGGCGACTCACCGGACGGCGGCGGCCCGACCGTCCCGCACGGAGGCCGTGAGCCGGTCGGCGAGCCCGGACGTACGGGCCCGCCCGGCACGGCGACTCACCGGACGCCGACCTGATCGCCCCCGCCCGGCACGACGGCCCGCCCGAGCGGAAGTCGCCCGACGATCAGGGCCCGGCACGGCGGGAGCGCGCCCCGGAGGGAAGCCGCCTCGCCCGCCCCGCCCGGCACGACGGCCCAACCGGACGGCAGTCACCCGACGAGCCCGCTCCGGCACGGCGGGGGGCACGTCCCGGACGAAGGTGGCCGAGCCAGGCGCGCCCGAGCCCGCGTGGCGTAACCCGCGGCCGCGCCGTACCCCACGTAGAGAGAGCGCCGGACGTGCCAGATAGCCTTCGCCCCATGACCTCGATGCGATCCGTTGTGCGACGCCGCCGCGCCGTCGCCGCCGCCGGCGCCGTTTCCGCCGGACTGCTCGTCCTGTCGGCGTGTGACAAGCCGACTCCGCTGTCCACGATCACCGTCGGCTCCTCCTCGGTCAGCTCGGAGGCCACCTGCGGAGGTGAGGACAGCGTCCTGAAGCCCGCGGAGCTGAACAAGTGCCTGGCGGACAAGGACGTCAAGTCCATCACCGTCGACCCGGACGAGACCGTCCGCTTCGGAGTCGACCCGGATGTCGCCGACCAGCGGTGGACGATCCTGATGAACGGTCAGCCGCTCACCGAGGACAGCGAGAAGACGTACCGCACCATCCCGGGCAGTGTCTTCTTCAACGCCCAGTACGGCGCCCAGGGCGACTCCACCCTCGTCACCATCAAGGCGGGCGACGGCAAGAAGGACAGCCAGGCCGCGACCGGCCTGTGGTCGTTCAAGCTGAAGAAGGACGACTGATCACGTCCCCCGCCCGCATCCTCGTGGCCACCGCGGTCCCCGCCGAACGGGACGCGGTGGCACGGGCGTTCGTGGAGCCCGCCCCCGAGGTGCGCCTGCCCGGCACCGCGCTGACCCTGCTCCGCCCCGACGGCGCGTACGACCTCCTCGCGGCCGGTGTGGGCCCCGCCCTCGCCGCCGCCCGCACCGCCACCGCCCTCACCGCGGCCGCCCTCTCCGGCGCCCCCTACGACCTCGTGGTGTCCGCCGGGATCGCCGGCGGCTTCGCGCCCGAGGCGCCGCTCGGCTCCCTGGTCGTCGCCGACGAGATCACCGCCGCCGACCTCGGCGCGGAGACCGACGAGGGCTTCCTGCCGGTGACCGAGCTGGGCTTCGGCACCGTCACCCACCGTCCGCCCGCCGCCCTCGTACGGCTGGCCGCGACCGCCACGGGCGCGCGTACCGGCACGGTCCTGACCGTCTCCACGGTCACCGGGACCGCCGCCCGCGCCGCCGACCTGCGCGAACGCCATCCGCGGGCCCTCGCCGAGGCCATGGAGGGCTTCGGGGTGGCCGAGGCGGCCGCCGCGCACGGTGTGCCCGTGCTGGAGGTCCGCGCGGTGTCCAACCCGGTGGGCCCGCGCGACCGGGCCGCCTGGCGCATCGGCGACGCGCTCGGCGCCCTGACGAAGGCCTTCGGGAAGCTCACGCCCGTCCTGGAGAGTTGGAGCCCACATGACCGGTGACCCGTTGCAGATCGCGTACTCCCCCTGCCCGAACGACACCTTCGTCTTCGACGCCCTGGCCCACGGCCGCGTCCCCGGCGCGCCCGCGCTCGACGTGACGTTCGCGGACATCGACATCACCAACGGCATGGCCGAACGCGGCGAGCACGACGTGCTGAAGGTGTCGTACGCCGTGCTGCCGTACGTCCTCGACGACTACGCGCTGCTGCCCTGCGGGGGTGCGCTGGGGCGCGGCTGCGGACCGCTGGTGCTGACCAAGGAAGCCGGGCTCGGGGGCGCCTCCCACGCTCTCGGCAAGGGGGGACTGGCCGGCCGGACCGTCGCCGTGCCGAGCGAGAGGTCGACGGCCTACCTGCTGTTCCGGCTGTGGGCGGCGGACACGGTCCCCGAGGGGGTCGGCGAGATCGTCGTCATGCCGTTCCACGAGATCATGCCGGCCGTGCGCGACGGGAAGGTCGACGCGGGCCTGGTCATCCACGAGGCACGGTTCACGTACCAGAACTACGGGCTGCACAAGCTCGCGGACATGGGCGAGCACTGGGAGTCCACCACCGGGCTGCCGATCCCGCTCGGCGCGATCATCGCGAAGCGCTCGCTCGGCACGGCCGCGCTGACCCACCTCGCCGACTCCATCCGCACCTCCGTGCGGGCCGCCTGGGACGACCCCGAGGTCTCCCGCCCGTACGTCATGGAACACGCGCAGGAAATGGACCCGGCCGTCGCCGACCAGCACATCGGGCTGTACGTCAACGAGTTCACGGCCGACCTCGGCGAGGACGGCTACGCGGCCGTACGCGGACTGCTCACCCGCGCGGCGGCCGAGGGGCTGGTACCGCCCCTCGGCCCACGGTCACTCGATTTCCCGTAAACCGGGTCGCGCGGCCCGATCAGTGGTTCCGGGTGACGCTTCCGGTCACACGTCCAACTGGTCGGCGACCGCGCGCAGCAGGCCGGCGATCTTCTTGCCGGAGGTCTTCTCGGGGTAACGGCCCTTCTCCAGCATCGGCGTGATGTTCTCGAGAAGGGTCGTCAAATCCTGGACGATGGAGGCGAGTTCGTCCGGCTTCTTTCGCTGGGCCGCCGCGACCGAAGGCGTCGGATCGAGGACCACGACCGAAAGCGCCTGGTCACCGCGCTGTCCGGCCACGACGCCGAACTCCACTCGCTGGCCCGGCTTGAGCGTCTCGACTCCGGCGGGGAGGACCGAGGAATGGACGAAGACGTCACCGCCGTCGTCGCGGGAGAGAAAGCCGAAGCCCTTCTCGCTGTTGAACCACTTGACCTTGCCGGTAGGCACGTCTGTCCTCGTCCTCGTACTCGTCGGAAACCGCATGGGAAAACGGCTCTTGATAACACCGAGGCGGGTCGACCTCGACCCGCCGCTACCAAGGCTAATGGTCTTCGCCCGGGTGACAAGACGTCCCCCGGTTGTTCCTTCGCGCTGGGAACTACCCTGGTCGAGTGCGAGACAAAACCCAAACGAATTCGGCCGCGCCCGGTGACCGACTGATCCGTGCCGGTGCCATCGTGTTCTTCATCGGTGCCCTGGCCACACTGGTCACCGTGGCCCCGTTGTTCCTCGACGCGACGCCATTTCCGACGTACATGTTCGGCCTGAGCATGCTCATGGGCGTCGGGTTCCTGATTGCGGGCGCGGGGGTGCTGCGGTCCGCCGCGGCCGGGCGCCGGCAGGCGCGCGCGAGGCGGTAGCCGCCGGTCAGGCCGCCCCGGCCACCAGGTGCTCCGCGAGCCAGACCGGGAAGCGCGTCAGGTCCGCGAGGACCACGTCGGCGCCGGCCTCGCGCAGTTCGTCCGCGCTGCACGGGCCCGTCGGCACGGCCACCGACAGCGCGCCGGCGGTACGGGCGCCGCGGACGTCTCCGACGTGGTCGCCCACATAGACGGTCGCGCCGTGCTCACGCAGCGCCACCGCCTTCCGCTCGGCCCACAGGTTGCCGACGACGGCGTCCGCCTCGATGCCGAGGTGCGTCAGGTGGAGCCTGGCGTTCGGCTCCCACTTCGCGGTGACCACGATCGCCCGCCCGCCGGCCGCCCGCACCGCGGCCACCGCCTCCCGGGCGCCGGGCATCGCGGACGTGCTGGTCACGGCGTAGGCCGGGTAGATCTCCCGGTAGAGATCGGCCATCTGCGCGACCCGCTCCGCCGGGAACCACTGCGCCAACTCCTCCTCCAGCGGCGGCCCCAGCCTGGTCACCACCAGATCGGCGTCGATGTACGTCCCGCTCCGGGCGGCCAGTTCCCCATAGGCGGCGTGGATGCCGGGCCGGGAGTCGACAAGGGTCATGTCGAGATCGAACCCGACGACGGGAGCGACGGAGCGCGGCGAGGTCATGCCCCCATTGTGCCGAGCCCCCGCGCCCCCCGACATCCCCGGGCCCCCGGCTCCGGCCCCGGCCGGCCTGCGGCGACCGGCCCGCTACCCGCTCCGGCGGGATCGCCACACCAGGAACAGGGCCGAGGCCGACGCCGCCCCCCGCAGTACCCACGGCCACGTCTGCGCCAGTGCCTCGTTCAGGTGGCCCTCGGGGATCGGGGTGCCCCAGTGGCCGGCTGTGCGGCCCCAGAGCCAGACGACGCCCGCGGTGACCGCGAGACCGGGCAGGATCATGACCGCCCATTTGGTCTCGCGGTCGGACAGCCGACGCGAGGTGTAGGCGATGGCCCAGCCGACGAGCAGTGCGAGCCACTCCCCGGTCACCGCGCCGGCGACCAGGCAGGCGGCGGCCAGGAGCAGGAGCGGGTTGGTCCAGCGGCCCGGGCGCAGCGCCGGGAGGAAGCGGCGTCGGACGGCGGCGGGCTCCTCCGCGACGGACTCCTCCGCTTCCGCCTCCGCCTTCGTCGCCGGAGGCGCCGGCGGCCTCAGCATCTCCGCGATCTCCACCCCGCCGACGAACCCCGGCACCTCTTCCCTGGGCCCGAACGGGGTCGCCCCGCGGCGCCACCAGTCCGGGGCCTCCCCGACGTCACCCAGCTCGTGCGCCCCCGCACGGTGCGGCGGCGACGGAACGTCCGGGGAGGAGGCGGGCGCGTCGGGGCGCGACCGGGGGCGGGGCACGATCCGCCGCAGCCCCTTGGGCAGGCGCCCGGCGGCGGGCGGCGGCTCCTGCTGCCGTTGGACGGGCACCGCGGCGGGCGGGGCCTGCGGGACGGCGTCGCTTCGGGTGTGGCCCACCGCCGAGACGACCTCGTCGGGGCTGCCGAGCCGGTCGAGGATGCGGCGGACGGCGGCCGGGCTGTCGATGGGCGCCCTGGCACGGCGCCGGTCGATCTCGTCGCGCAGCCCGGACACGAGCCGCATGCGCGTGGCGGACGACAACTGCCGCTGCTGAGCCACGTCGCCGACGCGGCTCAGATACTCGTAGACGACCTGATCGCTTTCGATACCCACGAAGTCCCCTCCGGGGCCGGTGCCTTGGATTCCCCGTGACACGACGTTAGCGCAGCGTGGCCGCCGCACCGGCGCTCAGGACGGCTCGTACACGCGGCGGTTCTCCACCGCCGGGCGGTGGGGGGCCGTACACGGGGAGGACGTCGCTGCCGCCCCGTTCGACGCGGTAGGTCAGGAAGGCGGCGGGGCGACGGGGGAGCCGACCGGGGGGCCGTGGCCGCGGCCGACTCGCTCTGCCCGGAGGAGCGGTCGCCGTTCCCGACGCCGTCGAGCCAGGCCCCGCCGGCCGGCGTCGGTGTTCTGGACGGAGCTCTCGTCCTCCCGGGCCCGCTTCTCGGCGGTTGACAAGGAGCCCAGGGCGACGAGTGCGGCGAAGCGCGGCCGGACTGCGGCGTTGCGCCGCAGGGAGTCCGGTCCGGAGTCGCCGAGAAACGTTCCGTTCGCCCTCCGCGCGCCCGGCACTGCGGGGCCCGGTCCCCGCGGCGCCCCTCCGGGAGTCCGTCACCCGCTACCGTTGAGCGGATGAGCAGCGACGAGAAGCCCTCGGCCCCGCGTTCCCTCGCGGAGGCGCTCCGTGCCCGGGACGACGCGTCCCTGGCCGCGCTCCTGCGCGCCCGCCCCGACCTCATCACCCCGGTGCCCACCGACCTCACCCAGCTCGCCACCCGCGCCGGGACCCGCGCGTCGGTGGTCCGGGCCCTGGAGCGCCTGGACCGGTTCACGCTCCAGACGGCGGAGGCGCTGGCCGTGGCGGCGGAACCGGCGGCCTACGACGAGCTGCTGGAGCTGATGGCCGGCGACGCGCGGGACGCGGCCGTCGCCGCCGCCCTCCCCCGGGCGGTGGCCGTGCTGCGCGAGCAGGCCCTGGTCTGGGGCGACCCCGACCGGCTCCGGCTGGTCCGCACCGCGCGCGAGCTGCTCGCCCCGTCCCCGCAGCACCCCTCGCCGACCGGGCTCGGCCCGTCCGTGCGGGAGGCCACCGCGGGCATGTCGCCGGGCCGGATCCAGGAGATCGTGACGGCGGCCGGGCTGCCGTCCACCCATGACTCCGTCTCCGCGGCCACCGCGCTGGCCGACCTTTTCGGCGACCGCCGGAGGATGGGCGCGCTGCTCGACGAGGCTCCCGCCGAGTCCCTTGAGGTCCTGGACCGGCTGGTGTGGGGTCCGCCGTACGGGCAGGTCACCGCCGATCCGGCGGCTCGGCTGCGCTGGCTGCTGGACCGGGGGCTGCTGCTGCCGACCGCGCCCGGCACGGTCGTCCTGCCTCGCGAGGTGGCCCTGCACCTGCGGGCGGGCCGCGCCCATCGCACGCCCGAGCCGGTGCCGCCCACCGTCGAGCCGGCCGCGACCCACCGTCCACAGGTTGTGGACGCCGCCGCGGCCGGGCAGGCCTACACCGCGCTGGCGACCGTCGAGGAACTGCTGAAGGAGTGGGACGGGGGCGGCCCCGCGGTGCTGCGCGCGGGCGGCCTGAGCCTGCGGGACCTGAAGCGGACGGCCGTCGCCCTGGACGTGTCGGAGCCGATGGCCGCGTTCTGGGTCGAGCTGGCGTACGCCGCCGGGCTGATCGCCTCCGACGGCGAGGCCGACGAGCGGTACGCGGCGACCCCGGCCTACGACGAGTGGCGGGAGCGTCCGGCCGCCGAGCGGTGGGTCCGGCTGGCGGAGGCCTGGCTGGCGGGGACCCGCACGCCGGGACTCGTCGGCGGGCGGGACATGAAGGAGCGGACGCTGTCGGCACTCGGACCGGGCCTGGACCGCTCGGCCGCGCCGGAGGTCCGCCGCCGGGTGCTGGCGCTGCTGGCGGGGCTGCCGGAGGGCACCGCGCCGACGGCCGGGTCGGTACTCGCCCGCCTGAGCTGGGAGCACCCCCTGCGCGGCCCCCAGCGCGACGACGACCTGCGCGCCCGCCTGGCCCGCTGGACCCTGTCGGAGGCGGAGTTGCTGGGCATCACGGGCAGAGGTGCTCTCGCGTCCCAGGGACGGGCCCTCCTCGGCCCGGTGGCGAACCCGCCGGCCTCCCCGGGGGGCGAGGCGCCCGGCGCGGGCGGGAGCACCGCCGGCCGGAGCGGCGGAAGGGGCGCGGGAGACGGCGCCGGCGTGGACGGCCCGGCGGGAGCGGGCGGCTCCGGCGACGCCCACGGCAGCGCGCCGGACCTCGGCGCCCGGCAGGCCGCGGACTCCCCGCGAGGACCCGGTGACAAGCTCCCCTTCCACCACCACACCGCGCCCACCACCGCGACCGCCCTCACCCCCGGCCCGCTTTCCGCCGCCCAACAGGCAGTCGCCTCCGCCGCCGCCGTGCGGCTGCTCGCGCCGTTGCTGCCCGAGCCGCTGGACCACGTGCTGCTCCAGGCGGACCTCACCGCGGTCGCGCCGGGCCCGCTGCACCGGCCGCTCGCCGACATGCTGGGCGTGCTCGCCGACGTCGAGTCGAAGGGCGGGGCGACGGTCTACCGCTTCACGCCCGGTTCCGTACGCCGCGCTCTCGACGCCGGTCGTACCGCCTCCGACCTGCACGCCTTCCTCGCGGAGCACTCCCGCACGCCGGTCCCGCAGCCGCTGACCTACCTGATCGACGACGTGGCGCGCCGACACGGACATCTGCGGGTGGGCGCGGCCTCCGCGTACGTCCGCTGTGACGACGACGCCATGCTGAACGAGATCCTCGCCGACAAGCGTGCCGTCGCCCTGCGGCTGCGCCGCCTCGCGCCGACCGTGCTGGCGGCCCAGGCCGATCCGGCGACCCTTCTCGACGGGCTGCGGGCGATGGGGTTCGCGCCCGCCGCCGAGTCCGCCGAGGGCGATGTCCTGATCACCCGCGCCGACGCCCACCGCAGCCCGCCCCGCACGGCCCCGGAACCGGTCCCGGAGGGGCCGCCCGTCCCCGACGGCACGCTCCTGTCAGCCGCGATCCGCGCGATCCGCGCCGGTGACCTGGCGTCCACGGCCCCCCGCAAGCCGACCGACGACGCCGCGGCCCAGGCGCCCGGGGAACTGCCCCGCACCTCCTCCGCGGAGACCCTCGCCACGCTGCAGGCCGCCGTCCTGACCGGCGAGGCGGTGTGGATCGGCTACGTCAACGCCGACGGGGCCGCCAGCCAGCGCGTCATCGCCCCGGTGCGGGTGGAGGGCGGCTTCGTGACGGCGTACGACCACACGGCGGACGAGGTCAGGACGTACCCGCTGCACCGGATCACGGGGGTGGCGGAGCTGGCGGACGACTAGGGCCTGCCGTTTGGATCATCCCGGCGTCGCGGGGTCTGGCACGTGCATCTGGACCCCGCTCGGGTCGACCGAATGGCGCCGCAGCTCACGGCCAGGCTGATCCACACGACAGACCCTGGTTCTCGGGCCATCCGTCCGGACAGGCCGATCCGGCACGATCCGGACGCCAGGCCCTCGGAGCGGGATCCGGCCGCCGGCGGCGTGCCCGCCGGCGGACGTCGCGCGACGCGGTGCGGCCTGTGGTTCCCGCGGCCTCGGCCCGGTCCACCGCCCCGAACACCCGGTCCCGCCCGCCGACCCGTTCGATCCGCTCGCCCGTGGCTGTCAGGAAGGCCACTGCCGCGCACCCCCGCACCCGTCGTGGCCGGTAGGGCACACTGGACGTTTGGCCGCGTTCCACGGCCGTGAAGGAAAGGGTGCCGCGCGTGAATGGTCCACTCATCGTCCAGTCGGACAAGACCCTGCTCCTGGAGGTCGACCACGAGCTGGCCGACGCGTGCCGTCGGGCCATCGCGCCGTTCGCGGAGCTGGAGCGGGCGCCCGAGCACATCCACACCTACCGGCTCACCCCACTGGGCCTGTGGAACGCGCGCGCCGCCGGGCACGACGCCGAGCAGGTGGTGGACGCGCTCGTGGAGTTCAGCCGGTATCCGGTGCCGCACGCGCTGCTCGTGGACATCGCCGAGACGATGGACCGTTACGGGCGGCTGACGCTCAGCAAGCACCCCGCACACGGCCTCGTGCTGACCACCACGGACCGGCCGGTCCTGGAGGAGATCCTGCGGTCCAAGCGGGTCGCCCCGCTGGTCGGAGCCCGGATCGACCCCGACACGGTCGCCGTGCACCCCTCCGAGCGCGGGCAGATCAAGCAGACGCTGCTGAAGCTGGGCTGGCCCGCCGAGGACCTCGCGGGATACGTCGACGGCGAGGCGCATCCGATCGAGCTGGCGGAGGACGGCTGGGCGCTGCGGCCGTACCAGAAGCAGGCCGTGGAGAACTTCTGGCACGGCGGGTCGGGGGTCGTCGTACTGCCCTGCGGCGCCGGGAAGACGCTGGTCGGGGCCGGATCGATGGCGCAGGCCAAGTCGACCACGCTGATCCTCGTCACCAACACCGTCTCCGCCCGGCAGTGGAAGCACGAGCTGATCAAGCGGACGTCGCTGACCGAGGAGGAGATCGGAGAGTACAGCGGCACCCGGAAGGAGATCCGCCCCGTCACCATCGCGACGTACCAGGTGCTGACGACCAAGCGGAAGGGCGTCTACCCGCACCTGGAGCTGTTCGACTCCCGCGACTGGGGGCTGATCGTGTACGACGAGGTGCACCTGCTGCCGGCGCCGGTCTTCAAGTTCACCGCCGACCTCCAGGCGCGCCGGCGGCTGGGCCTGACGGCCACGCTGGTGCGTGAGGACGGCCGCGAGTCGGACGTGTTCTCCCTCATCGGGCCGAAGCGGTTCGACGCTCCGTGGAAGGAGATCGAGGCGCAGGGCTACATCGCACCCGCGGACTGCGTCGAGGTCCGGGTGAACCTCACGGACTCCGAGCGGCTCGCGTACGCCACCGCCGAGGCCGAGGAGAAGTACCGCTTCTGCGCCACCACCGAGACCAAGCGGAAGGTGACGGAGGCGATCGTGCGGCGGTTCGCCGGGCAGCAGATCCTCGTCATCGGCCAGTACATCGACCAGCTCGACGAGCTGGGCGAGCACCTGAACGCGCCGGTCATCAAGGGTGAGACGTCCAACGCCCAGCGGGAGAAGCTGTTCGAGTCGTTCCGGCAGGGCGAGATCAGCGTGCTCGTGGTGTCGAAGGTCGCGAACTTCTCGATCGACCTGCCCGAGGCGACGGTGGCCATCCAGGTGTCGGGCACCTTCGGCTCGCGCCAGGAGGAGGCACAGCGGCTGGGACGGGTGCTGCGGCCGAAGGCCGACGGGCACCAGGCGCACTTCTACTCGGTCGTGGCCCGCGACACGCTCGACCAGGACTTCGCCGCCCACCGGCAGCGCTTCCTCGCCGAACAGGGTTACGCGTACCGGATCTTGGACGCGGACGAGCTGTTGGCGGAGGACGCCTGATCCGTCACGGTCAGGGGATCGTGCCGTGGATCAGGCACAGCCAGGTCGTGCCGGCGGTCACCTGCGGCGGACGCCCACCTCCTCGCTGTGCCGTGGATCAGGCACAGCCAGGTCGTGCCGGCGGTCACCTGCGGCGGACGCCCACCTCCTCGCTGTGCCGTGGATCAGGCACAGCGAGGTCGTGCCGGCGGACGCCCACCTCCTCGCCGTACTCGCCGAGGACGACGACGTCGAAGGCCGCGCCCGCGAAGACGCGTATCGCGTGCAGGGCGTCGCCGAGGCGGTGGTGGTGGGTGCCGCCGACGGAGGTCGCGCCGGACGGACGGCCCGGGGCGGGGGCTGGGGTGAAGGTCGCTGCGCTCATGCCTCCATGGTGCGATCGGGGACATAAGGGTGGCATCGGTCCGGGGAGCCAGTTCGGGTGGACTCCATGTCCACCCGCGGGCGGAGCGGCTCCTCCGGGGAGAGGGCCCCGTCCCCTAGGGGACGGCCGGAAAGAGGGCGCGCGAGAAGGGCGCGGGAGGCGGACAGGGGTGGGGGGAAGCAGGGGGTCGGGAAGCGGCACGGAAGGGGGAGGTAAAACCCGTTGGCTTCACGGGGCCCCCAGGTCCTAGAATCTCCGCTCTTGCCCGCCTCCCCACGGAGCGCCGCCACCCGGACGGAAACCGGGCGGCTTCCCGCAGTCATCCCTTTCCGCAGGCCCGGAGGCACCCCCTTGTCCACGCCCGTGTCCGCCGACGACCCGCTCTCCCGTGAGCGCACCCACCTCGCCGCCTCCCGTGCCGCGCTGCGCGCCATGCGCGAGGACGTCCAGTCCCTCGACATCAGCGACGTCACCGCGAACTGGGTCAACGCACAGATCCTGGAACGCCAGATCGCGGACCGCGTCAAGGCGCTCGCCGACCTCAGCGACACCCCGCTGTTCTTCGGCCGGCTGGACTACCTCCACGCGCCCGGCGCCGACCGGGCCGAGGGCGCGGCAGGGGAACGCTTCTACATCGGGCGCCGGCACGTCCACGACTCCGACGGCGACCCGATGGTCATCGACTGGCGCGCGCCGGTCTCGCAGCCGTTCTACCGGGCCTCGAAGAAGGACCCGATGGACGTGGGCCTCCGGCGCCGCTTCGGGTACACGGGCGGTGACCTCACCGCGTACGAGGACGAGCACCTCTCCGACCCGGCCGAGGCGGCCACCACCAGCAAACTGCTCCAGCGGGAGATCGAGCGGCCGCGTGTCGGTCCGATGCGGGACATCGTCGCCACCATCCAGCCCGAGCAGGACGAGATCGTCCGCAGCGGGCTGGGCGGCTCGGTGTGCGTCCAGGGCGGCCCCGGCACCGGGAAGACGGCCGTCGGCCTGCACCGGGTGGCCTATCTGCTGTACGCCCACCGCGAGCGGCTGGCCCGCACCGGAACGCTGGTCATCGGGCCGAACCGGTCGTTCCTCCACTACATCGAACAAGTGCTGCCCGCCCTCGGCGAGCTGGCGGTCCGACAGGCCACCGTCGACGACCTCGTCGCGCGGGTAGAGGTACGGGGCACGGACGAGGCCCCCGCGGCGGTCGTCAAGGGCGACGCGCGGATGGCCGAGGTGCTGCGGCGGGCGCTGTACTCCCACGTCAGCCTGCCGACCGAGCCGGTCGTCGTCGTGCGCGGGTCGCGTCGCTGGCGGATCCCCGCGTACGAACTGGAGGAGATCGTCCGCGAGTTGCTCGCCCGTGACATCCGCTACGGCGCCGCCCGTGACGCCCTCCCGCAGCGCGTCGCGCACGCCGTGCTGGTGCAGATGGAGCGGGCCGGGGAGGCGCCCGACGACCGGGTGCAGGACGCCGTGGCCCGCAACAGTGCCGTCAAGGCGGCCGTGAAGGCGGTCTGGCCGCCCGTCGACCCGGCGAAGCTGGTGCTGCGACTGCTCACGGACGCGGAGTTCCTCGCGGAGCACGCGGAGGGGATCCTCACCGAGGACGAGCGGAAGACGATCCTGTGGGCGAAGCCGGTGCGGTCGGTGAAGTCGGCCAGGTGGTCGGCCGCGGACGCCGTGCTGATCGACGAGGCCACCGACCTCGTGGAGCGGACGCACTCCCTGGGTCATGTCGTCCTCGACGAGGCCCAGGACCTGTCCCCCATGCAGTACCGGGCGGTCGGCCGCCGCTGCACCACCGGCAGCGCGACCGTCCTGGGCGACCTGGCGCAGGGCACCACGCCCTGGGCGACGCGGAGTTGGCAGGAGGCCCTCACGCACCTCGGCAAGGCCGACGCGGTGATCGAGGAACTGACGGCCGGTTTCCGCGTCCCGACGGACGTCATCACCTACGCCTCCCGGCTGCTGCCCCACATCGCACCGGGCCTGACACCGGTCGCCTCGGTCCGCGAGAACCCCGGCTTCTTCGAGGTCCGCGCGGTGACCGAGGACGGGGAAGTGGTCTCCGCCTGCGAGGAGTTGCTGCGCAACGAGGGGTCGACGGGCCTGATCGCGGCCGACGCGCGCGTGCCCGTCCTGGCGGAGGCCCTCAAGGCCGCGGGGATCGCCTACCTGTCCCCCGGTGAGGAGACCACCCGAGAAACCCGCCTGACCCTGGTCCCGGCCTCCCTGGCCAAGGGCCTCGAGTACGACTACGTCGTCCTGGACGAGCCGAGCGCGGTGGTGGACGCCGAACCGGACGAACGGACGGGCCTACGACGGCTGTACGTGGCGCTGACCCGAGCGGTGTCGGGGTTGGTGGTGGCGCACGGGAGACCCCTGCCCCCCGAGATCAGCTGAACGAGGCCGGTGCCGGGGGCGCGGCCCGGCGCTCGCGGGTCGCCGACCGTGCCCACCCGTGCCGCCCCCGGCAGTACGACCGCCCGCGGCTCGGCGGGCTCGGGCCGCTGCGGAGCGCCCTCGGCCGGACCGCCACCACCGGGCGGCACGATCGCCCGCGGCTGAGCCCGCCTACCCCGCGTCCAACACCCGCCGCCACTCCCGCACGGCCCCCGCCGACACCGTCCCTTCCCAGCCGTCCGGCCGGGCCGCCCCGCCGATGTGGAACGCGTCGATCCCCGCCGCCCGCAGCACCGGCACATGGCCGAGCCGCAGTCCTCCCCCGACCAGGACCTCCTGCTCGTACCCCTGCTCCCCCCGCCGCCCCGCCTCCGCGACCAGCACGGCCAGCCCGTCGTCGACGCCCGCCGCCGATCCGGCCGTGAGGTAGGTGTCCAGTCCGGGCAGCCCCTCGCACTGCTTGCGCAGGGCGTCACGGTCGGCTGTGTGGTCGATGGCCCGGTGGAAGGTCCACGGGCAGCCGTCCAGCTCCGCGACCACCCGCTCGACGGCCGCCAGATCCACCCCGCCCTCGGCGTCGAGGAAGCCGAGCACGAACTGGTCCGCTCCGGCCGCCCGCAGCTCCCCGGCGGCCCGGACGAGCCGTCCGCCGTCCCCGGCGGCGAACCCGTCGGTCAGACGCAGCATCACGCGCAGATCGATGTCGACGGCGGCCCGGATCGCGGCGAAGGTCGCGACGGGCGGGGTGAGCCCGTCGGCCGCGATGTCGGTGACCACTTCGAGGCGGTCCGCGCCTCCGGCCTGGGCGGCGACCGCGTCCTGCGCGTCGAGGGCGATCACCTCCAGGACTGCACGCTTGCTCATGGGACCCCATTCGTCGACGGCTCTACAGGTCTAGTCCAATTCCAGGGTACGCCTGTGAGCCGCCGCACTCACCCCCGCGTACCCGCCGGGCCGCGCGAGAATGACCGCATGGCCGACCACCCCGAACCCGCCACCACCCGCCGCGCCCCCGAAACCCTCCGCACCCGCTTCGCCCGCACCCTCGAAGCCGCCCGCGGCCCCGCCCCCGAGTCCGCCCCGGACCCCCTCCCCTACGCCGACGACCTCATCCGCCGCTGGCAGGAGCCGCAGCGCCGCTACCACACGCTCACCCACCTGACCGCGGTCCTCGACCGGATCGACACGCTCCAGGAGTACGCCGACGACCCGGACGTCGTCCGCCTGGCCGCCTGGTTCCACGACGCCGTCTACCTCCCCGACCGCTCCGAGAACGAGGACCGCTCCGCCCGCCTCGCCGAGCGCGCGCTGCCCGAGGCCGGCCTGCCGGAGGCGAAGACCGCCGAGGTGGCCCGCCTCGTCCGGCTCACCGTCTCCCACGACCCGGCCGACGACGACCGCGACGGCCAGGTGCTGTGCGACGCCGACCTCGCGATCCTCGCCGCGCCGCCGTCGGCGTACGCCGCCTACACGGCCGAGATCCGCGAGGAGTACCACTTCGTCCCGAACGACGCCTTCCGGGAGGGCCGGGCCGCCGTACTGCGTCATCTCCTCGGCCTGCCCCGCCTGTTCCGCACCCCGCACGGGGCGGACGAGTGGGAGGCGACCGCCCGCTACAACATGCGCGCGGAGCTGGAAATGCTGTCGATCTGAGCCCCGCCCCCGCCTACGCTGCCCGGCATGCGCGCATGGGGCGGGGATCAGGTGACGGAGGCCGTCGCGGGCAGCGTGGAGCTGCTGCGGACGGTGACGGACAGGGACTGGACGGACGTGAAGGCCGGCCGGCTGGAGTGGAGTTGCCGGCAGACGGCGGAGCACGTGGCGGGCGATCTGATCGCCTACGCCGGTCAGTTGGCGGGCCGGGCGCAGACGGCTTACGTGCCCTTCGAACTCGGCTTCGAGGAGGGCACCGACCAGGCGGGCGTCCTGGACGTCATCGAGACCACCGGCGCCCTGCTCGCCGCCACCGTCCGCACCACCCCGCCCGGGGTCCGCGCCTTCCACCCGTACCCCTTCCGCAGCGCGAACCGTGAGGGCTTCGCCGCGATGGGGATCGCCGAGGTCCTCCTGCACACCCACGACATCGCCGAGGGCCTGGGCCTGGCGTACGAGCCACCCGCCGAGCTGTGCGAGGCCGTCCTCACCCGGATCTTCCCGCACGTGCGGCCGGGTCCGGAGCCCTGGCCGACCCTGCTGTGGGCCACCGGCCGCGGCGACCTGCCCGGCCGCGCCTCGGTCACCGGCTGGCGCTGGAACAACACCATGGTCCTGCCCGCCGAGCGCCTCGTCCTCGAGGGCATCACCCCGGCCGCCGCCGCCGACCTGGTCGCGGGTGGCGACGGCGGTTTCGTCTGGCTCGGTGACGCCCCCTTCGAGGGCACGCGTGAGGTCGCCACCAGCCTGCTCAAGGCGTACGACACCGGAGTGCACCGGCCCGAGTTCGGGGCGTTCGTGCTCGTCCGGCGGGAGGACGGCCGGGCCGTCGGCAGCCTGGGCTTCCACGGGATGCCCGACGAGGAGGGCCGGACCGAGATCGGCTACGACCTCGTGGAGCCCGCCCGAGGCCACGGCTACGCGACCGAGGCGCTGAACGTCCTCGCGGAGTGGGCGCTCGCGCGGGGCGACGTACGCCTGCTGTACGCGGCGGCGGAGGAGGCGAACATCCCCTCGCAGGGCGTCCTGAACCGCGCCGGGTTCGTCAGGGCCGACGTGCTGGCGGAGCCCCTCCTGGAGGACGGGACGCTACGGCTGTACACGCGTCGCGCGTAGTGACCCGCGCACCCTAGGCGTGGGGGCGGCCCTTGGGCCGTCGCAGTCCCGAAGCCGTCAGCAACCGCACCACCTCGCGGCTGCTGACCTCCACCGCGCCGGCCGCGACCACGTCCGGGTACCGGTGCGAGGGAATGTCGTAGTGATCGCGTTCGAACGCGCGCCGGGGCACGCCCAGCCCGTCGGCGAACGCGTGCAGTTCGTCGAAGGAGACATCGCTGACGAGGTGGGACCACATCCGTCCGTGGCCCGGCCAGTCCGGCGGATCGATGTAGACCGTCACGCGCGCCTCACAGGGCCCCGGCCCCACCGGGCGCCGCCCCCAGCGCCCCGACCGCCGCGACCTTCACGCCCGCCTTGTGGCACACCCAGTGCGGGTCGGGCCCGAGTTCGGGCTCGACCTCCAGGGCGTGCGGGTCGCCCGAGCCGCACACCGGACAGATCGGCCAGCGGCCGTACCGGTCCAACAGGGCGTCCTGCACGTCCTGCGCCACCAGCCCGGCCACGAAGTGCAGGCCCTCCGGCCACTGCTCGACCCACCATCGCCGCTGGGTCACGGACTCCTCGACCATGGACACCACGTCCGCCGCGGCCACCTCGCCCGAGGCGAGGTCGGCGAGCACGAGGGCACGCGCCGCGTGCAACGCCTGTTCCAATGGGCTGATGGGGGTGTGGGAGGGATCCATGCACCCATTGTGCGCACTCTTGACCGTGACACCGAGCCGAAAATACCTTTCACGGGTGTCCCAGGACGTGAAGGAAATTTTCGGCGGCGCTCTCGCCGCCAAGGTCCGCGCGCTCGCCCCTTCCATGACCCGCTCGATGCAACGCGTCGCCGAGACCGTCGCGAGCGACCCCGCGGGCTGCGCGGCGCTCACCGTCACGCGCCTCGCGGAACGCACCGGCACCAGCGAGGCCACCGTCGTCCGCACCGCCCGCCTCCTCGGCTACCCCGGCTACCGCGACCTGCGGCTCGCGCTCGCCGGTCTCGCGGCGCAGCAGCAGTCCGGCCGCGGTCCCGCCATCACCACCGACATCGCGGTCGACGACCCGATCGCGGACGTCGTCGCCAAACTCGCCCACGACGAACGGCAGACCCTCGCCGACACCGCCGCAGGTCTGGACACCGTGCAGCTCGGGGCGGCGGTGGCGGCCCTGGCCGCGGCCCGCAGGACCGACGTCTACGGCGTCGGGGCGTCCGGGCTCGTCGCCCAGGACCTCGTGCAGAAGCTACAGCGCATAGGGCTCATGGCCCACGCCCACAGCGACCCGCATCTCGCCGTGACGAACGCCGTTCAGCTGCGGGCGGGGGACGTGGCCGTCGCGATCACGCACTCGGGGTCGACACGCGACGTCATCGAGCCGCTGCGGGTCGCCTTCGAGCGGGGCGCCGCGACCGTCGCCGTCACCGGGCGGCCGGGCGGCGCGGTCGCGCAGTACGCGGACCACGTGCTGACGACGTCGACGGCCCGGGAGAGTGAGCTGCGGCCGGCGGCGATGTCCTCCCGGACCAGTCAGCTGCTGGTGGTGGACTGCCTGTTCGTGGGGGTGGCGCAACGGACGTACGAGACGGCGGCACCGGCGCTGGCCGCCAGTTACGAGGCCCTGGCTCACCGGCACCGGTAGGCCGGAAGGCTGCTGATCGCCCGTGGGCGGCCACGGGATCGTCGTGGCTCGTCGCGCCCGCGCGGTGGAACCGCCTACGAATACAGACCCGCGCCCCTGGGGCACCCGCCCCCGACCCCGATGAAAAGCGACCGGAGAGAGCCGCTCCCATGACCTCCACCTCCCGCCCCGACGACCTGCTCACCCAGCTCGGATCGCTCACCACCGAAGCCTTCCGGCCGGAACTCGCCGAGATCGACCGGCTGCCCACCCTCGACATCGCCCGGCTCATGAACGGGGAGGACGCCGGGGTGGCCGGGGCCGTGGCCGCGCGGCTGCCCGAGATCGCCGGTGCCGTCGACGCGATCGCCGCGCGGATGGGTCGGGGCGGGCGGCTGGTGTACGCCGGTGCGGGGACGGCCGGGCGGCTCGGCGTGCTCGACGCGTCCGAGTGTCCGCCGACCTTCGACACGGCCCCGGACCAGGTCGTCGGCCTCATCGCGGGCGGGCCTCGGGCGATGGTGACGTCCGTCGAGGGCGCCGAGGACTCACCGGAGCTGGCACGGGCGGATCTGGCCGCACTCGCCCTGGGTGCCGAGGACACGGTGGTCGGTGTCTCCGCCTCGGGGCGCACGCCGTACGCGATCGGCGCGGTGGAGTACGCGCGCTCGGTCGGCGCGCTGACCGTCGGGCTGGCCTGCAACCCGGGCAGCGCGCTGGCCGCGGCCGCCGAGCACGGCATCGAGGTCGTCGTCGGACCCGAGCTGCTCACCGGGTCGACCCGGCTGAAGGCGGGCACGGCGCAGAAGCTGGTGCTGAACATGCTGTCGACGATCACGATGATCCGGTTGGGCAAGACCTACGGGAACCTGATGGTCGACGTGCGGGCCTCGAACGAGAAGCTGCGGGCCCGCTCGCGGCGGATCGTCTCCCTCGCGACGGGCGCGGGCGACGAGGAGATCGAGCGGGCCCTCACGGCCGCCGGCGGCGAGGTGAAGAACGCGATCCTGGTGCTGCTCGCCGGGGTCGACGGGCCGTCCGCCGCCCGCCTTCTGGAGGAGTCCGGCGGTCATCTGCGTGCCGCGCTCGCCGCCGCGCGCTCCTGAGCCGCACGCTCAGCAGGTGCCTATCGATGCCCGTGCCACCGCTGCCGCGCTCCTGCCCCTGGTCGGCGGTCCCGCGAACGTCACCTCCGTCGCCCACTGCATGACCCGGCTGAGACTGGGTCTCGCCGATCCGTCCCGGGCGGACGAGGGCGCGCTGCGAGCGGTCCCCGGGGTGCTGGGGCTCGTCGTGGACGACGGTTCGTACCAGGTGGTGCTCGGACCGGGTGTCGTCGGGACGGTGACGGCGGCGTTCGAGGAGCTGGTGGGCCGGCCGACGGCGGCGGAGGAACTGGCCGCGCGCGGCGCCGAGTTGAAGGGGGAGCGGCAGCGGCGCAACGCCACGCCCGTCAAGACGGCCCTGCGCCGCCTCGCCGCGGTTTTCGTGCCCCTCATCCCCGCTCTGATCGGCTGCGGTGTCCTCGCGGGCGTCAACGGGCTGTTGCTGAACGCCGGCCTGCTGCCCTGGCTGACGCCCGCGCTGGCCGCCGTGGCGTCCGGGTTCATGGCGCTGATCGCGGTGTTCGTCGGCGTCAACACGGCGAAGGAGTTCGGCGGCACCCCCGTGCTGGGCGGTGCGGTGGCGGCGATCGTGGTTCATCCGGGCGTCGCGAAGGTCACCGCGTTCGGGGTGACCCTCGCCCCCGGCCAGGGCGGGGTCCTCGGCGCGCTGGCGGCGGCGCTGCTGGCGACGTACGTGGAGAAGTGGTGCCGGGGCCGGTTCCCGGCGGCCCTGGACGTGCTGCTGACCCCGACGCTGACGGTCCTCGTGGCGGGCCTGGCGACGCTGTACGGCCTGATGTGGGCGGCCGGTGCCGTGTCGACGGCGATCGGCACGGCGGCGAACTGGCTGCTGTCGACGACGGGCGCGTTCGCCGGGCTGGTCCTCGGCGGGCTGTTTTTGCCCCTGGTGATGCTCGGCCTGCACCAGGCGCTCATCCCCATCCACACCACGCTCATCGAACAGCAGGGCCACACCGCGCTGCTGCCGATCCTCGCGATGGCGGGCGCGGGCCAGGTGGGCGCGGCCCTCGCCGTCTATGTCCGTCTGCGCCACGACACCTCGCTGCGCACGACGATCAGGTCGGCGCTCCCGGCGGGTCTGCTGGGCGTCGGCGAACCCCTCATCTACGGCGTCTCGCTCCCGTTGGGCCGCCCCTTCCTCACGGCGTGCGTGGGCGGGGCGGCCGGCGGGGCCTTCGTCGGCTTCTTCGCGATGCTCGGCCACCAGGTCGGGGCGACGGCGATCGGCCCGTCCGGCTGGGCCCTCTTCCCCCTGCTCGCCGGGAACCGGGGCTGGGGCACCCTCCTCGCGATCTACGGGGGCGGGCTGCTGACGGGATACGCGGTCGGCTTCGCCACGACGTATCTCTTCGGTGTCACCGACCGTGTCGTGGCGGCCGCCGGCACCCGCCCGGCCGCCGACCCGTCCGGCGGCCCGACGCCTTCGCGATCCGGGTGACGCGCCCGCCGGGTCCTGGCCGGCACCGTGGCCGCCGTCCCGGCGGGAGAGCGGCGGCCGGGGCCCGGGCACACCCCGGCTGTCGGTGGTGTGTGCGACCGTTGAGGGACCAGGGTCCGCGCGACCGCGCTCGGGCCGCCGCAGATCACACTGCGGGTGGCGCCCCCGCGGGAAGCGCCCGCACGAAGCACGCCGCAGGAAACGGAGACGCTCGCCATGAACCACGCCCAGCTCACCCACCTGGGCCGTGCCCTGCGGCTGCTCGGTGAGCACGGGGACGCCCTGACCGCCGACACCCCCGACACCAAGCTGCACGAGGTCAAGGCCGACCTGCGGCGCGCTCTGGAGCTGCTGGACGAGGGCGTGACCTCGGCCGCGCCCAGCACCCGGTGCGCCGAACACCCCAACGGCCCCGTGGACACGGCCGCCCCCGACCTGTGCCTGCTGTGCGAGACCCGGCGGCGGGCGGCCAGGCGCGCCGAGTTCAACGGGCCCGCCCCGCGGACCCCGCACGCCACCGCCCCGTCCCGCTACGGCACCCGCGGCGACCGCCCCCAGCCCCAGCAGCGCTGGCTGCCGGAGCTGTGGAACGGCCAGGAGTGGCAGCTGTGCGGCACCCCGAGGCGCGACCGCCACGAGGCCGAGCTGTACCTGGCCGCCCTGCGCCGAGGCTCCCGCCCCGCCATGGCCTACCGCCTGGTGCACGAGTTCACCGACTACGAGGTGCTGCGTGTGTGGGGCACCCCGGTGAAGGTCGACATCGAGCCCATGGGCAACATCTAGCCGAGCAAGGGCAACGGCGGGAAGTCGTGCCCCTCCCACAGTCGGCGTGCCGTCTCCTCCGGGTACGGGCGGACCTCTGGCTCCGCGTCCAGGACCTGCACCAGCCGCTCCCCCGTGTCGTACGGCGGCCAGCCCGGGTCGCCGGTGCGGGCGAACGCCGTCCAGGACGCGCGCAGGCGGGCGGACAGAGCGCGCGCCTCCTCGGTGACCTCGGCGCCGGCGAACAGCAGGTTGCCCAGGTCGGCGTCGAAGGTGCCGAACAGCAGGGGTACGTCCAGGCCGTGGCAGGCGCCCAGGGAGCCGCCCATGCCGGGGGCGGGCCAGGTCAGCTCGTAGACGTGGGCCCGGCCGCCGCCCGCGACCTGCGCCTCGGCCAGACGCAGGGACGGCATGTGGAACAGCCAGTCGGACTGCACCCGCTCGAACAGCTCCCCCGGCCCCGCCTGCGGATAGGCCGCTCGGTAGGCCAGCTCGCCGGCCTCGCCGCCGCCCGGCCCGAACAGCCGCAGCACGCCCGTCGCCTGTTCCCGCGTCACCTTGCCGAGCAGGCCCGCCAGGGCCACGAACAGGCGGTACTCCTGCGCGTTGTGCCCGACGATCAGTTCCACGTGGCGGCCGGCGCCCGAGGCCAACGCCTGCCAGGGGGTGACCGGCAGTACCTCACCGTCGACCACGGGAGAGAACGGTGTGACCGTGGGTGCGACCTGCCCCCATCGGTCCACCCGCTCGCCCATCTTCGCGGCGAGCGCCGCTCCCGCCTCGGTCAGCTCCCGCGGGTCGACGGCGGCCAGATCGGCGGTCGTGGGCCGCAGTCCCGCCTCGGCGGCGATGGCGGCGGCGAGGTCCCGGGCCAGCTCGTCGGAGAAGTACGTGCCGGGCACGCTCTGCGCTATCGCCCGCCCGAACAGCCCCCGCGCGGCCGGCATGGCCAGCAGCGCCGCCACCGACCCGGCGCCCGCCGACTCCCCGAAGACGGTCACCCGGCCGGGGTCCCCGCCGAACTCCGCGATGTTGTCCCGCACCCACTCCAGGGCGGCGACCTGGTCGAGCAGCCCCCGGTTGGCGGGGGCGCCCTCCAACCGGGCGAACCCCTCGATGCCGACACGGTAGTTGAAGGTGACGACGACCAGGTCGCCGGCGCGGGCGAGGTGCTGCGCGTCGTAGCCGGGGCTGCCCGCGTGGCCGAGCTTGTAGGCGCCGCCGTAGATCCACACCATGACGGGGCGGGCGGCGGCGGGCGTTGGATCCGGTGTCCATACGTTCGCCGTCAGCCAGTCGTCGCCGGTGGGCACGGCCACGGCCGTACGCCCCTGGATGCCGGCCTCCTGCGGGGGCGGGGGGCCGAAGGCGTGCGCGTCCAGGACGCCGTCCCACGGCCGGGGCGGGTGCGGGGCCTGGAAGCGGGCCCGCCCGACCGGGGGTGCGGCGAAGGGGATGCCGCGGAAGACGGCCAGCCCGTCCTCCCGGCGTCCGCGAACGGCTCCCGCGGCGGTGCGGACCACGGGCTCGGCGGCGGCGGTAGTCATCGATCACTCCTCGGTGGGCGGCTGTTCGTGGAACGGACGGTGCTCGGGCGAAGTGCCGGAAGCGGCCGCCACCCCTCGTGTGGGTGACGGCCGCCGGCGGCAGGGCAGTTGGTGACGCCTGGCCGACGTGGGCCTCCCGCGCTCCCTCCGAGGTCGCCGCCGGACGGCCGTCCCGCGCCCAGGTCCGACCGGTCTCAGCTCAGCGTCTTCAGCGCCGCCGCGTCGTACGGCTTCAGCTCGTCGAGGCGGCCGGACAGGACCTTGGCCGCCCACTCCGGGTCCTGGAGCAGTGCGCGGCCGACGGCCACCAGGTCGAACTCGTCACGCTCGAGCCGGTCGAGGAGGTCGTCGAAGTTCCTGACCTTGGAGCCCTCGCCCTGGAAGGACCTGAGGAATTCGCCGTCGAGCCCGACCGAGCCGACGGTGATGGTGGGCCGGCCGGTCAGCTTCTTCGTCCAGCCCGCGAGGTTCAGGTCGGAGCCGTCGAACTCCGGGACCCAGTAGCGGCGCGTGGAGGCGTGGAAGGCGTCGACACCGGCCGCGGCGAGCGGGGCGAGAATGGCCTCCAACTCCTCCGGGGTCTCGGCGAGGCGCGCGTCGTAGGCATCCTGCTTCCACTGCGAGTAGCGGAAGATGACGGGGAAGTCCGCCGACACGGTCTGGCGTACCGCTGCGACGATCTCCGCCGCGAACCTGGTGCGGGCGACCGGGTCGCCGCCGTAGGCGTCCGTGCGACGGTTGGTGCCCGCCCACAGGAACTGGTCGACGAGGTAGCCGTGGGCGCCGTGGATCTCCACGCCGTCGAAGCCGACACGCTCCGCGGCCGCGGCGGCCTCGGCGAACGCGCCGATGACGTCGTCCAGGTCGCGCTGGGTCATCACCTTGCCGGTGCCCCCGGTGCCGTCCGGACGCAGGCCGGAGGGGCCGACGGCGGGGGCGTCCGCGACGGGCGGCTCACCCTGCTTGCGCACCATGCCGATGTGCCACAGCTGCGGCACGATCGTCCCGCCGCCCGCGTGCACCGCCTCGGCGACCTTCGCCCACCCGGCCAGCTGCTCCTCGCCGTGGAACCGCGGCACCCGGTCGCTCTGCCCGGCCGAGTCGTGGCCGACGTACGTGCCCTCGGTGACGATGAGGCCGACACCGGCGGCCGCGCGGCGGCCGTAGTACGACACCACGTCCTCGCCCGGAATGCCGCCGGGCGAGAACATGCGGGTCATGGGCGCCATGACGATGCGGTTCGGGACGGTCAGGCCGTTGAGGGAGACGGGGCGTGCGAGGATCTCGGCGGCGCGGGAGGCGGCGGGGGTGGCAGTCACGACAGGGGACTCCTCGGGGGTCACGGCGGACATCGAGCGGTGGGACATTCCGGACGGTATGTGCACATGCATGAACCGCCCTCTCCCCTCAACAACCCGCGCCGCCCCCGTCATTCCGCCCACTCCCCCACGACTTCTGTGATCCGGACCACGGGGCCGGGACCGTCACCGAGGAGCCCCCCCCCCCCGAACACCACGGGAGCGGGACGTGAAACGCCCGAGGGCGGCACCCCCCGCGTCAGCAGGGAGTGCCGCCCTCGGCTGGAGAACCGAGCTTGATCAGCGATCAGGCTCAGAAGTCCATGTCACCGCCCGGCATGCCGCCGCCGGCCGGAGCCGCGGACTTCTCCGGCTTGTCGGCGATGACGGCCTCGGTGGTGAGGAACAGCGCGGCGATCGACGCGGCGTTCTGGAGCGCGGAGCGCGTCACCTTCGCCGGGTCGATGATGCCCTCGGCGATCATGTCGACGTACTCACCGGTCGCGGCGTTCAGGCCGTGGCCGACGGGCAGGTTGCGCACCTTCTCGACGATGACGCCACCCTCGAGACCACCGTTGACGGCGATCTGCTTGAGCGGGGCCTCCAGGGCGAGCTTCACGGCGTTGGCGCCGGTCGCCTCGTCACCCTCGAGGTCGAGCTTCTCGAAGACCGAGGTGGCCTGGAGCAGGGCCACGCCACCACCGGCGACGATGCCCTCCTCGACGGCCGCCTTCGCGTTGCGGACGGCGTCCTCGATGCGGTGCTTGCGCTCCTTCAGCTCCACCTCGGTGGCGGCGCCGGCCTTGATGACGGCCACGCCGCCGGCCAGCTTCGCCAGACGCTCCTGGAGCTTCTCGCGGTCGTAGTCCGAGTCGCTGTTCTCGATCTCGGCGCGGATCTGGTTGACCCGGCCCGCGACCTGCTCCGAGGAGCCGGACCCGTCGACGATGGTGGTCTCGTCCTTGGTGATGACGACCTTGCGGGCCTTGCCCAGGAGGTCCAGGGAGGTGTTCTCGAGCTTGAGACCGACCTCCTCGGAGATGACCTCGCCACCGGTGAGGATGGCGATGTCGTTCAGCATCGCCTTGCGGCGGTCGCCGAAGCCCGGGGCCTTGACCGCGACGGACTTGAACGTGCCGCGGATCTTGTTGACGACCAGGGTCGACAGGGCCTCGCCCTCGACGTCCTCGGCGATGATCAGCAGCGGCTTGCCCGACTGCATGACCTTCTCCAGGAGCGGGAGCAGGTCCTTGACGTTGGCGATCTTGGAGTTCGCGATCAGGATGTACGGGTCGTCGAGGACGGCCTCCATACGCTCCATGTCGGTCGCGAAGTACGCCGAGATGTAGCCCTTGTCGAAGCGCATGCCCTCGGTGAGCTCCAGCTCGAGCCCGAAGGTCTGCGACTCCTCGACGGTGATGACGCCTTCCTTGCCGACCTTGTCCATGGCCTCGGCGATCAGCTCGCCGATCTGGGTGTCGGCGGCGGAGATGGAGGCCGTCGAAGCGATCTGCTCCTTGGTCTCGACATCCTTCGCCTGCTCGAGCAGGGCACCGGAGACGGCCTCGACGGCCTTCTCGATACCGCGCTTGAGGGCCATCGGGTTGGCGCCGGCGGCCACGTTGCGCAGGCCCTCGCGGACCAGCGCCTGGGCCAGCACGGTGGCCGTGGTCGTACCGTCACCGGCGACGTCGTCCGTCTTCTTGGCGACTTCCTTGACCAGCTCGGCGCCGATCTTCTCGTACGGGTCCTCGAGTTCGATCTCCTTGGCGATGGAGACACCATCGTTGGTGATCGTGGGGGCGCCCCACTTCTTCTCGAGGACGACGTTGCGGCCCTTGGGGCCGAGCGTCACCTTCACGGCGTCCGCGAGCTGGTTCATGCCGCGCTCGAGGCCGCGCCGCGCCTCCTCGTCGAACGCGATGATCTTGGCCATGTGAAGTGGTCCCTCCAGGACTGGGGGTGATTCCTTCGGACCGCGCCCGCGCCCGCGACGGACGGCTCGCCTGCCCCGTGGTTCCTTGCCCCACCTGGCCTGCGGGCCTCACCGACCCGGTCCTTCGTTGTCACTCTCACCTTCAGAGTGCTAACGCCAATGATTAGCACTCGACACGTCCGAGTGCAAGGTGCGCCCGCGCGGCGGCCTCGTCGAGGGGGCGGCACTCGGACGACCGGAACCCCTGCGGCGGGATCGTCGAAGGGTGCCGGCCGGACGGGCGGGAGCAGCCCCGGACATGCTGAAGGGCCCGCACCCCGGGAGGTGCGAGCCCTTCGCGATGGAACAGAAGAACGTCGCTGCAAGTCGGCGCGTGCTTCAGCCGGTCGCGAGCCGGACCATGTCCGCCTGCGGCCCCTTCTGACCCTGCGAGATCTCGAAATCGACCCGCTGGCCCTCTTCCAGGGTGCGGTATCCGTCCATCTGGATCGCGCTGTAGTGGACGAAAACATCCGCACCACCGTCGACCGCGATGAAGCCGTACCCCTTCTCCGCGTTGAACCACTTGACGGTGCCCTGAGCCATGCCTAACTCCCCTATTACTGGCCCTTGCACAGACCCGCACTTCGCGGATCCGGGTCAGACCTCACCCCCCAGTTGGTTGGGGGCGTGCGCCGGAACGCGTCGACCGCGGCCGAATGTATCTGTCCAACTGCCCTCTGCAACAGGTCAATCGGACGAGAAATCTGGACGCGAAGGCTCCGGGGAAGAGTGAGCATTCGTCCGAATTCAGGGCAAGTCGGGCCCCGCAAAGGTAATGAAAGGCGCAAAAGGCATGCACACTTTGGCTACTTCTCATCGTCCGCGCCGACGGGCCTCATATGCGACCGGCATGCAATGGGCGGCGCGTTCCCCAACTGTACCGCGCTCAACCACACTGAATTGCCCCCTCCGCTTCTCTCGCGGAGGAGGCAATTGGATGAACTCTCGGTAATTACCCTTACCGACGGTTACTACCGGCGGGTACGGAACACCGGTCAGCCGCCGGCCACGGCCGGGATGATGGAGACACCGGCGCCGTCCGGTGTCGCGGTGTCCAGCCCCTGCTCGAAACGGACGTCGTCGTCGTTGACGTACACGTTGACGAACCGGCGCAGCTTGCCCTGGTCGTCGAGGACGCGGGCGGCGATGCCGGTGTGGTTCTTCTCCAGGTCGGAGATGACCTCGCCGAGGGTGACGCCCTCGGCCGGGACCTCGGCCCTGCCACCGGTGTAGGTGCGCAGGATGGTGGGGATGCGGACGGTCACGCTCATGCGAGGCCAGCCTCTCGGAAGGAGTCCAGGTTCGGGCGGATGGTGGCGGTCAGGCCGGTGCCGGCCACCGCGTCGAGGGTCTTGAGGCCGTCCCCCGTGTTGAGGACGACGGTGGTCTTCGTCGGGTCGAGGAGACCGTTCTCGATCAGCTTCCTCGTCACACCCACGGTCACGCCACCCGCCGTCTCGGCGAAGATGCCCTCGGTCCGCGCCAGCAGCTTGATCGCGTCGACCACCTGTTCGTCGGTCACGTCCTCCACCGCGCCACCGGTGCGGCGCGCGATGTCCAGGACGTACGGCCCGTCCGCCGGGTTGCCGATGGCGAGGGACTTGGCGATGGTGTTCGGCTTCTGGGGCCGGACGACGTCGTGGCCGGCCTTGTAGGCGACGGACACCGGCGAGCAGCCCTCGGCCTGGGCGCCGAAGATCTTGTACGGCCTGTCCTCGACGAGACCGAGCTTGATCAGCTCCTGGAGCCCCTTGTCGATCTTCGTGAGCTGCGAGCCGGAGGCGATCGGCACGACGAGTTGCTCGGGCAGCCGCCAGCCGAGCTGCTCGCAGATCTCGTACGCCAGCGTCTTGGAGCCCTCGGCGTAGTAGGGCCGCAGGTTGACGTTGACGAAGCCCCAGCCTTCACCGGCCGGGTCGCCGATCAGCTCGGAGCAGAAGCGGTTCACGTCGTCGTAGTTGCCCTCGATGCCGACGAGTTCGCCGCCGTAGATCGCGGCCATGACGACCTTGCCCTGCTCCAGGTCGTGCGGGATGAACACGCAGGAGCGGAAGCCGGCGCGAGCGGCGGCGGCACCGACGGCACCGGCCAGGTTGCCCGTGGAGGAGCAGGAGAGGGTCGTGAAGCCGAAGGCGCGGGCGGCCTCGATGGCCTGGGCGACGACGCGGTCCTTGAAGGAGTGCGTCGGGTTGCCCGAGTCGTCCTTGACGAACAGCTTGCCGGCGTCGACACCCAGCTCGCGGGCGAGGTTGTCGGCCTGCACGAGCTTGGTCCAGCCGGGGTTGATGTTCGGCTTGTCCGCCACGTCGGCCGGGACGGGCAGCAGCGGCGCGTAGCGCCAGATGTTCGCGGGGCCCGCCTCGATGCGCTTGCGGAGCTCCTCGGTCTCATAGGACGAGAAGTCGTACGCGATCTCGAGCGGGCCGAAACACTCCTCGCAGGCGAAGACCGGACCGAGGGGCACGCGGTGTCCGCACTCGCGGCAGGAGAGCGCCGCGGCGGGTCCGAGATCGACGGAGTTCGTGGTGCTTGCAACTGTCTGCGCAGCCATGTGAGGCGAGGCCCTTTCTCCTCATCTTCCTCACGACGCATCTCGCCGTGAGACGGATTTGGCACCTTCCCTAGCCGGGAGCCTCGCCACGTCGACGTGACAGGACCAGCTGGAGGGTTGCCGGGGCTTCATCGGGCCGTATCCCTCTGCCCCTCTGGATGAGCGGTATGAAGTTGTGAACGGCGGCGACCTCGGACATGCGATGGTCATCCGCGTTGTTCAAGACTGTAACCGAAGGCCAGGACAGTTGAGATAGACGTCCGAACCGCGAGATGGATCACACCGTCACCCCCTGCGCACCGGGTGTGATCACGACAGTGAGGAGCCGCAGACCGTGCTGAAAGAAGCCGAAGCCTGGCTGGCCACCCGCTCCTGGTCCGTGACCGACCGCCCGCTGCACCGCGTCCTGGCCGCGAAACGCGCCTCGGGTCAGACGGTCTCCGTGGTGCTGCCCGCCCTCAACGAGGAGGAGACGGTCGGTGACATCGTCGCGATCGTCCGCCACGACCTGATGCAGCAGGTCCCGCTGGTCGACGAGATCGTCGTCGTCGACTCGGGCTCCACCGACCGTACCCACGAGGTCGCCGCGGCGGCCGGGGCGCGCGTCGTCCACCGGGACGAGATCCTGCCCCGGATACCCGCCGTCCCCGGCAAGGGCGAGGTGCTGTGGCGATCGTTGCTCGTCACGACCGGGGACATCGTCTGTTTCGTCGACGCGGACCTGAGGGAGTTCTCCTCCGACTTCGTCTCGGGGATCGTGGGCCCGCTGCTCACCGACCCCGGCGTGCATCTGGTCAAGGCCATGTACGACCGTCCGCTCGGCGGCGCGGCGGGCCAGGGCGGCCGGGTCACGGAACTCATGGCCCGCCCCCTGCTCAACATGCACTGGCCGCAGCTGGCCGGATTCGTGCAGCCGCTCGGCGGCGAGTACGCGGCCCGCCGCAGCCTGCTGGAACAGCTCCCGTTCCCGGTCGGCTACGGCGTGGAGCTGGGCATGCTCGTGGACGCCCTGCACCTGGTGGGCCTGGACGCCCTCGCCCAGGTCGACGTCGGCGTGCGCAAGCACCGCCACCAGGACGGGCAGGCGCTCGGCCGGATGGCGGCGGCGATCTACCGCACCGCCCAGCTCCGACTGGCCCGAGGGCACATGATCCGCCCGTCCCTCACCCAGTTCGAGCGGGGTGCGGACGGCTTCGAGCCGCGCACCTACTCCGTGGACACCGAGGAGCGCCCGCCGATGGCGGAGATCGCGGAGTACGCGGAACACAAGGTCGCCTAGGGCGGCCGAAGCGGCGTCCTCCGCCCGCGGGGCGGGCCCGGCGGGGCACAGGACGCCGATCGTGGGCCGGTCCGTCCGCCGTCTGCGCACTTCCGGCCGGCGGACACGGCGGGACACGCGCCGCCCACGGAACGCATCCGTACGTTTGAGCGTTTCCGGACCGGGCTAGGTTGTGGCGTATGGCTTTTACGCGTGGTGCTGTTGCTGAGGGTGCTCAGGTGCTGGTCGCTTCCAACCGCGGCCCGGTCTCCTACCAGGTGCGCGAGGACGGTTCGCTGCACGCCAAGCGGGGTGGCGGCGGACTGGTCTCGGGTCTGTCGGCGATCGGTCCGGACGCGGGCGCCCTGTGGGTGTGCTCGGCGCTCTCCGACGACGACCGCGAGGCGGTACGGCGCGGAGTCGGCGAGGACGGCGTGCGGATGCTCGACATCCCGGCCGACGTGCACGCCGACGCGTACAACGGCATCGCCAACTCCGTGCTCTGGTTCATCCACCACCTGCTGTACCAGACCCCGCTGGAGCCGGTGTTCGACGCGGAGTTCCGGCGCCAGTGGGCGTCGTACGAGTCGTACAACCGCGCGTTCGCGGAGGCGCTGGCCGAGGAGGCCGGGGAGGGCGCGGCGGTCCTGGTGCAGGACTACCACCTCTGCCTGGTGCCCGGCATGCTCCGCGAGCTGCGCCCCGACCTGCGCATCGGCCACTTCTCGCACACGCCGTGGGCCCCGGTGGACTACTTCGCGCTGCTCCCCACCGACATCCGCGCGCAACTGCTGCGCGGCATGCTCGGCGCGGACCGCCTGGGCTTCCTGACCCGGCGCTGGGCGGACGCGTTCGCTGCCTGCTGCACGGAGTTCGTGGGCGGCCTCGGCAGCACCGAGATCGGGGTGCACGGCCTGGGTGCCGACGCCGACTTCCTGCGCGCCCGCTCCCACGAGAGCGACGTCGAGGAGCGGATCGTCGCCCTCCGCGAGGAGATCGGCGAGGGCCGCAGGACCGTCGTGCGCGTCGACCGCACCGAGCTGTCGAAGAACATCGTGCGCGGTCTGCTGGCCTACCGCCAGCTCCTCGACGACCACCCCGAGTGGCGTGAGCGTGTCGTCCACGTGGCGTTCGCCTACCCCTCCCGTCAGGACCTCGCCGTCTACCGGGACTACACCGCCGAGGTGCAGCGGGTGGCGCGCGAGATCAACGAGCGGTACGGCACACCGGGCTGGACCCCGGTGGTCCTGCACGTCAAGGACGACTTCGCCCGCTCCCTGGCCGCGTACCGCCTCGCCGACGTGGCGCTGGTCAACCCGGTCCGGGACGGCATGAACCTGGTCGCCAAGGAGGTCCCGATCGTCTCCGACCAGGGCTGCGCGCTGGTGCTGTCACGCGAGGCGGGGGCGTACTGGGAGCTGGGCGAGGACGCGATCGTGGTGAACCCCTACGACGTCCTGGAGACCGCCCGCGCCCTGCACGAGGCGCTGACCATGCCGGCGGAGGAGCGGGCGGAGCGCGCCAAGAGGCTGACGGCGGCCGCGACCGCGCTGCCCCCGGCCCAGTGGTTCCTGGAGCAGCTGCGGGCCCTCCAGGCGGTCCAGCGAGGCTGAACGACCCGAGAGCGTCCGCGGCGGTCCCGCCACCCCGGGGGGACCGCGACCCCCGTCACGCCCGCCCCGGGCCGCTCACCGCAGCCGGCCCGAGAGCGCCCGCAGCAGTCCCACGACCCCTGCGGGACCGTCGACGACGAGGTCCGCGCGCTCCGACAGCTCGGTCACCTCGGAGCTTCCGCTGGCCACCAGCAGACCGGGAACACCGTCGGAGCGGAGTTTCTCGACGGCGGCGAAGGCGGGCAGGTCACCGAGGTCGTCGCCGGCGTAGAGGACCGTCTCGGCGCCGATCTCGCGCACGTACTCCGTCAGGGCCACGCCCTTGTCCACGCCCGGTGGCCGCAGCTCCAGCACCATCCGGCCGGGCTCGACGATCAGTCCGTGCCGGGCGGCGAGGTCGGCGAGCGGCCGGCGCAGCGCCTCGAACGCGGCCTGCGGGTCCTCCGCCCGGCGCGTGTGCACGGCGACGGCCCGCCCCTTCTCCTCGACCCAGGTCCCGCGCCATGCCCCGGCCGCCTCCAGCACGCCGGGCAACTCGGCCCGCACCGCCGCGACACCGGGGTGCGCGGCGGGCGCGGAGACGGTCCCGGTCCGGGCCTCCCACCGTTCGGCCCCGTAATGCCCGAGCACCGTGAGCCGCTCCAGCCCGGGCACCCCGGCGAATCCGCCGTTGCGCACGGCCACCGCGGCGGGTCGCCCGGTCACCACGGCGACGGAGGCCACCTTCGGCGCCAGCTCCGCGAGCACGGGGAGAGCGTCCGGATGCGCCCGCGCGTCCTCCGGGTTCTCCACGATCGGCGCGAGCGTCCCGTCGAAGTCGAGCCCGACGAGGGTGCTGCGCGGCGTGGCGAGAATCGCGGCGAGCGCCTCGCGGCCGTGGGGGGTGAGGGGGGTGGGGAGGGAGGAGTGGGAGTCCGGGGAGTGCGTCTCTTTGGTGCCCATACCGCCTGACGATAGCCAAGAGCGGTACCACTCGGCCCGTCCGGGGGCACCCCCTCCGGGAGACCTCAAGGCGAGGCCCCTTCAGGGCACGGTCCCGTCCCCCGGCCCCCAGAGGAAGGGCCCGGGCCACGGGATCCCACCGCCCGTCCGCACGGGCTCAGCGTTCCGCCCGGCGCGCCTCCCGCACCCGGCGGAGCCGGTTGACCGTCACCGGATCGTGCGCCAGTGCCCTCGCGTCGTCCAGCAGCGCGTTCAGCAGCTGGTAGTACCGCACCGGCGACAGATCCAGCTCCTCACGGATCGCCCGTTCCTTCGCGCCGGGCCCCGAGAACCCACGCCGCTCGAGGGCGAGGATGTCCCGCTCCCTCGCCCCGAGCCCCTCGTCATCCGCTGCCCGCTCCATGCCCGCACGGTAGCGCAGCGGACCGACCGTGACCCGGCTCAGCCGGCGGAGCCGGGTCGGCCGTGATCCGGCTCAGCCGGCGGAGCCGCTCTCCACGGTCGTGGCCGTCGTCTGGAGCTGGCCGAGGACATCGGCCGGACTGGCACCGGGCTGCACGGCCTGCCCGATCCGCTTCTTCACGTCCGCGCTGACCGCCGCCCAGGAGGTGCGCCCCACCGGGTACAGCTCGGACACCGGCAACTGGTCGAGGAACGGCTTGAGGTCGGCGTCCTGGGAGGCGGCGGTCATGGTCTGGGAGGCGGAGTTGGTGACGGGCAGCAGGTCGTACTCGCGGGAGAAGTCGAGGACGTTCTCCTCGCTGTAGACGAAGTTCAGGAAGTCCTTGATCTGCTCGGCGTGGCCGTTCTGCCTGAAGGCGGTCATCCAGTCGGCGACACCCATGGAGACCTTGGTCGGCCCGTCGACGCCGGGCATGGGGACCATGCCGACCTTGACGCCCTTCTTCTGGGCCGTCTTCATCAGCGAGGGGTGCCCGTTGAGCATGCCGACCTGCCCGGCGGCGAACGCGGCGAACGCGTCGGCCCGGTTGAGCTTGCCCGGCGCCACCGGCCCGGTGAGGTCCTTGCCGACCAGCTCGTTCTTCAGCCAGGTGAAGGTGTGGACGTTCTCGGTGGAGTCGAGGCTGTAGCCGGTGGCGCTCTGGGTGTAGCCGCCCCCGCCGCTGAGCAGCCACTGCATGGTCTCGGCCTGCGCCTCCTCGGGGCCGAGGGGCAGGGCGTACGGGTACTTCACGCCGTCGGCCTTCAGCGCCTCCGCGTCCTCGGCCAGCTCCGCCCAGGTGGTGGGCGCGGTGATGCCGGCCTTGGCGAAGAGGGTCTTGTTGTAGAACAGCAGTCGCGTGGAGGAGGCGAACGGCATGCCGTACTGCACGCCATGCACCTCGCCCGCGTCGGCGAGCTGCGGCACGAAATCGGCCTGGACCGGGATCGAGAGGACGTCGCCCGCCTCGTAGAGGAGGTCCTCGGCGGCGTAGTCGGCGTAGGCGCCGATCTGCGCCATGTCGGGGGCCCTGCCGTCGTCGACCAGCTTCTTGACCTCGCGGTCGACGTCGTTCCAGGAGTGGACGGTGACCTCGACCGTGACGCCGGGGTGGTCCTTCTCGTAGGCGTCGACCAGGTCTTCCCAGTACTTCTTCGAGCTGTTGGCGCTGCTGTCGCCGTAGTCGGCCGCCACGAGTCTCAGGGTGACGTCGTCGGAGCCACCGGTGACCCCGCAGCCGGCGAGGACCGCCGTGACGCTCAGGGCGGTTGCCACCGCGATCGTTCCGGACTTCGCTGCCCGCCGCTGCACTGTGTTCTCCCGCTCCCCTGGTGGCCGTGCCGTGTGCACACACAACCCGCACATAAATGCTCGGACCAATGAACCCGTTATTCGGATCAAGGTCTACACCACGCAAGTGGACTAGACCTCTTGCGGGTCCGCGGGCCACACTGTTCCCGTGAGACATGTCATCGCCCTCGATGTGGGCGGCACCGGGATGAAGGCCGCCCTCGTCGGGGCGGACGGCACGCTGCTGCACCGGGCCCGCCGGGCCACCGGCCGCGAGCGCGGCCCCGACGAGGTCGTCGCCGGCATCCTCGACTTCGCCGCCGAGCTGCGCGCCTACGGCGTCGAGCACCTCGGCGGGAGCGCGGCCGCTGCGGGAGTCGCGGTCCCCGGCATCGTCGACGAGGCCAACGGCGTCGCCGTCTACGCCGCCAACCTCGGCTGGCGCGACGTCGACCTGCGCCGGCTGCTCACCGGCCGGCTCGGCGGCATCCCGGTGGCCCTCGGCCATGACGTCCGCACCGGTGGACTCGCGGAGGGGCGCATCGGCGCAGGTCAGGGCGCCGACCGCTTCCTCTTCGTGGCCCTCGGCACGGGCATCGCCGGAGCCATCGGCGTGGACGGCCGGGTGGAAGCGGGCGCGCACGGCTTCGCGGGCGAGATCGGCCACATCGTCGTACGTCCCGGCGGCACACCCTGTCCCTGCGGACAGCACGGCTGTCTGGAGCGCTTCGCGTCGGCGGCGGCGGTCAGCGAGGCATGGGCGGCGGCCTGCGGGGATCCGGAGGCGGACGCCGCGGACTGCGCGAAGGCCGTCACGTCCGGAGACCCGAACGCCGTCCGGATCTGGCAGCGGGCGGTCGACGCGCTCGCCGACGGCCTGGTCACCGCCCTCACCCTGCTGGACCCCCGCACCCTCATCATCGGTGGCGGCCTGGCCGAGGCGGGGGAAACCTTGTTCACACCGCTACGGGACGCCGTCCGCCGGCGGGTCACCTTCCAGAGACTCCCGCACATCGTCCCGGCGGCACTGGGCGACACCGCCGGATGCCGGGGCGCGGGACTACTGGCCTGGGATCTGCTCGAATCCACCGACCGCACGGAGGTATCGACCTGATGGCCACCCCCCCAGGGGCGCGGGACGCCACATCACGCGGCTCCGCCGCGTGGGCGCGACAAGCCACGACGCACCCGCAGCCCGCGACCGGCGCACCCAGGCAGACGCTGGTCGGCGCCCGGGTCGTCATGCCGACCGGCACGATCGCCGACGGCCGGGTGACCATCGACGGCACCCGGATCGCCCCCGAAGCCCCGCAGGGGACCGCCCGGGTGATCGACGTGACGAACCACTGGCTGGTCCCCGGCTTCGTCGACCTGCACAACCACGGCGGCGGCGGAGCCTCCTTCTCCGGCACCGCCGAAGACGTGCGGAAGGCGATCCTCACGCACCGCCGCCACGGCACCACCACCCTTGTCGCGTCCACCGTCACCGACGACATGGACGTCCTGGTCCGCCAGGCTGGCCTGCTCAGTGAGCTGGCCGAGCAGGGCGACCTGGCCGGTATCCACTTCGAGGGCCCGTTCATCTCGCCGTGCCGCAAGGGCGCGCACTCGGAGGGGCTGCTGCGTGACCCGGATCCGGCGGAGGTGCGCAAGCTGATCGACGCGGCGCGCGGCAGGGCGAAGATGCTCACGCTGGCGACCGAGCTGCCGGGCGGCATCGACTCCGTACGGCTGCTGGTCGAGCACGGGGTGATCGCAGCGGTCGGCCACACGGACGCCACCTACGAGCAGACGGTGGAGGCGATCGAGGCGGGCGCGACGGTCGCCACGCACCTCTTCAACGCGATGCCGCCGCTCGGGCACCGCGCGCCGGGCCCGATCGCCGCGCTGTTGGAGGACGAGCGGGTGACGGTCGAGCTGATCAACGACGGCGTCCACCTGCATCCGGCCGCGCTGGAGCTGGCGTTCCACCGGGCGGGTGCGGGCCGCGTGGCGTTCATCACGGACGCGATGGACGCGGCCGGCACCGGTGACGGCCGTTACCTGCTCGGCCCGCTGGAGGTCGAGGTCAGCGAGGGCGTGGCCCGGCTGGTGGAGGGCGGTTCGATCGCCGGTTCCACACTGACCCTGGACCGCGCCTTCAAGCGGGCGGTCACGGTGGACCGGCTGCCGGTGGAGGACGTGGTCGCGGCCCTGTCCGCCAACCCGGCCCGGCTGCTGGGCATGGACGACCGGGTGGGCTCCCTGGAGCCGGGCAAGGACGCCGACCTGGTGCTGCTGGACGAGAACTTCGACCTCAAGGGCGTGATGCGGCAGGGAGTCTGGGTGGTGGATCCCCAACTGGGCTGATTCGTCCGCCGACGGAGCACCCGTCGAGGGGCGGTGGCCGACCCGGGACTGGGCCGGCCGCCGCCCCTTTGGCATGATCAGGCCGTCCGGAAGGACGGATTCACGCGAACGGAAGGGGAACGCCGGTGATCGGGGGAGGTCGGGGCAGGTGATTCTCACGGTCACGCTCAACACCGCGCTCGACGTCACCTATCGCGTCCCGGTCCTGCTTCCGCACGCCACGCACCGGGTGACCGACGTGGCGGAGCGCCCCGGCGGCAAGGGACTGAACGTGGCGCGCGTCCTGGCCGCGCTCGGGCACGAGGTGACGGTCACCGGTTTCGTGGGCGGCCCCGCCGGCCGCGTCGTACGGGAGCGGCTCACCGGCGCGACCGACGCGCTCGTCCCGTGCGCCGCCCCCACCCGCCGTACGCTCGCGGTCGTCGACGAACGCACCGGCGACACGACGCGGTTCGACGAACCCGGCCCGGTCATCACCCCCGCCGAGTGGTCCGCCTTCCAGGAGGCGTACGAGCGTCTGGTGGCCGGCGCCGACGCGGTGGCCCTGTGCGGCAGCCTGCCGCCGGGGGTGCCGGTGGGCGCCTACGCGGGCCTGGTGCGCACCGCGCGGGCCGCGGGCGTACCGGTGCTGCTGGACACCAGCGGGGAGGCGCTGCGCCGCGCGGTGGCGGCGCGCCCCGACCTGATCACACCGAACGCCGAGGAACTGGCCGAACTGACCGGCTCGCACGAGCCCCTGCGCGCCACGCAGGACGCGCGGCGACGCGGTGCCCGGTCGGTGGTGGCGTCACTGGGCGCACGGGGCCTGGTCGCGGCGACCCCGGAGGGCCGCTGGCGGGCCACCCCGCCGGCCCGGATGCGCGGCAACCCGACGGGCGCCGCCGACGCGGTTGCCGCGGGCCTGCTCTCGGGCCTGGTCGAACGCCTCCCGTGGTCCCGGACCCTGGCGCGGGCGGTCGCCCTGTCCGCGGCGACGGTCCTGTCCCCGACGGCCGGCGATGTCGACCGGGCCGCCTACGAGGACCTGGTGGACAGGGTGGCGGTGACCGGGGAGGTCACCGCCGCCTGAGCGGGGTCAGTCCTCGACCTGGCCCTTCTTCAGCCAGAACTGGTCCAGCAGCACATTGCACTTGTCGCCGTTCTCGCAGGAGAGGCTGACCGTGTTGGTGCCCTTGGTGAGAGTGGGCCAGGCGAAGGTGGTGGTCCAGCCCTTCGCGAAGTCGCCGGCGGCGGCATGCGCGTAGTTCTTCATGCTGAGCGGCTGGCCGAACTTCTTGCCGTTGACCGTGAGGGTCATCGACTGGTCCTCGCCGGCGGTGCTGTAGTGCGCGAACAGCGTGTACGCGCCCTCCTCGGGGATGCCGTCGACGCTCCAGGTCACGGAGTTGCCGACCTGGTTCAGGGCCACGTAGATGCCGCCGTCCGCCTGGGCGCCCTGGACGTCGGACGCCAGTGCGGCGCTGCCGCCAAGGCGCATGGTCTTCGCGTCGGCCTTCGGCAGTTCGACCTCGTCCTCGGCGTCGCCGCCGCTGGACGCGCTGGGCGAGGCGCTCTGGGAGACGGTGGGCGCGGTGGAGACCTCGTCGCCGGCCTTGTTGTCGTCGCCGGAGTCACCGTTGGCCATCGCCACGGCGATGCCGATCACGACGGCGGCGACCACCGCGACCGCGCCGATCAGCAGCCCCTTGGTGTTGGGACCGCGGCCCCGGCCACCGCCGGTGCCCTGCTGCCGGTTTCCGGTGAGCGTGCCGGCGCCGCCGGCGAAGTTCTCGGGCCCGGCGGGGTTGGAGTTCGGCCGACCGTACGCGCCCTGCTGCGGCGGCACCGCCTGCTGGCCGTACTGCGCGGTCTGCTGCTGGCCGTACTGGCGCTCGCCGACCGCGCGCACGCGGCTGACCGACGGGTACCCGTAGCCACCGCCGGACGGAGGCTGTGCTCCGTTGGCCTGGCCGTCGGCGTAGAGGTAGCCGAACGGGTCGTCGTCCTCGGGCGTGCTCGCGCCGTTGTTGCCGGGCGTCATCCCTTCGTACTCCTCAACAGGTGCGGGGCGGATGCGGTCCGCGTATGCCTACGCGTCCATACGTGCGGAGAAGAGCGAGCCTACCCGCTCCCGACCCGCCGAACGGGTGACCCGGATCGCCTGGCTGCGGGGGTCGGGGCGCTGACCTGCTGATCATCCCGCGCGTCGGTGCTGTTTGGGACGAGATCGTTTCTCTACGTACATCCGCTCGTCGGCGGACTTCAGCACCTCGTCCGCGGTCATCCCGCAGTGGGCCCAGCCGATGCCGAAGCTGGCGCCCACCCGGACGGCCCGTCCCTCGGCCCGGATCGGCTGGATGATCTCGTTGCGCAGGCGCACGGCGAGGTCCTGGGCGTCGGCGCTGCCGAGGCCGTCGGCGAGGATCACGAACTCGTCGCCGCCGAGCCGGGCGACGGTGTCGCCGTCGCGGACGCCGCGCGAGAGCCTGCGGGCGACCTCGATGAGGACCGCGTCACCGGCGTTGTGTCCGAACCGGTCGTTGATCGACTTGAAGCCGTCGAGGTCGCAGAAGAGGACGGCGAGCCCCTTGGTGCCGTCGTCGCGGGCGCCGTCCGTGGGGGCGATGGTGTGCACGTGGTGGTCGTAGGCGTCGAGGGTCTCCGCGCCGTCGGACCGGAAGTCGAAGCCGTGGCCGTTGGTGTCGAAGGCGGGGTGCCCCTGGGCGTCCATCGCGTCGACCGCGGCGGGGTGGGTGGACTGCGGGCGCTTGCAGAGCCGGGAGGACAGGCGTGAGCGCAGCTCGGCGGAGTTCGGCAGGCCGGTGAGGGAGTCGTGGGAGGCGCGGTGGGCGAGCTGGAGTTCCCGCCGCTTGCGGTCCTCGATGTCCTCGACGTGGGTGAGGAGGAAGCGGGGTCCGTCGGCGGCGTCGGCGACGACGGAGTTGCGCAGCGACACCCAGACGTACGTCCCGTCGCGACGGCCGAGGCGCAGTTCCGCCCGCCCGCCCTCGGCGGAGGTCCGCAGCAGGGTGCCTATGTCCTCGGGGTGGACGAGGTCGGAGAAGGAGTAGCGGCGCATCGCGGAGGCGGGCCGGCCCAGCAGGCGGCACAGGGCGTCGTTGGTGCGCAGGATCCGGCCGTGCTGGTCGCCGCCCATCTCGGCGATGGCCATGCCGGACGGGGCGTACTCGAAGGCCTGGCGGAAGCTTTCCTCGGAGGCGCGCAGGGCCTGCTGTTCGCGTTCGAGGCGGACCAGGGCGCGCTGCATGTTGGAGCGCAGACGTGCGTTGCTGATCGCGATCGCGGCTTGGAAGGCGTACATCTGGAGGGCTTCGCGGCCCCAGGCGCCGGGCCGCCGGCCGTTGCGCGGACGGTCCACGGAGAGGACGCCGATGAGTTCGCCGCAGGCGCCGTTGCCACCGGGGGCGGCGGGCGTGTACATGGGGGCGAACAGCCGGTCGGAGGGGTGCCACTCGTCCTCGAAGCGGGGCGCGGGCCCGTCCGTGTACCACTGCGGGACGTCGTCGTCGTCGAGGACCCAGCCCTCGGTGTGGGGTATGAAGATCAGGTCGCCCCAGGTCTCCCCCATGGTCAGCCGGCGCTCCCAGGACTCGCGGGAGCCGACGCGGCCGGTGATGAGGGCCTCGGCGGCGGGGTTCCCGGAGAAGGCGGCGACGACGAGGTCGCCGTCGGGGCGTACGAGGTTGACGCACGCCAGTTCGTATCCGAGTGCGGTCACGACGCCGTTGGCGACCGTCTGCAGCGTGTCGGCCAGGCTGCGGGCCGTATTCATGTCGGCCATGACCTGGTGCAGTTGTCGCAGGGACGCAAGACGGACGTAAGGCTCCGACTCGGCCTCCATGCTCGCCCTCCCCCCGAGACTTCGCAGCGAATCAAGGGTTGTCTTCGGCGTAACGTCGTTTCTGTCGTTGCGCATGTCGTGGTGTCTGTACCTGTGACGCCTCCGCCACTGAATCACAGCGCGCTGCCCACTCGGTACACAGGGTCAACAATTCCCGGCTCTTGTGACTCAAGTCACAGGAGAACATGAACAATTGCGTGGGGTTTCTGCATTTCTCCTGTGCGTTTACTGAGCGTACGACTCCCCTGGCGGAGAGCGTACGGGAATCGGTCCGGGGACCTACGACCGCGCTCGGGCGGAGGTCCGATGCGGAGCGGCCCGCCCGACGACTAGCGTGCGGAGCGTGCTTCCCGACCTGCTCAAGACCTCAACCACCGTGCCCGCCCCGGCCGGCCCCTCCGGGCATGCTGTGGGGGTGAGCAACGACGAGTTCCGAGCCGCCATGTCCCGGCTGGCCGGCGGTGTGGTCCTGGTGACCGCGCGGGAGGCCCCGCTGGACCCCGACGACCCCGGGTCGCCGGAGGGCGAGAACGCCGGAATGACGGCCACGGCGTTCCTGTCCGTCTCCCTGGAACCGCCCCTGGTGCTGGTCAGCCTGCGCACGGGCTCCCGGATGGACGACCTGATCGACGAGCAGCCCCTGTGGGCGGTGTCGGTGCTTTCGGAGAGCCAGCGGCACATCGCCGGACGCTTCGCGATGAAGGGCAGACTCAGCGACCGGCTCCTCTTCGAGGACATCCCGTACACCCGCGGCGAGGCCACCGGCGCACCCCTGGTCGGCGGCGCGCTGGCCACGCTGGAGTGCCGTACCGAACAGCGGGTGGCGGCCGGCGACCACACCCTGGTGATCGGCCGGGTGCTGCACGCGCGCGTACCGAGCACGGAGGGCGGACCGCTGCTCTATTTCAAGGGCCGTTACCGCCACTTGAACTGAACGGTAATTCAGTGGCCGCACGCTGAACTCCCTTCCTACGCTCCCCCCATGACCTCCCCGCAGGCGACTTCCGCCCTTCACCTCGAAGAAATAACCGCCGCAAATCTGGAAGCCGCTCTCGGCATTCGGGTCCGCCCCGAGCAGGAATTCGCGGTCTCCCCCGTGATGAAGTCCCTCGCCGAGGCGTACGTGCATCCCGGGGTCGCCTGGCCGCGCCTGATCGTCGACGGCGAGCGGCCGGTCGGCTTCCTGATGGCCTTCTTCGACATCGACTGGGACGGGGACGGCAGCCTCATCCGCTCCGGCCTGTGGCGGCTGAACATCGCGGCGGGCGAACAGGGCCGCGGCTACGGGCGGTTCGCCGTCGCATCCGTCGCCGAACGGATCCGCGACCGCGGCGGCGAGGAGCTGTACGTCACCTGGCACCCCGGCGACCACGGCCCGGAGGACTTCTACCTCGGCCTGGGCTTCCGCGACACGGGAGAGCGGAGCGAGGGCGAGACGGTCGGGGTGCTGAAGCTGGACCGTGTACGAGCGTGAAGCCGGCCGGCCGGAAGGCGGGGGGAACGGCCGCTTCCCTTCCCCGCCACCCTCACCCCCAGTCCCGGCCCGTCCTCCCCCGCTTCGTGTCCGACCGCTGCTTCTTCTGCCGCAGCCGGCGCTCGTTGATCCCGCGCGGGATGCGGGTGGGGCGGCGCGGCTTGGGCGGCGGGGCCGTGGCCTCGGCGAGGAGCGACGCCAGGCGTACCGCGGCGGCTTCCCGGTTGCGCCACTGGGAACGGTGCTCGGAGGCGCGGACGGAGACGACGCCGTCGACGAGACGGCCGGCGAGCCGCTCCAGCGCGCGCGCCTTCCACACCTCGGGCAGGGACTCGGTGCGCGCCAGGTCGAAGCGCAGCTCCACCTGCGAGTCGGTGGTGTTGACGTGCTGCCCGCCGGGCCCCGAGGACCGCGAGAAACGCCACACCAGCTCGGCCTCGGGAAGGGAGACGGAGCCTCTGATGACATGGGGACCGGACATGCCGTACATGTTCCCTCGCCTGACCCGTCCACGTCACGCGATTTAGGGTTTGGCAAAGAAAGTAAAGACACGGGGAACCTTGGCGCCCCCTCGCGGCGTTCATAGGGGTAGCTGTAGTTTCGTGCCCGTTACACAACAAGGGAAGGACTCCCCACAATGGCTGTAAGCCTGTCCAAGGGTGGCAACGTCTCGCTCACCAAGGAGGCTCCGGGCCTGACCGCCGTCACCGTGGGCCTCGGCTGGGACGTCCGCACCACCACCGGCACGGACTTCGACCTCGACGCCTCGGCGATCGCGGTCAACCCGCAGGGCAAGGTGTACTCCGACGCCCACTTCGTCTTCTTCAACAACAAGCAGACGCCGGACCAGACCATCGTGCACACCGGTGACAACCGCACCGGCGAGGGCGCTGGCGACGACGAGGCGATCAACGTCAACCTGGCCGGCCTCCCCGCCGACGTCGACAAGATCGTCTTCCCGGTCTCCATCTACGACGCGGAGAACCGCTCGCAGAACTTCGGCCAGGTCCGCAACGCCTACATCCGCATCGTCAACCAGGCCGGCGGTGCGGAGATCGCCCGCTACGACCTGTCGGAGGACGCGGCCACCGAGACGGCCATGGTCTTCGGCGAGCTGTACCGCAACGGCGCCGAGTGGAAGTTCCGCGCCGTGGGCCAGGGCTACGCCTCGGGCCTCGTCGGCATCGCCCAGGACTTCGGTGTGAACGTCTGAGTCACACGCACACCTCAGCGGCGCCCCCGGCCACCCGGCCGGGGGCGCCGCTGTCGTACGGCCGGGGCGGGACCGGCTGGCGTGCGAACCGCTCGCCGCCGGTCCGGTGACGGCCCGGCGGCGGGCGGGCGCGGGGTGCGGGGCTACGGCGTGACGCAGCCGATCGATCCGACGGGAAGGTTGTTGCCCGTCGAGGTGGCGGTGAAGCCGAACGTGACACTGCCGTCGGCGGGCACGACGCGGTTGTAGTCCATGCTGCGGACCGTCACCGTGCCGTCCGGCGCCGTGGACGGCGCACCGTTCCACACGCTGCCGACCCTGGTGCCCGCCCCCGGCCTCCAGGCCACGGCCCAGCCGTTGAGCGGTGCCGTGCCGTGGTTCATGACCTCGACGGAGGCCTGGAACCCCCCGCTCCAGGAGTTCTGCACGGTGTACATGGCCATGCAGGAACCGGTGTGCGGGTCCGTCGGGGTGGGCGTCGGGGTCGGGGTGGGCGTCGGGGTCGGGGTGGGGGTGGGCGTCGGCGTGCCGCCGGAGCCGCGGATGCCGGTCACCTCGCCGTTGCCTCCGTCGAAGACCACGTCGGAGCAGGAGAAGAAGTTCTCCTGGCTGTCGGAGCGGACCCACTGGATGAAGATCACGGCGTCACCGGAGCGGCCGGAGGGCAGCTTCAGGTCCCAGTGGTAGTGGCCGCCGTCGGTGCCCGGCGAGCCCTGCTGCGGCGGGTCGGTGACCGTCTGGACCGGTTCCAGGTCGTTCCAGCCCAGCGGTGACGTCGGCGACCAGCCCTGCCTGGTGACGTACACCCGGAAGTCACCCGGGTGCGCGGCCCAGTTGCTGTACTTCGCCTGGATCGTCGCGCCGCTGGTCAGGTGGGTCCGCGGCCAGTCGGAACGGGCCGCGTTGTACGCCTTGAAGTCGTACGGCGACCGGTTGCCGGCGCTGCACAGGGTGCCGTCCGGGACGTAACCGGCGCCGCGGCCACCGGCGTTGGAGTCGAGGACGGCGAACCAGTTGTAGAGCGCGGTGGCACCGCTCTGGGCCAGCGCGTCCCGGCAGGCCGGGTTGGTCGGGTCCAGGCCACCGGTGGCCGTGCGGGCATCCAGGGAGCACAGGTAGGTGCGGGATCCGGGCAGCATCGCCACCCCGTGGGCCTGTGCGCTTCCCTGGCTCAGGAAGACCAGACCGAGCATTGTCAGCAGGGTGGCCAGAGCCGCCGCCACTGACGCGTAGACGTTTCGTCGAGCCATGAGCTGTTCTCCTTCCCTTGTCCCACGTGAGGGGGTGTGGAGCACGGTGGGTCTGTCGTGCGGTGCGGGGGCGGCGCGGTGAGGGCCCGACGGTGAGGGCCTCGCCCGCCCGAGGAAGGCGCCACCCGGGCGGGCGAGGACGCGGGACCGCGCGCGGGCACACCCGGCGGGTGGTGCGAGGTGGTGCGAGGTGGTCCCTCGTGGTGCGGGAGGGGGGCCTGCGTGGTGCGGCATGGGTACGGGGACGCCGCGTGGTGAGGGGGCGTGGCGCCGGACGGGACGCCGGGGGCGCGTTCGAGGGGCGCCGCGAGGTCCCGCCCGGCATGCGGTCAGCTGCCGGAGCAGCGTGGGGCGGGTGCGCCGGCGGTGCCGTTCGCGGTGAAACCGAAGGCAGTGGTCGCGCCGGGGAGCAGCGAGCCGTTGAAGGCGGCGTCGCGGACCGTGGCCCGGCCCTGGGCCGTGGTGAGCGAACCGTTCCACAGGCTGGTGACGGTCGAGCCGCCCAGGTCCCAGGCGACCGACCAGCCCGTCAGCGCGGTGGAGCCGGTGTTCTTGACGGTGACCTCCGCCTGGTAACCGCCCTGCCACGACGAGGCGGTGCGGAACTGCGCGGTGCACGCCGTCGGGGTCGGGGTGGGCGTCGGGCCGGTGCCGCCGTAGGTCAGCCCGTACCCGTAGGGGAACAGTGGCGTCTTGCCGTCACCGTCGTTGATGGGCTCCTGGGATGCGCTCCGCATCCACGTCACCGGCAGTTCGCCGGTGGGGGCGTAGTCACCGAACAGGACGTCGGACACGCCGGCACCCTCGGTTCCGGGCAGCCATGCGGCCAGCAGCGCCTTCCAGTCCGGGAGTCGGTCGGCGATGTCGAGCGGACGGCCCGAGACCAGCACCACCACGACGGGCACGCCGCTCGCCTTCAGCCGGCTGAGCGTCTGGAGGTCCTCCTGGTCGAGTCCCAGACCGTTCGGCCGGTCGCCCCGGCCCTCGGCGTAGGGCGTCTCACCGACGACGGCGACGGCGGCGGCGTAACGGGAGTCGATGCCGTTGCCGTAGCGGTCGTAGGTGATCCGTGCCGGGTCGGTGACGGCGGCACGGATGCCCTGGAGGACGGTGGTGCCGTCGGTGACCGGACCGCTGCGGCCCTGCCAGCCCACGGTCCAGCCCCCGCTCTGGTTGCCGATGTCGTCGGCCGACTTGCCGGCGACGAACAGCCTGGCCGACTTCGGCAGCGGCAGGATCCCGCCGTCGTTCTTCAGCAGCACCTGCGAGGCACGCACCGCCTGACGGGCCAGGGACCGGTGCGCGGCCGACCCCACCGTGGCGGTGTACGAGCGGTCGGTCAACGGCTTCTCGAAGAGGCCCAGCCGGAACTTCTCGGTGAGGATGCGGCGGTTGGCGTCGTCGATCCGGGCCTGCGGGACACGGCCCGCGGTGACCTCTCCGCGCAGCAGCGTGAGGAACTTCTTGTAGTCGTGCGGCACCATCACCATGTCGACGCCCGCGTTGACGGCCGTGGCGATCTCGGCCCCGGTGAAGCCGGTCCGCCCGTCGAGCTGGTCCACCGCGGCCCAGTCGGAGACGACGATCCCCGTGAAGCCCAGCTCGCCCTTGAGGACCTCGGTGACCAGGTACTCGTTCGCGTGGGACCTGACGCCGTTCCAGCTGCTGTACGACAGCATCACGGAACCCACCCCACGACGCACCGCCTCCTTGAACGGCGGCAGGTGGACCGCCCGCAGCTCGGCCTCGGACAGTTGGGTGTCGCCCTGGTCCACGCCGCCGGTGGTGCCGCCGTCGCCGATGTAGTGCTTGGCGGTGGCGAGCACCGAAGCGGGGCCGGCCCCCAACGTCTCACCCTGTAGGCCGGTGACGAACGACGTCATCGCGGACGGCAGTCCGGGCGTCTCGCCGTACGACTCGTAGGTGCGGCCCCATCGGTCGTCGCGCGCCACGCACAGGCACGGTGCGAAGTCCCAGTCGATGCCGGTTCCCGACACCTCCTCGGCCACCGCGCGCCCGATGTTCTGGACCAGTGCGGGGTCACGGGTGGCGCCGAGGCCGATGTTGTGCGGGAAGAGGGTGGCCCCGCGCACCGCGTTGTGGCCGTGCACGGCGTCGATCCCGTAGATCATCGGAATGCCGAGCGGTGTGGTCAGGGCGGTGCGCTGGAGGGAGTCGTAGGTGTCGGCCCAGGTCCGCGCGTTGTTGGGGCTGACGGTGGAGTCGCCGCCGGACAGCACGGAACCGATGCGGTAGGTGGCGAGGTCGGACAGCGGCACGAGGGCGTCCTTCTCGATCTGCGTCATCTGGCCGAGCTTGTCGTCCGGCGTCATGCGCGACAGCAGGTCGTCGACACGGTCGGCCACGGGTAACGAGGCGTCCTGGTAGGGGAGTGCGGCGGCCGACGAGGTGCCCGCCGGCTCCGGGGCCGCGACGGCCGGACCGGTGAGGACCAGCGCCGTGACGCACAGGGCCAGGGCCGTCACCGGGCGACGGCGGGTGAGCAGAAGGCTCATGCGGACGGGCCTTTCCGGGAAACGTTCCAGGATGGGGGCGGCGCTGAGCGAGGACCGGGACCCGCCCGCCGGATCGGCGCGGGATCGAGGAGGGCGGGCCCCGGCGCAGTGGGGGTGCGGGTGCGGTACGGCGCGGGGTGCGGACCTGCCGGGACCGAGCGGCCCCGGAGGCGGCGGCCTGGCTCAGGACCGCGCGGCCCGAGCGGCCTCGCGGGCCGCGCGCACCGCACCACACGTCACGCCACGGCGCAGGTCGTGCCGTTCAGGGTGAAGCCGGCGGGCTTGGCGAAGGTACCGCCGTAGGTGCCCTGGAAGCCGAAGGTCGCCTGAGCGCCGGGTGCGATCTGCCCGTTGTACGCCAGGTTGCTCGCCGTGACCGCGCCCGAGGACGGGGAGACGGTGGCGCCCCAGGAGCCCGTGATCCGCTGCCCGCCGGGCAGGGTAAACCCGAGATTCCAGCCGCTCAGCGGCGTGGAGCCGGTGTTGGCCAGGGTGACGTCGGCCGTGAAGCCGCCCTGCCAGACGTTCGTCCCGTACGTCACCCGGCACGCCGCGGGGTTGCCCGGGTCGCCCGGAGTGGAGCCGCCCGTGTCGACCGTCGAGGAGAACGACGACACCCCGAGTCCCGCCCCGTTCTGCCAGGGCTCGAAGCCGGCCTGAACGCTCGTCAGGTACCAGTCGCTGCGCGCGAGTCCGCGGGAGACGGCCTGCCGCACGAAGTCCATGACGTCGAAGGACCAGCTGGTGATCGCCGACGGGGCGACGAAGGACAGCACGTCGTTGGAGCCGTTGTTGCCGGACCACACCTGCCACGGGCGCCCGGCGACCGTGGCGGTGCCGACCTGCGAACCGACCGGCTGGACCGGGCCCACCTTGTGGAACCACACCATGATCTCGGTCTTGTTCACGCCGTCCGTGCGGGGCGTCGGGTCGAGCCAGATGTCGTACGCGGCGTCGTACACGGCGTTGCTCACGTACGTGTACGCGATGGACGTGGGGGCACTGGAGATGGTGCTCAGCCGGGCCGGAAGCCGGGTGCCCGGCGAACAGTTGGTGTAGTGGCAGCCGTCGTAGACGGACGGATAGGACTTCGGGGCTCCGTTCGTGGGAACCGAGCCGTCGGCCCGGGTGACCGTGAATCCCGAGTCGGTGACGTTGATGCACTGGGTCTCGCTGGTTCCCCAGCGGTTGTTCTGGACGACGTAGCGGCCCTGGATCGTGGTCGACCCGAACTGTTCGCAGATCGCCGTGTCGGCCTGTGCCACCGAGGCGGTGGTCAACAGCGCCGCCTGCACGGCGAGGGCGGTGAGCAGCGCGCCGAACAGGCCACGCGCTCCACGGGCATGGTGCTTTGACGGTCGCATGCGGTCCTCTCCGAAGGGACGGCGAAGTCTCTGTGGAAGCGCTCCCACGCGATGGCGATGGGAGCGCTCCCATTCATCGGTTCGGTTGGGACTGTAGAGATGGGTTCATGTCCCTGACAAGGCTGCGGACGCGAACGTGTCGGAGCGATTTCGAAGGCCCAGGTCAGGAGGAGGGATTTCCGGAGCGCCACGGCCCTCGACCGCCGGAGCGAGAGTTGTTGGGAGCGCTCCCGGCACCGGACCGGCGGGGGGCCGACGACACTCAGGTCGACTCCCGTACCACCAGTTCCGTCCGGAGGATCACGTGCCGCCAGGCCACGGCGGGCTCCTCCATCTCCTCCAGAAGCAGGCGGACCATGGCCCGTCCCATCTCCTCCAGCGGCTGGCGGACCGTCGTCAGCCGCGGCACCGTCTGCTGCGCCAGCGGAAAGTCGTCGAAACCGACCACGGCGACGTCCTCGGGCACCCTGCGCCCCGCCGCGCGCAGCGCCTGGAGGGCACCGGCGGCCGTGGTGTCCGACGCGGCGAGGACACCGTCGATCTCGGGATGGCGTTCGATGAGCCGGGCCATGGCGTGGCGCCCGCTCTCCTCGGTGAAGTCGCCCTCGGCGACCCATGACGGCTTGGCGCGCAGGCCGGTCGACACCAGGGCCTCGTGGTAGCCGCGCAGTCGGCACTGGGCGACGTACATGTCGGACGGCCCGGTGATGGTGGCGATCGCCGTACGGCCCCGTTCCAGCAGGTGGGTGACGGCGGTGCGGGCCCCGCCGACGTTGTCCGCGTCGACGTAGCTGACGTACTCGTCACCGGAGCGGCGTCCCAGCAGCACGGTCGGCAGCCGGGCCTCGGCGAGCATGTCGGGCAGCGGATCGTCGGCGTGCACGGACATCAGGAGCACCCCGTCGACCCGGCCGCCGCGCGCGTACTCGAGGAAGCGCCGCCGCTCGTCGCCGGAGCGCACCAGGGTCAGCAGCAGCTGCATCCCGGTGTGGGCCAGCGCGTCCCCGAGCGAGCTGACGATCTCGGAGAAGAAGGGCTCGGCGAACTGCCGCCAGTCCGGCTCTGTCATGACGAGCGCGACGGCGTCGGCACCGTGCCCGGCGAGGGAGCGCGCGGCGAGATTGGGGACGTAGCCCAGCTCCTCGATCGCCTGCTGCACGGCACGCCGCGTCGACGCCTTCACCCCCGCCGCGTTGTTGATGACGCGGGAGACCGTGCCCCGTCCCACACCTGCGTGAGCGGCCACCTCCTCCAGCGTCGGCGTGCCAGGGCGTCGCTTGCCCATGACCACCTCCCCCACGAGATCACCGATCTTACGGCCCGGGCCACACCGCGCACACGGCCCCGCCGTCGACGGGAACGCGTCCGCGACGGGTGCCGCCGCGACCGCCGCCACGGCCTCCTGGGAGCGGGAACGGCCGGGGGTCACCACTCGTCGCAGCCACCGGGAGAACGCGCCGCTTTCCCTGGTCGGCGCGGCACCAGCCGCCGCCGGTCCAAGGCGTTGCGTCGATCGCTCATCACAGGAGTCGGTGCGTGCGTGGCGTGGGGTCAGGTGCTCGTCGTCGGCGCACCCCCGCGCCCCCGCACCGCCGACGGCGAGCACGTGGCGATTCGCACTCCGAGGGGCACGGCTAACCTGCCGCCCATGCGCCTCGACCCGCTCCCGCTCACCAGCGACCACGACATCCCGGCACCCCTGCTCGCCGAACTCACCGCGCTCTACGCCTCCGACCGGGAGTTCCAGGCGCTCAGCGGGGACTTCCCGGACCCCGACGACATCCGGCCCGAGCAGGTGGCCGAGGCGTTGGCCGACGAGTTGGCCGATCCGGGGGCGGAGGTGCTGCTCGCGCGTGGGAGCGGGCGGCTCGTGGGGGTGGTCGTCACCCTGGCGCGGCATCCCGACCCGGACGATCCGGACCCGTGGATCGGGCTGCTGATGGTCGACGTGGCCGTGCGGGAGCAGGGCTACGGGCGGCGGATCGCCGAGGCCGTCGAGGCGCGGTTCCGCGCGGCGGGCCGCGGCGGCGTACGGCTCGCCGTCCTGGACGCCAACCCCGGGGGCCTCGCCTTCTGGAAGGCCCTCGGCTACGAGGTGATCGGCCACCGGCCCGACCTCCGGCTCGGCCGCCCCTGCGCCGTACTGCGCAAGAGCCTGCGCATCCCGCGCCGCGCCGCCCGCGTCGCCGTGGTGGACCCGGACGGCGCGGTCCTGCTCTTCCGGTACGACGACGTCGAGGTCGGCGTGCACTGGGCGCTGCCGGGCGGCGGACTGGAGGAGGGCGAGTCCCCGCGCGAGGGCGCCCTGCGACAGCTGGCCGAGGAGACGGGGTGGACGGACCTGGAGCCCGGCGAGCTGCTGCGCACCTGGGAGCACGACGTCACGCACTCCGGAATCCCGGTCCGCCAGCACGAGCACATCTACGTCACCCCCGGCCCGCACCGGGAACCCGCCGACCTCGGGCCGGCCGCCGCGCACACCGCCGACGGACTCCTCACCTGGCGCTGGTGGACCCGCGAGGAGCTGGCCGAGGAGGCGGAGCGGGTGTGGCCGGGGGGCCTTGCCGGGCTGCTCGACGCGTGGGAGGCCTCGCGCGAGCGGTGACGGCGTGTCAGGGCCGCTCCGGCTTGCCCTTCCCGTACAGCCAGTCGCGCCAGACCGGCTTGAAGTCCTTGTCCGGGGCCTGCTGCTCGACGTACGCCGTGAAGTCGTCGGTGTCCGCGTTGCCGTGGCGGTGGGCGGCGGTCCAGCCCTGTACGAGGTCGTAGAAGGCGTCGTCGCCGAGGGCCTGCCGGAGCTTGTGGACGACCATCGCGCCGCGCTGGTAGACCGGGTCGGCGGAGACGTGCCGGGCGTTCGTGGGCCTCGCGGGCGGGAAGTCCCAGAGATCCTCGTAGGTGTCCTCGCCGTGGTCGTACATCTCGGTGAAGGTCTCCTCGGCGGTGGGGCCGCCCTCGTCCTCCGTCCACAGCCACTCGGCGTAGGTCGCGAAGCCCTCGTTGAGCCACATGTCCCGCCAGGTCCTGGGTGTGACGGAGTTGCCGAACCACTGGTGGGCGAGTTCGTGGACGAGCAGTCCGACCTCGGGGGCGCCGGGGAGGACGGGCCGGTTCTGGGTCTCCAGCGCGTACGCGGAGTCGCTCGGGCGGTCGACGATCGCGCCGGTGGAGGAGAAGGGGTACGGGCCGAAGTTGTACACCGCCCACTCCATGACCTCGGGCAGCCGGGCCAGCGTGGCGCGGCTCGCGGCGGCCTGGGTGGGATCGACGGCGACGTACACCGGCAGGCCGTCCCCGGTGCTGGACCGGGTGACGGTGTAGCGGCCGATCGCGAGCGTGGCGACATGGCTCGCCATGGGTTCAGCGGTGCGCCAGGCGAACGTCGTACTGCCGCCGGTGGTGCGCCGGCTCCTCAACTCCCCGTTGGACACGGCCGTCAGGCCCTGCGGCACGGTGACCGTGATGTCGTAGGACGCTTTGTCCGAGGGGTGGTGGTTACCGGGGAACCAGGCCATGGAACCGGTCGGTTGGCCGAGCGCCAGCGCCCCGTCCGCGGTCCTCAGCCAGCCCTCCTTCGAGCCGTCCGGGTCGGTGATCGTCTCGGGGCGGCCGGAGTAGCGCACGGTGATCTCGAAGGTCTCGCCCTCGGCGAGGCGGTCCTCCGGGCGGACGGTCAGCTCCTGTCCGTCGCGGTCGAAGGACGCCGCCCTGCCTCCGACGGTGACCTTCTCGACCTCCATGCCCTTCAGGTCGAGGTCGAGAGCGGAGAGGGCCTCGGTGGCGCGGGCGGTCAGGCGGGCGGTGCCGGACAGGCGGCGGCCGGCGGGGTCGTAGGCGAGGTCGAGGCCGTAGTGGCCGACGTCGTAGCCGCCGTTGCCCGCCTTCGGGAAGTACGGGTCGCCGACCCCCGCGGCCCCGGCCCTCGCGCCCCCGGCGTCGTCCGGCCCGCCCCCGCCGCAGCCGGCGAGGGCGAGGGGCACGGCGAGGCCCCAGACGGCGGCCGCGGCGACGGCCGTCACAGGGCGCGCGGATCGGGACATGTGAGCGATCTTAGGCGCGCGCGGATCAGGACATGTCAGAAGTCCGGGGACTGCGCGAGTCGCGCCATGGCGGGGATCCGGGAGCCGCGCGGGGTGACGACCGGCCGGAGATCCAGGACCCGCGCCGGGCCGGAACACGCCGGGACCCAGGAGCCGCGCCGGGTCACGACCTGCCGGAGAGCCAGGACCCGCGCGAAGTCACGACCTGCCGCAGATCCGGAAGGCCGCACGGAGTCACGACCTGCCGCAGATCCAGGACCCGCACGGAGTCACGACCTGCCGCAGATCCGGAAGGCCGCACGGAGTCACGACCTGCCGCAGATCCAGGACCCGCGCCGGGTCGGAACATACCGGGGTCCAGGAGCCGCGCGGGGGCGGAACAGGGCAGGGATCTCGGGGACGCCCGCCCCTCCGGAGCCGTGACACCATCACCTACGTGCTCGACATCGGCTACGCCCTCTCCAACCGCTTTCCCGACCCCCCGCAGACCGACTACCGCCGCGCGGACGTCCACGCGCTGCGGCACGACCTGTTCTGCGGGGACGTCTACCTGGCCGACACCAAGGCGGACCGGGAGGTGTCCACAGCCTGGGGATGGGTGCCGGTGCTCGACTTCGCGTGGGCGCTGTGCGACATCGTGGAGCGGCTCGACCGGGACCCCAGGGGCTCCCGCGCCTCCCGCCCCCAGCACGCCGAACTGGACTTCACGGAGTCCACCGACCGCATGCTCTTCGAACGCCGCTTCGGCTGGGTCGACATCGAGGCCGACTGGATGCCTGCCGAGGAGCCCCCGCTGACCTTCTCCCACGCCGAACTGCGCCGCGAGGCCCGGGACTTCCTGCACGACCTGATCGCCGACCTGGTCGACCTGCACGACGACCTGGACGAGAACCCGGCGATCTGGACCCTCCTGGCCCGCTTCCCCCGACTGGGCTGAGCGGCCCCCACGCCGACCGACCGGCCCCCGCCGCACCCGACCGGCGCCGGCCGCGCCGCACCGCCCGGCACCGTCCGTCCTTCCACCGAGGACCCGAGCAGGTGCCTCCGGGCCACGTGGACGCACCCCGTGGTCGGTCGGCCCGCGGCCCGACGCAGGCGGGCCATGACGCCGTGGTGCCGGGCGGGCCGTGACGCCGTGGTGCCGGGCGGTTCAGTCCGCCACCCTGATCCCCAGCTCCGCCGCCAGCACGGGCGCCAGGTCCAGTAGTTGGGCCGTGCTGATCACCGCGCCGGACAGGCGGTCAAGGCCGCCCGCGATGCCCAGCTCCGTCGCCCCGCGCAGGTCGGTGTCCGTCAGGGTCGCCGCCGTGAAGTCGGCCGACCTCAGGGCACAGTCCACGAACTCCACGCGCTCCAGGCGGGCGCCCGCGAAGTCCGGCTCGACCAGCACACAGCCCTGGAAGACGACGTCCCGCAGCCTGGCCTGGCGCAGATTGAGATAGTCGATCTTGCCGCCGCGGATCAGGACCCGCTCCAGAACCGCGCCGTGCAACTGCGTCCCGCCCAGGCGGGCGTCGACCAGCTCGACGTCGCGCAGGGTCGACTCGGCCAGGTTCGTGCCGACGCCGCGGACGCCGGTGAGCACCGAGTCGAGCAGGCGGGCATGGTGCAGGCGCGTCCCGTCCAGCGCGCAGGCCGACAGCGCGCAGTCCATGAAGCGGGCGCCTCCGCCGTCCTGCCCGGAGAGATCCGACTCCCGGAACTCCAGACCGTCGTAGTCCCCGTCGGGCTCCAGCCCACCGCCGCCGTACGGCTCCAGGGGCGGCAGCCGCAGCTCCGGCCGCCGTGCGCCCTTCACCCGGTCGGCACTGCCGCCGGCCGTCCTCGCCCTGCTGCCGCCACCCGCACCCGTCCTCGCCATGCCCCCATGCTGCACCCCGCCACTGACAACCCCACTGACCAGTGCGAACGCCCTCCATGTCACACATCCGGGCCCGGCGACAGTCCTGTCCGCGAAGACGCCGTTCATCAGCGCGGCCACACGTCCGCAAGGCGTCCCGAGACCTCCCGAGACATCAAGAAGAGCAGAACCCGTGCGTCACATCACCGTGTTCGGCGGCGGCTTCGCCGGCCCCACCGCCGCCGCCGAGGCGGGCGCCAAGGTCACCCCGCACGAGGCCCACCACACCCTCGCCGGGCGGGCCCGGACCGCGGAGGACCCCTACCGGACCGACGAGGGCCCGCACGCCCTCTACCGCGGCGGCCCGCACCGGGCCTGACTCCGGCAGCGCGACCTCATCGGAGCGCTCGCCCCGCTCCCGCCCCTGGAGGCCGCCCGGCTGCGCCTGCGCCACCGGGGCGCCCCGCGCCGCACCCCGCCGCCGGTGTCTGTCTGGTGGGCGGACAGGTGGCTCGCCGGGCGTGCTGTCCGAGGTGTCCTTCATTCACCAGCGCCCTGACCGCCGTCTCCCTCGCCCTCGGCCGGCACAGCCTTGACCTCAAGCCCGCTTGAGGTCGAAGAGTGTGCCTACAGGGCGACGCCCCGACGCGTCGACGACCCACGAGAACGACTCCGGGAGACCCCATGCACGCCATCCGCCTGCACGCCTTCGGCCCGGCCGAGAACCTCACCTACGAGGAGGTCGAGGACCCCCGACCGGCGCCGGGCCAGGTCCGTGTCGCCGTCGAGGCGGCCGGTGTGCACCTGCTGGACACCGCCCTGCGCGAGGGATTCCAGGGCCCGCGGAAGCAGCCGACGGCGCTGCCGACCGTCCCCGGCCGGGAGGTCGCCGGGGTCGTCGAGTCCCTCGGCCAGGGGGTGGACGCGGGATGGCTCGGCAGGCGCGTCGTCGCCCACCTGGGTTTCGCCCCCGGCGGGTACGCCGAACTGGCCGTCACCGACCTCGACCGCGTCCACGAGATCCCGGCGAACCTGGACGCGGCCCAGGCGGTCGCGATGATCGGCACGGGCCGTACGGCGCTGGGGATCCTCCAGTTCGCCGAGGTGGGACCCGACGTGGTGGCCGTCGTCCCGGCCGCCGCGGGCGGCATCGGCACCCTGCTCGTGCAGTACGCGAAGAACGCGGGCGCCACGGTCGTCGGTCTCGCGGGCGGGCCCGCGAAGACGGCCCTGGTCCGGGGGAACGGCGCCGACCTCGCCGTCGACTACACGGACCCGGCCTGGCCGGAGAAGGTCCGCGCCTTCCTGGGCGGCCGGCCCGCCACCGTCGTCTTCGACGGCGTCGGCGGCGAGGTCGCCCGCGAGGCGGTGGCACTGCTCGGCCCCGGCGGCAGCCACCTCGTCTTCGGCTGGTCGGCGGAGGGCGTCGGGGACGGCAGGGGCCACTTCGTGGACGGCGTCTCGCAGTCGGTCCTCGGCCCGGTGATGCTGGAGAAGGCTGGCGGTCTGCGCCCCCTGGAACTGCGCGCCCTCACCGAGGCCGCCACCGGCCGCCTCACCCCGGCCGTCCATCGCTTCCCCCTGCGCGAGGCGGCCGCCGCCCACCGCGCCCTGGAGAACCGGGGGACGACCGGCAAGGTCGTCCTGGAACCCTGACACGACCGGAACCGCCCGGCAGGCCCGCCGGCACACGCGACCGGGACCACTCGGCACGCCCGACCGGGCCACTCAGCCGACCCGCTCGGTACCGCTCGGCGGACCGCTCGACACACGCGACCGGGTCCGCCCCGCACACGCGACCGGGTCCGCCCCGCACACGCGACCGGAACCGCCCGGCCGGCCCGACCGGCGGACGCGACCTCGCCCGCTGTGGGCGCCACCGAATCCGCTCAGTGCCGCCCCGCCACCCGGTCCGCCACCCGGGCCAGCCGCGACGACCCCGCGCTGTGGGTCTCCGTCTCCCGGCGGTCCGCCGCCCGGTACGTCGCGTACATGCCCTGCACGCCCAGCCAGCGGAGCGGCTCCGGTTCCCACCGGCGGACCTTGTGGCCGACCCAGGGCAGCTCCGTCAGGGGCGTCCGCCCGGCCTGCCCGGAGTCCAGCCGGACCAGGTCGCACAGCGTGCGCCCGGCCAGGTTGGCGGTGGCGACACCCGAGCCGACGTAGCCGCCCGCCCAGCCGAGGCCGGTCGCACGGTCCAGGGTGACCGTCGCGCACCAGTCGCGCGGCACGCCCAGCACCCCCGACCAGGCGTGCGCGACCCGCACTCCGGCCAGCGCGGGGAAGAACCCGACGAGGATCTCGCGCAGCGCCTCGACGGTCGCCTCCTGCGTCCGCCCGTCGTTGTCCGTCCTGGACCCGAAGCGGTACGGCACCCCGCGCCCGCCCAGCGCGATCCGCCCGTCGGCGGTGCGCTGCGCGTACATGTAGGCGTGCGCCATGTCGCCCAGCGTCTCGCGGCCGTCCCAGCCGACCGCCGCCCACTGCTCGTCGGTCAGCGGCTCAGTGGCGATCATCGAGGAGTTCATGGGCAGCCAGGTCCGCCGCTGGCCCTTCAGCGAGGCCGTGAACCCCTCGGTGCACCGCAGCACGTACGGCGCCCGCACGGTGCCGTACGGCGTCACCGCGTGCCCGGCCCGGATCTCGGTGACCGGTGTCGAGTCGTGCACCACGACGCCCAGCGCCTCGACGGCCGCCGCCAGACCCTTGACCAGCTTCACCGGGTGCACCCGTGCCCCGTGCGGCGTCCACGTCGAGCCGACCGCTCCGGCCACCCGGATCCGCTCGGCGGTCTCCCGGGCGCCGTACAGCTCACGGTCCTGCTCGCCGTACTCCAGCTCGTGCGCGTGGAAGGCCTTCAGCCGGGCCAACTGGGCCGGCGTGCGGGCCACCTCGATCACGCCGCCGCGATGCACATCGGCGTCGATCGACTCCTCGCCGACGACCCGGATCACCTCGGTGACGGTCTCGTTCATCGCCCGCTGGAGGCGTACGGCGGCGTCCCGGCCGTGCAGCTTCGCGTACCGGTCGCGGCCCGCGATGCCGTTGTAGAGCCAGCCGCCGTTGCGCCCGGAGGCGCCGTAGCCGCAGAACCGCTGCTCCAGGACGGTGATCCGCAGGAAGGGCGCGGCCCGCTTGAGGTAGTACGCGGTCCACAGGCCCGTGTAGCCACCGCCGACGATCACGACGTCCGCGGAGGCGTCGCCGGGGAGCGGCTCCCGCGCCGCGGGGAGGCCGTCGTCCGCGTACCAGAAGGAGATCCCGCCGTTCACGACACCGCTGCTCATGGCCGGACGCTAACCCGCCCGAGCGGCCCCTGTCTCCTTCGGATTCCGTCGTCTCGCACGCCCTGTGAACCAGCGGACAGCAGCCCGGCCCGAGGGGCACGGACACGAAGCGCGACGTCGGCGCCGGGTCGGTCCGCCGGCCTCGGGCCGGCACAGCGGGCGCGGACCGCCTCGACCCAGGGGTACGTCCAGCGCGAGCGGATCCGGTGGGCGAGCGCCGCGACGACCCCGGCCCGCGCGCAGCTCGTCCCGGGGTCGGGCGCCGGGGTGAGCGGGTTCCCGCGCGTGGTGGGGGCGTACGTCCGCGGCACACCCGCACCCCGGACGGACCGGCGGCGCGCCGGAAGGACCGCGGCAGAATTTCGGGAGAGGAAGAGCCCCCTGTCGGACTCGAACCGACGACCTTCGCTTTACAAGAGCGGTGCTCTACCAGCTGAGCTAAGGAGGCGTGCGCGCTCGCGTGCGGCGGACGCGCCCGAGCAGTGTACCCAGGTCGCCGGGGGCCCCTGTCGAAAATTCCCGCGAAGTTCACCTGCCTCCGGGTACTGACAGACCAGGTGAACGCCAGGTACCGTCCAGAACCGGTTCACTCATGTGGACTAAACCTTCCCGGGCACTGTCCGGGAGGCTCACCACCTTCCTACAACGGATCGTCCGGCACGTTCCTGCCGGTAGAAGGGGGCCCATCACCATGGCCACTGTCACGTTCGACAAGGCGACCCGGATCTACCCGGGTTCCACCAAGCCCGCCGTCGACGCACTCGAGATCGACATCGCGGACGGCGAGTTCCTCGTCCTGGTCGGCCCGTCGGGCTGCGGCAAGTCCACCTCGCTCCGCATGCTCGCGGGGCTCGAGGACGTGAACGGCGGCGCCATCCGCATCGGTGACCGCGACGTCACGCACCTGCCGCCGAAGGACCGGGACATCGCCATGGTGTTCCAGAACTACGCGCTGTACCCGCACATGACCGTCGCCGACAACATGGGCTTCGCGCTCAAGATCGCCGGCGTCAACAAGGCGGAGATCCGGCAGAAGGTCGAGGAGGCCGCGAAGATCCTCGACCTGAGCGAGTACCTCGACCGCAAGCCGAAGGCCCTCTCCGGTGGTCAGCGCCAGCGTGTCGCGATGGGCCGCGCCATCGTGCGTGAGCCGCAGGTCTTCCTCATGGACGAGCCGCTGTCCAACCTGGACGCCAAGCTCCGCGTGTCGACGCGTACGCAGATCGCCTCGCTCCAGCGCCGTCTCGGCATCACCACCGTGTACGTCACCCACGACCAGGTCGAGGCCCTGACCATGGGTGACCGGGTGGCGGTCCTCAAGGACGGTCTGCTCCAGCAGGTCGACACCCCGCGCAACATGTACGACCGCCCGGCGAACCTCTTCGTGGCCGGCTTCATCGGCTCGCCGGCGATGAACCTCGTCGAGGTCCCGATCGCCGACGGCGGCGTGAAGTTCGGCAAGTCGGTCGTGCCGGTCCAGCGTGACGCGCTCGCCGCCACCACCGACAAGACGGTCACCGTCGGCGTGCGTCCCGAGCACTTCGACGTGGCCGGCGCCGACACCGAGCAGGGTCTCGCGGTCGTCGTGAACGTGGTCGAGGAGCTGGGCTCCGACGCCTTCGTCTACGGCACCGCCACGGTCGGCGACGAGTCGAAGGACCTCGTCGTCCGCGTCGGCGGCCGCAACGTCCCGGAGAAGGGCAGCACCCTGCACGTCGTGCCGCGTGCCGGCGAGACCCACGTGTTCTCGACCTCCACGGGCGCGCGCCTCTCCGACTGAGCGACGGCCGCGCGGCGGGCCGAACCACGACCGGGTGAGCCACCCGCACGCAACGAGAAGGGCCCCGCGGCAGCCGCCGCGGGGCCCTTCTCGCGCACGCCCTCCGGACGCCAGAAACCCCGGCACGACGGGCGCCTCGAGCGGGAAACGTCAACCCCTTACCCAAAATGAGGCACTCCTTCATCCCCCGACCGGGTGACTGAATGTCGCCAAATCATTACCGCGCGCTACCCTCACACGCGTGAAGCACTCCGTGAAGCACTCCGCCACCCAACCGTCGCGACGCGGCCAGGGCCCCGCCCGACGGATCGGCCGCTCGCTCGCCCTCGTCCTGCCCGTCGTCATGGTGCTCTCGGGGACCCTCGCGGTCACCCGGGTCAACTGGTCGGGGAACCCCTCGGATTCGGTGCTCACCGCCTCCGACGTCTCCACCGTGCACCGCACCGCCCACGGCGCCGCCAGGGCCCCGCAGGATGTCCTGCGCGACCAGCTGCTGGCCGAACTCCAGGAGAAGGACCCGGGCACCGCGCTGACGCACCTCCAGGCCGCGGTGAACGGCAGGCCGTCCCTGGCGAAGCACTGCACCTCCATCGCCCGCGCCCTGGGCCGCGCCGCCGTCCGCGTCTACGGCCCCTCGCGCGCCCAGTCGTACGCCCGCCCGGTGTGCGACACGTCCTTCGCCTCGGGCGTCCTGGCGGCGCACAGCTAGGGCGCCGGCCCCCTTCAGGGGAGCCTGCCGACGGGAACGGGGCGCCGCGTACAGTTCGGGCATGACCGATCCGCACGCCGCGTCCCGACCCACGCAAGCCGTCATCCTGGCCGGTGGCCAGGGGTCGCGGCTGCGTCCCTACACCGACGACCGGCCCAAGCCGATGGTCGAGATCCCCGGGACGGGGACGCCGATCATCGGCCACCAGCTGGGCTGGCTCGCCGAGGAGGGCGTGACGGACGCCGTGGTCTCTTGCGGCCACCTCGCCGACGTCCTGGAGACCTGGCTCGAGTCCGCCGACCTGCCGCTGAAGGTCACCACGGTCGTCGAGACCGAACCCCTCGGCCGCGGCGGCGGCCTGAAGTACGCCGCCGCCCATCTCCCCCACCCCGAGCGGCCCTGGTACGCCACCAACGGCGACATCTGGACCCGCTTCTCGCTGCGCGACATGGCGGACTTCCACACCGAGCGCGACGCGGTCGCGACCCTCGCGCTGGCGCGGCCGCGCATCCCGTGGGGGGCCGTGCGCACGGACGGCTTCGGCCACATCACGGACTTCATCGAGGCCCCGCCGACGACGTACGAGATCAACGCCGGCGTCTACGTCTTCTCCCCCGAGTTCGCCGGGCTGCTGCCCGAGCGCGGGGACCACGAGCGGACCACGTTCCCGCATCTGGCCCGCGAGCGGCGGCTGGCCGGGTTCCCGATCCCCCAGGGTGCCTACTGGCGCGCCATCGACACGGCGAAGGACCTCACGGAGGCGGCCAAGGAGCTGGCGGCGCTGGGTCGCTGACGGCCGGACATCCCGCCACGACGACGGGGCCCCGCTCGCCTGCGAAGGCCAGTGGGGCCCCGTCGTCGTCCCGTGGGGTGCCTGGAGGCGTCGCGGAGGTGGCGTCGTCCGCCCGGCGGGCTCCGGTGCGTGGGATCGCACGGCGGAGGGCCGCCCCGACACCGGGTGTGTCGGGGCGATCCCGGCAACGCGGCCGGGGGCGCCCCCTCTGGGGGAGTGCGTGCCCGGCGTCGAGGGGCAGACGCGACTTTCGCCACCCGCCCTAGCCCAGCAGGCCGCCGACCAGGCCGGGGCGGTCCGCCGGCGGGGAGCCGCCGTCCGAGCCGCCGGTGGAGCCCCCGGATCCGGTGCCGCTGGCCCCACCGGCGGTGGGCCCCGACGTGCTGCTGGGGGCCTCCTCGATCGGGCTGGACTGTTCCCGCGGGGCCTCGCCGCCGGTGCCCTGGGTCTGGCTGGGGCCGCTCGTGGCGGTCTCGGTGTCCCGTGTGAAGCCCGGAGCGGATTCCTCGTCCCGCGTCGGCGCCTCGGACGTGCTGCCCTGGGTCGGCGAGGTGGACGCGGACGGCGTCCTGCTCGGCCGGTGCCCGTCGGACTCCTCGGGGAGCGGCGATCCGGGCAGTTCGTTGCGCGGGGCCTCACCCGGACCGGGGACGACGACCCGGTCGGCGTCGCGGACGGCACCGCCGAGGAGCGAGCCGATGAGCAGTGTGAGCCCGACGACGATCGCGGTGACGAGGGCGCCGCGGCGCAGCACGTACCGGCGCAGCTCCCACAGGTCGGAACGCGGCCCGAGCCGCCGCCAGGCACCGGCGGCGAGACGGCCGTCGACGGAGTAGACGGGGGCGCCGGCGATGATCAGCGGTGACCAGGCGGCGAGGTAGATGATGTCGGGCGTCTCGTAGACCGGGACGGTCTTCCAGCTGACGGTGACGATGAGCGCGGCGGAGAGCATGGCGCCGAAGCAGGCCGCGACCCGCTGCCAGCAGCCCAGCACCGTGAGAACGCCCACGACGACCTGGAGGAAGGCGATGACGAGGCCGGAGCCGACGGGGTGGTGCAGGGCGAACTGGCGCAGCGGCTCGGCGACTTCCCAGGGATGCAGGGTGTTGAGCCACTTCACCATGGAGCCGCGCTTGCCGCCGTCGAAGTAGACGGGGTCGCACAGCTTGCCCATGCCGCCGTAGAGGGAGATGAAGCCGAGGAGGACCCGCAGCGGGAGCAGGACGACGCCGAGGTTCATCCGGCGGCCGGGGAAGTAGGCGTGCCGGGCCGGGTCGGCGCTGTGCCGTCTGCCGCGCGAGCCGGTGTCCGCCGCGGCGGCCGCCTCGGCGAACTCCTCGAGCCCGCCGTCGTCGTAGGCCGGTCGGTCGTGACCGGAGTCGCCGTGGCGGGGCCTGCCGTCACCGGGCTCGTCGTAGGCGCTGCCGACCGGGCGCATCTGCGGCACGAGCCGCTGTTCGCCGTCGCCGTGGGTGCGCTGGGCGCCCACGAAGGGAGTTTCGAGGGTCTGCGCGGTGAGGTCTCCGTCGTAGCCGTCGTCGATCCCCACGCGGGGGATGACCTGGGTGGCTCCGGCGTCGGCCGCGGGCGGTTCGCCGTGGCCGACGCTGCCTGCCCGCACGGCCTGGAGCAGCCGGTGCGCGCCGGTGTCGTCCGGTGCGGACCGGCCGCTCCAGACGACCGGCCGACGACGGGCGGCAGCGGTTCCGGCGGCGGGGACGCGCGCGGTGTTCTCGGCGGCGCTCGCGTGCCGGGCGATCCGCGGGGATTGACTGCGCCGTGCCGACGCCCCCAGCTGCACGCGGAAACTCGCGTGATTGACGATGATCTGCGCCGGGTCGCTCGGCACCTTCACCATGCTCAGCGCGGGAGCGTCGTCGAAGCCCGACGAGAGGTCCCCCGTAGGTGTGCGGGGTGTTCTGGTGTCCACACTCATCTAACCGAGTGATGTGTGGTTAGGACACTGCCTCGACCCGCCGGATCTGTCCGGACAGCGTCAAGGTTGCCCCACACGCCGCAATCACCCCACACGGGTGAGCCGACGGACGGGTGCACGACCCGCCCGTCGTCAGCCTCAGACCCTGCGGCGAGCCGCCTCGTACAGGACGATCCCCGCCGCCACACCGGCGTTGAGCGACTCCGCGCCGCCCGGCATGGGGATCCGCACCCGGTGGTCGCAGGTCTCGCCGACCAGACGGGACAGGCCCTTGCCCTCGCTGCCGACGACGATGACGACCGGGCCGCCCAGGGCGGCCAGCTCACCGATCTCGGTCTCGCCGTCGGCGGCGAGACCGACGATCGTCATGCCGGCCTTCTTGTACGCCTCAAGGGCGCGGGTGAGGTTGGTGGCGCGGGCCACCGGGGTGCGGGCCGCCGCACCGGCGGACGTCTTCCAGGCACCGGCGGTCATGCCGGCCGCGCGGCGCTCGGGGACGACGACGCCGTGGCCGCCGAAGGCGGAGACCGAACGGACGACCGCGCCGAGGTTGCGCGGGTCGGTCACGCCGTCGAGGGCGACGATCAGCGGGTCCTCACCGTCGTCGTAGGCCGCGCTCGCCAGGTCCTCGGGGTGCGCGTACTCGTACGGCGGGACCTGGAGGACCAGGCCCTGGTGGTTGAGGCCGTTGGTCATGCGGTCCAGCTCGGGGCGCGGCGCCTCCATGAGGTTGATGCCGCCGCGCTCGGCCGCGAGCTGGAGCGCCTCGCGCACCCGCTCGTCGTTGTCGATGAACTGCTGGACGTACAGCGTGGAGGCGGGTACGCCACCGCGCAGCGCCTCGACGACCGGGTTGCGGCCGACGACCAGCTCGGAGGGCGACTTGCCGCCGCGGCCGCGCGGCACCGGACGGCGCGCGCTCTGCTTGGCCTTGGAGGTGGCGAGGCGGTTCTTCTTGTGCCCCTTGCGCATCTCGGCGGGCGGGGTCGGACCCTTGCCCTCCAGGCCCCGGCGCCGCTGGCCGCCACTGCCGACCTGCGCGCCCTTCTTGCCGGACATGCGGCGGTTGTTGGCTGCCATGACCTACCCGTCTGTCGTGAAGCGTGTGTGTGTACGTAATGCAGTGTGCCGCCCGGACACCCGGGCGGCACAATCGATCAAGATTGCGTCAAGAGTCGACCGAGGGGGCGCTCAGCGCGGGCCGAGCGTCCAGCGCGGTCCCTGCGGGCCGTCCTCGATGGTCAGCCCCGACTGGTTGAGCTGGTCGCGGATGGCGTCCGCGGTGGCCCAGTCCTTGCGGTCGCGCGCGGCCTCCCGCTGGTCGAGGACCATGCGGACGAGGGTGTCGACGACGCCGTGCGCGCTCTTGCCGAGCACGGCTTCGCCCCGGTCGTCCTCCCCGGCCCAGTGCGGGTCGAGGGGGTCCAGGCCGAGGACGCCGAGCATGGCGCGCACCTCGGCGAGGCGGGCCACGGCGGCTTCCTTGTCGTCGGCGGCGAGGGCGGAGTTGCCCTGCCGGACGGTGGTGTGCACGACGGCCAGCGCCTGCGGGACTCCGAGGTCGTCGTCCATCGCCTCGGCGAAGGCGGGCGGCACCTCGGCCGCGGGCTCGACGGCACCCCCCGCCTTCTCGACGACGCGCTGCACGAAGCCCTCGATCCGCGCGAACGCGGACTCGGCCTCGCGCAGGGCCTCCTCGCTGTACTCGATCATCGAGCGGTAGTGCGGGGTTCCCAGGTAGTAGCGCAGCACGATCGGGCGCCACTGCTTGACCATCTCGGAGACCAGAACACTGTTCCCGAGCGACTTGGACATCTTCTCGCCGCTCATGGTGACCCAGGCGTTGTGCACCCAGTACCGCGCGAACTCGTCGCCGTAGGCCTTGGCCTGGGCGATCTCGTTCTCGTGGTGGGGGAAGATCAGGTCCAGGCCGCCGCCGTGGATGTCGAAGGCGGAGCCGAGGTACTTGTGGGCCATCGCCGAGCACTCCAGGTGCCAGCCGGGCCGGCCGCGGCCCCACGGGGTCTCCCAGTCGGGCTCGCCCGGCTTGGCGGCCTTCCACATCGCGAAGTCGCGCGGGTCGCGCTTGCCGGTGATGCCTTCCTCGCTCGGCTGGCGCAGATCGTCGATGTCCTGGTTGGACAGCGCCAGATAGCCGGGGAAGGAACGCACGTCGAAGTAGACGCTGCCGTCGGCCTCGTAGGCGTGTCCGCGCTCGATGAGCCCGCGCATCATCTCGATCATCTCGGGGACGTGCCCGGTGGCCCGCGGCTCGTACGTCGGCGGGAGGCAGCCGAGAGCCTGGTAGCCGTCGTCGAACGCCCGCTCGTTCTCGTACCCGATGGACCACCAGGGGCGGTCCTGGTCGCGCGACTTGGCGATGATCTTGTCGTCGATGTCGGTGACGTTCCGGATGAACGTGACGTCGTAGCCGCGGTGGGCGAACCACCGGCGCATGATGTCGAAGTTCAGGCCGGAGCGGATGTGCCCGATGTGCGGGGCCGCCTGCACGGTGGCACCACACAGGTAGATCGAGACGCAACCCGGAGTGAGCGGGGTGAAGTCACGAATCTGCCGGGCGCTGGTGTCGTACAGGCGAATAGTCACCACCCCAGGGTAGTGGGCGTGGGCGAGTGCCCGGCACCTTCCACCGGTTTGGCCGTGCGGTGTCCGCGGACCGGTGGGGGCCGGGTGGGGGCGCCGCCACGACCGGGCCGGGAAACCCGGCTCCACACCCCTGCGCCCGGGCCGGCGCGGACACGACGTCGCGCCCCTCGCGACGGTCCCTCAGCCCCGCCGCACCACCAGCGCCGTCGCCACCGCCATCAGGCCCTCGCCCCGGCCGGGGAAGCCCAGCCCGTCCGTCGTCGCTCCGGACACCGACACCGGGGCTCCCGCCGCGTCGGAGAGGACCTTCTGCGCCTCCTCGCGGCGTTTGCCGATCTTGGGGCGGGGACCGACGACCTGGACGGCGACGTTGCCGATCACGAAGCCGGCGGCGCGGACGAGCCGGGCCGCCTCCGTCAGCAGGGTCACGCCCGAGGCGCCGGACCACTCGGGGCGGCCGGTGCCGAAGTGCTGCCCGAGGTCACCCAGTCCGGCTGCGGAGAACAGCGCGTTGCACGCGGCGTGCGCGACGACGTCCGCGTCGGAGTGACCGGCCAGGCCCGGCCCCTCGCCCTCCCACTTCAGGCCCGCGCACCACAGTTCGCGGCCCTCCTCGAAGGCGTGGATGTCGGTGCCGATGCCGACCCGGGGCAGCACGGGCGGCGGCACGGGGGTCGTCTCAGAAGCCATCGTTGAGCCTCCTGCGGGCGAGGACCGCCTCCGCGAGGACGAGGTCCAACGGGCGGGTGACCTTGAAGGCCTCCTCGTGGCCGGGGACGACCACGACGGTCAGGCCTAGCTGCTCGACCATGCCGGCGTCGTCGGTGACGTCGCGGGTGACGGTCTCGTGGGCGCGCACGAGGGTGGCCCGGTCGAAGCCCTGCGGCGTCTGCACGGCCCGCAGCCGCGCCCGCTCGGGCGTGGCGACGACCGGTTCGGGCCCGCCGGGGTCCGTTGCCGGTTCGACCTCCTTGACGGTGTCGGCGAGCGGCAGCGCCGGCACGACGGCCGGGGCGCCGTCACGGACGGCCTCGATCACGGCGTCGACGGTGTCGACGGGTACGAGCGGCCGGGCGGCGTCGTGCACCAGCACGATGTCGTGGCCGGGCGGCAGGGCGTCCAGGCCGAGCTTCACCGACTCCTGGCGGGTCTCGCCGCCGGGGACGACGACGAAGTCGGTGCGGTCGGGCAGGGCGTGCGCGTCGAGCAGCGACCTGACCTCGGCGGCGCCGTCCGGCGGTGCCACGACGACCACGAGGGAGACGGCACGGGAAGCGGCGAGCGCGCGCACCGCGTGGATCAGCATGGGGGTCCCGCCGAGTGTGCGGAGCGCCTTGGGGGCGCCCGGACCGAGGCGTACGCCCCGGCCGGCGGCCGGGATCACCGCGGCCGTGCGGACGGGGACGGGGGTGGGCAGCGAATCGTCAGACATCGGTTCCTGTCAGGTTTGTATGCTCGGCCTACGTGGGTACGGAGACAGCGTGCCGGGCGCGACGCCTTGAACGGACCCTTCCGTGACACCGGTCGAGGCGGCGAGCGGCACGGCGGCACGACAGACTGCGGGGGCTGCGTCCGAGGTGAACACGCACAGCTGTACCTGGCTGCGCGGGTACCCGCGCGGGTGGTGCGCGCGTCGGCGTCTGGGCATGAATATGCCGCAGTGCCCGGCGACGGGAAAGCGTCATCGGGCACCGCGGCATTTCACTGTGCTGAGCGAGCTGAGCTGAGGCCGGTCGGTCTCGGCGTCAGGACGCGAGGACCTCGTCGAGCAGGGCCTCGGCCTTGTCCTCGTTCGTGTTCTCCGCGAGCGCGAGCTCGCTCACCAGAATCTGGCGGGCCTTGGCGAGCATGCGCTTCTCACCGGCGGAGAGTCCGCGCTCACGCTCACGACGCCACAGGTCACGCACGACTTCCGCGACCTTGATGACATCGCCGGAGGCGAGCTTCTCCAGGTTTGCCTTGTAACGACGCGACCAGTTCGTGGGCTCCTCGGCATACGGCGCGCGCAGCACCTCGAAGACCCGGTCCAGCCCGTCCTGACCGACCACATCACGCACGCCCACGAACTCCGCATTGTCCGCTGGCACACGTACCGTCAGGTCACCCTGGGCGACCTTCAGCACCAAGTAGGTCTTGTCCACGCCTTTGATCTGGCGAGTTTCGATGGCCTCGATCAGCGCGGCCCCGTGATGGGGATAGACCACGGTGTCGCCAACCTTGAACGTCATGTGACAGGTACCCCTTCCGTGGCTATCCAGAGTAACACGGAAACTGCGGGTTCTGAATGGCGTTTTCGCAGGTCAGGGCATATCTCGGGGCTTGACAACAGCAACAGGGACGTGCTGCGACCGGCCGGTGGAAGCAGGTATTCGCAGGTCGGAGCGGCTCTCCATGGGGAGTGAAACACGCACGTCACACACCCCCGGAAGCCCTGGCGTGGGTCCGAACATCCCCAAATGTCCGCTTCCATGTGTGCGACTTCCGTTACTCCGTTCGGTGTCCCGAGCCGGATCCGCGCCGTTTCCGGAATTGATCACACGGTCGGCCGAACACGCGGTGATCAATTCCCGCGACGGCCGCGCATTCCCTCACGAAAAATGCCCCACCCCCGGTGAGCGGCGCTTATGTGAATGCGCGACGACGTCCTGGCGGTCATCGGAAGCCAATGTGACTCACCGGTCACTTGTGGCTGCCGGGACAGGTGGGACGGGTGTGCCGCGGCACGTCCGCCGTCGGACGTCTCGCGGCGACCGACGGGGGCCGGATCGCCGCAGAGGCGGGTCGGGTGCGGTGCCGTGGGGACGGCTCGGTAACCTAAGGCCGCCGACAGACCCTTAGGGCGGCTTTATCCAAGGAGAGCTGCCCCTGCGTTCCCAAGGAGTTGCCGCCGCCGTGAGCAGCAGCCTTCGACGCGGCGCCCTCGCCGCGTCCGCCCTCGTGTTCTCGATCGCCACGCTCGCCGCCTGCGGCGCAGGCAACGACGCCCAGACGCTGGAGATCAAGCCGGACAACGCCGCCACCAGCGTCGGCGACATCAAGCTGCAGAACGTCGTCATCATCACCCAGCCCGACCCGGAGTCCACGGGCCCCGCCGCGATCTCCGCGACCGTCTTCAACAGCAGCAGGAAGGCGCAGACGCTGGAGTCCATCTCCGTGGACGGCGCCGACGGCACCGTCGAGATCAAGCCCGCCAAGGGAGACGGCAAGCTGACCGTCCCGGCCGGCGGCTCCGTCGTCATCGGCGGCCGGAACAACGCCACCGCCAGCCTCTCCGACACTCCTGAGGCGATGCAGGACGGCAACGCCCAGAAGGTCACCTTCACCTTCAGCGAGACCGGCGAGGTCAGCCTGCGCGCCTTCGTGGTCCCCGCCGAGCACTACTTCGCCGAGTGGGGCCCGAGCGACATCCCGAGCGCCCCTGCGGAGTCCGCCTCCGAGTCGCCGTCCGCCGGCGCGTCCGCCTCCGGGGCCCCGGGCGCCGAGGGCGAGAGCACGGCTTCCCCGAGCGACACGGCCTCCGCGAGCGCCTCGCAGTCGGAGACGGCCGGCCACTGAGCGCCGTACCCCTGGCACGTGGGAACGACGGAGGGGCGGCACCCCGCGTGGGGTGCCGCCCCTCCGTCGTGTGTCACCGGGGGCTCACGGCCTACGGCTCGAACTTGTAGCCCAGGCCGCGCACTGTCACCAGGTACCGCGGGGCACCGGGGTCGGGCTCGATCTTCGCGCGGAGGCGCTTGACGTGCACGTCGAGGGTCTTGGTGTCGCCGACGTAGTCGGCGCCCCAGACTCGGTCGATGAGCTGCATGCGGGTCAGGACGCGGCCCGCGTTGCGCAGCAGCATCTCCAGGAGGTCGAACTCCTTGAGGGGGAGATCGACCTTGGAACCGGAGACGGTGACGACATGACGGTCGACGTCCATCCGCACCGGGCCGGCCTCCAGGGCCGCCGGAGCGACCTCCTCGGGCTCGCCGCGGCGGCGCAGCACCGCCCGGATGCGGGCCACCAGCTCGCGGGAGGAGAACGGCTTGGTGACGTAGTCGTCGGCTCCTATTTCGAGACCCACCACCTTGTCGATCTCGCTGTCCTTGGCCGTCACCATGATCACGGGGACGTTGGAGCGGCCGCGCAGCTGGCGGCAGACCTCCGTGCCGGGCAGGCCCGGCAGCATCAGGTCGAGAAGCACGAGGTCGGCGCCGTTGCGCTCGAACTCGTCGAGCCCATCGGGACCCGTGGTCGCGACGGCGACCTCGAAGCCCTCCTTGCGGAGCATGTACGACAGGGCGTCGGAGAAGGACTCCTCGTCCTCGACGACGAGCACTCGGGTCACGGAAGGACCTCCGGGGCGGAAAGCGTCTGGTACGCGGCTGAGTCGGGGGGTGAGGCATGGGGGGTGCCGGCGGCGGACCCGCCCTCCACGTCGTCGTCGAGGCCGGGGTGCTGCTGGGCGCGGTCACGGGCGGCGCCCGCCTCCGGCAGTCGCAGCGTAAACGTGGAGCCCTGTCCCTCCGCGCTCCACACCGTGACCTCCCCGCCGTGCGAGGCGGCCACGTGTTTGACGATCGCCAGCCCGAGGCCCGTACCGCCGGTGGCACGGGAACGGGCGGGGTCGACTCGGTAGAAGCGTTCGAAGATGCGCTCCTTGTCCGTGTCCGAGATGCCGATGCCCTGGTCGGTCACGGCGATCTCGATCAGTTCCCCGCCGTGCATGGTCACCCTGCGGGCGGCTATGCCGACGCGGGTGCGGGCGGGGGAGTAGTTGACGGCGTTCTCGACCAGGTTGCCGAGGGCCGCGGCCAGCTGGCCTCGATTGCCCCAGATCCGCAGGTCGTCGGCGTCGGCCGCCCGTCGCCCATCACCACCCGGCTCCAGTGCCGGGGACGCCGCCACGTTCGCGGCCATGGTGATCTGTTTGGCACCGGCCTGGTGCCGGCAACGGTCGATGGCCTCGGCGACGAGTTCGTCGACGCGGACCGGTTCGGCGTCCTCGAGCGGGTCGTCGTTCTGGACCCGCGAGAGGTCGATGAGTTCCTGGACCAGGTTGGTCAGGCGGGTCGCCTCGATCTGCATGCGGCCGGCGAAGCGCTCCACCGCCTCGGGGTCCTCGGAGGCGTCCATGACAGCTTCGGAGAGCAGGGAGAGGGCGCCGACCGGGGTCTTCAGCTCGTGGCTGACGTTCGCGACGAAGTCGCGGCGGACGGCCTCGATGCGGCGGGCCTCGGTCAGGTCCTCGACGAGCAGGAGGACGAGCCGGGAGCCGAGCGGGGCCACCCGGGCCGACACGGCAAGGGCCTCGCCCCGGCCGGTGCCGCGCCGGGGCAGGTCCAGTTCGACCTGACGTATCTCGCCGTCACGTCGGGTGTCCCGGGCCATCAGGAGCATCGGTTCGACGGCGAGTTTCCCGCCGCGGACCAGCCCGAGGGCGTACGCGGCGGAACTCGCCTTGACGACGGCGTCGGCCTCGTCGAGGACGACGGCCGAGGAACGGAGCACGGACAGGACGGTGTCCACGCCCGGCGGAAGCACGGGATCGGTGTGCAAGGAGGTCCTGGTGGGTCGGTTCTGGTCGCGCTCACTCCAACGGAACGCCAGCATGGCGATCACACCGGTGAGCACCCCGGCGATCGCTGCTGCTGCGGCGACCGCCGCGTTCACGTCCATGCGTCCAGGTTAGGCATGCGATACGCCCTGGCCACAGCCATCGAGGTGCGACCTCGAACACTCGTCGCCCAGAGTTCACCTTGGAGCCAGGGGCGGTTCATTTGGGGGGACGGAATCCGACGCGTACGGGGCGGACCGTGGCACCGTGGGGTTCGCAGCGCCGGTTCCATGGCCGGTCCCGGCCCCCGGAACCCCCGAGAACGACGTACGAGAGGGAACCCTGATGCGGGACGCGTACCACGAGGAACTGGACTCGATCGGCGACGGTCTGGTGGAGATGGCCCGGCTGGTGGGGTCGGCGATCGGGCGCGCCACGACCGCCATCCTCGATGCCGATCTGAAGCTGGCCGAGAGCGTGATCGAGGCCGACAAGAAGGTCGACGAACTTCAGCACGACCTCGAGGCGCGGGCCATAGCGCTGCTCGCGCGCCAGCAGCCGGTGGCGACGGACCTGCGCATAGTCGTCACGTCGCTGCGGATGTCGGCCGATCTGGAGCGCTCCGGCGACCTCGCCCAGCACGTGGCGAAGCTGGCCCGGCTGCGCTTTCCCGAGCGGGCGGTGCCGCAGGACCTGCACGCCACCATCCTGGAGATGGGGCAGCTCGCGCAGCGCCTGATGGCCAAGGCGGCCGAGGTGATCATCACGAAGGACGTCGACCTCGCGCTCCAGCTGGAGACCGACGACGACGCGATGGACCTGCTGCACCGCACGCTCTTCCAGCACCTGATCGACGACCGCTGGAAGCACGGCATCGAGACGGCCGTGGACGTGACACTGCTCGGCCGCTACTACGAGCGCTTCGCCGACCACGCGGTGGCGGTCGCCAAGCGGGTGGTGTTCCTGGTGACGGGCGAACACGCGGACAACCTCCAGCATGACCTGCCGACGGAGATCCCGCCGGTCACAGGGGCGGAGGGGGCCTAGTCAGCTCCGTGCTCGGGGGTGGCGGCGGGCCGGGGGCGGGGCCGGGGGACCGGAAGGCCGCCTGGTGTGCCTCGGTGACGGGACGGGAAGCAGGGCGGCCCCGCGCCAGTGAAGGGGGGTAGGCGGGGGGGGCGGCCTGCGCCGGTGCCGGAGCGGAAGGCAGGACGACCCGCGCGCCGGTGAAGGGGGCGTAAGGCGGGGCGGTCTGCCTCGGTGAAGGGGCGGAAGGGGCGCGGCATCCTCCGTGTCGCCTTGCCTCGCCGGTGAGGGAGCCGGACGTGGCACGGTCCGTCCCGGCGACGGGACGGCGCAAGGCCTGGTCCGGCTCCTCACCGTCCCGGAGGGGGCGTGGGCCGCCCGCTCCGGGACGGGCCGAAGGCTTCTGGGAGCCCCTGTGCGCCGTTGATGCGCCTACCCGAACGGGCATGAGATGGGCACAGGCGCTCCTGCCTCCAGGCCTCCAGGAGGAACCCATGGCCGAAGCCCCCAGCAAGCCCGACCCCACCCGGGAACGCCCGACCGAGCAGCCCGCCGAGATCAGGAAGCTGCCCCTGATCGCGGCGTGCGGCTGCGGCTCGGGCTGCGGCTGCGGCTGCCAGTCGGGCAGCCCCTGCCAGTGCGGCTGAGACGCTGCGACGAGAGGGGCCGGACGCGATGTGCGCCGGGCCCCTCTTCCCATGGCGTCGGCGTGTCCCCCTGCCGCGAACCCGTGCGCACAGGCGCAGCATGGAAGGGGACAACGGCCGGCAGCACTCCCCCAGTTGGGTTGCCTGCGGGAGAAAGGGGATGCCGCCATGACCCGGTTCATGGACGTCCATCACGGCATGGAGGGCGCCACCGCCGACCAACTCCACCAGGCCGACCTCGCGATCGAGGCGGAGGAGGGCGTGCACTTCGAAAGCGCCTGAGGCACCCGGAGTCCGGCACCGTCTACTGCCTCTCCGAGGCGCCCTCCGCGGACGCGGTCCAGCGTATCCACGAACGCGCGGGCCACAAGGCGGACGAGATCCACGCGGTGCCGCTGTCGGTGTGAGCACGGCGACCCGACAGCAGCGAGGATGCTCAGTCGAGACAGAACTCGTTGCCCTCGATGTCCAGCATCGGGATGCACGCGTCATTGCCGTCGTACAGCGTTCGCACGTGCACGGCGCCGAGGGGGACCAGTCGCGCGCACTCGGCCTCGAGCGCGGCGAGGCGCTCCGCTCCCACGAGGCCGGTGGCGACGCGCACGTCGAGATGCACCCGGTTCTTGGCGGCCTTCCCTTCGGGAACGCGCTGGAAGAACAGTCGAGGGCCCACACCTGAGGGATCGACGCACGCGAACCACGCGTCCCGCTGCTCCAGTGGCAGCGAGCGCTTGTAGTCGTCCCATGTGGCGAACCCCTCCGGTGGCGGCGGTACGACGTACCCCAGCACCTCGCACCAGAAGCGGGCGAGACGCTCGGGTTCCGCGCAGTCGAAGGTGACTTGGAACTGTTTGATCGATGACATCGGCGCACCCTACCAACGGGGCTCCGTTGTCCATCTCCTCACCAGAAAGCCCCCGCCCCGCGAGAAACTCGCAGGTCGGGGGCTTACCGGTGTCGGGTTACTTCTTCTTGCCCTGGTTCTTGACCGCCTCGATCGCCGCCGCTGCGGCGGCCGGGTCGAGGTAGGTGCCGCCGGGGGTGAGCGGCTTGAAGTCGGTGTCCAGTTCGTAGGACAGGGGGATGCCCGTGGGGATGTTCAGGCCCGCGATGTCGGCGTCGGAGATGCCGTCGAGGTGCTTGACCAGGGCACGGAGCGAATTGCCGTGGGCGGCGACCAGGACGGTGCGGCCGGTGAGCAGGTCGGGGACGATGGCGTCGAACCAGTACGGGAGCATGCGGACGACGACGTCCTTGAGGCACTCCGTCCGGGGGCGCAGCTCCGGCGGCAGGGTCGCGTAGCGCACGTCGTCGAACTGGGAGTACTCGGCGTCGCGGGCGAGCGGCGGCGGCGGGGTGTCGTACGAGCGGCGCCAGAGCATGAACTGCTCCTCGCCGAACTCGGCGAGCGTCTGCGCCTTGTCCTTGCCCTGGAGGGCGCCGTAGTGACGCTCGTTCAGGCGCCAGGAGCGGTGGACCGGGATCCAGTGGCGGTCGGCGGCCTCGAGGGCCAGCTGCGCGGTGCGGATCGCGCGCTTCTGGAGGGACGTGTGGACCACGTCGGGCAGCAGGCCGGCGTCCTTGAGCAGCTCACCGCCGCGGACCGCCTCCTTCTCGCCCTTCTCGTTGAGGTTGACGTCCACCCAGCCGGTGAACAGGTTCTTCGCGTTCCACTCGCTCTCGCCGTGGCGGAGGAGGATCAGCTTGTACGGTGCGTCGGCCATGGCTATGAGCGTAATCCAAGGTTTTGGGGGCCGGTGCCCCCGCCCGAGGAGCGGACAGCAGGCGGACAGTTGACGGGATCTGTTAATCGAGTGGTCGTCGGAGCCGGGCCCCTCGTAAGTTGTAGCCACCGCCTGCGCCACTTACATCGGGGGATCAGCCATGCCGTCCGTCGTCTCCGTCCGATCCTTCCGGCGTGCCGCCCGGGAGACGGTCGGCGGGTTGCCCCGCGAGTTCTGGTGGCTGTGGACCAGCACCCTCGTGAACCGGCTGGGCGCCTTCGTCGCCACCTTCATGGCGCTCTATCTCACTCTCGACCGGGGCTACTCCGCCTCCTACGCCGGTCTGGTCGCCGCGCTGCACGGGCTCGGCGGGGTCGTCTCGTCCCTCGGCGGCGGTGTGATGGCCGATCGGCTCGGGCGGCGGCCCACGATGCTCGTCGCACAGGTCGCCACCGCGCTGTCGGTGGCGGCCCTCGGTTTCGTGCACCACCCGCTCGCCATCGCCGGGGTGGCGTTCCTCGTCGGCATGGCCTCCAACGCCTCCCGGCCCGCGGTGCAGGCCATGATGGCCGACATCGTGCGGCCCGAGGACCGGGTCCGGGCGTTCTCCCTGAACTACTGGGCCATCAACCTCGGCTTCGCCGTCTCGTCCATGGGTGCCGGATTCATCGCCGAGTTCAGCTATCTCGCCGGGTTCCTGATCGAGGCCGGCATGACGCTGGCCTGCGCGATCGTCGTCTTCCTGAAGCTGCCCGAGTCCCGGCCGGAGCAGGGCGGCAAGGAGGGCGCGCACGGCAGGGGCGCTCAGGAGGCGGCCGTCGGCCTGGGGACCGTGCTGCGCGACCGGCGGTTCATGGGGGTGGTCGGGCTCTCCTTCCTGGTCGCGTTCGTCTTCCAGCAGGGTGCGATCGGCCTGCCGGTGGCGATGGGCGCGGCCGGCTTCACCCCCGCCGACTACGGCATGGCGATCGCCGTCAACGGCGTGCTCATCGTCGCGCTCCAGATTCCCGTCACGCGCTTCATCCAGCACCGCGATCCTGGCCGGCTGCTGGTGATCTCGTCCGTGCTCGCCGGGTACGGCTTCGGACTCACCGCCTTCGCCGGATCGGTCGGCGTGTTCGCGCTCACCGTCTGCGTGTGGACGCTCGCCGAGATCGTCAACGCGCCGACCCAGACCGGCCTCGTGGTCCGTCTCTCCCCCGCCCACGGACGAGGCCGTTACCAGGGCATGTACACCATGTCGTGGGCGGTGGCCTCGCTCGTCGCCCCGCTGATGTCCGGCGTCGTCATCGACCGGTACGGCGCGGAGTGGCTGTGGGGACTGTGCGCGGTCGTCGGGACGGTCGCGGGCGTCGGGTACGCGGTGCTGATGCGGCGCCTGCCCGCCGAGGAGCCCTCGGACGAGTCCGGCGCCGAGCCGACCCTCGGGTCCCGGGTCGAGCCCACCGCCGAGCGCCCGGCCGAGACTCCGGCGGAAGTGCCGACGACCGCCTGAGCGGCTCGCCCCTCCCTCCCCGTCCGCGCCCCTCACGGATGCATCCGCGCCCCCTTGAGGACCTTGTCCACCGCGTTGCGCGGTCCGTACACCGCCAGTCCCACCAGGTCCAGGTCGCCGGTCGGTACGGCCCGTACCGCCGCGCGGTTGTCGCGGTCGTTGCCGGTGGCGAAGAGGTCGCCGGTGAAGACCGCGCGCGGGAGGGCACGGGAGAGCACGCGCGCGTGGGCCGCCGCCAGCGTCTCCTTGGTGCCCTCGAAGACCAGCACCGGCTGGCGGAACATCGACAGGTAGGGGACGCCGTCCGCGTCCTCGTACGGCTCCCCGATCACCTCGGGCACCTCGGTGCCCAGGCCGCTGACCAGGAAGGCGGTGACGTTCAGGCGCTGCCAGGTCTCCAGGTCCTCGCGCAGCAGGAGGGCGATCTTCGTGTCGAAGCGGAGGGGTTCAGTGCTCATGCCACGAGACTGCCGTCCGGCGTACGGCGGCGTCTTGTACGTTCTTTGCATGGCCGTTTCCCGCCCGGCCCCGCGGCCGACCGCCGACGTCTCCGCCTGGCGTCCGCGGGTCCCGGGTGTCGTGGAGGTCTTCCACGCGCACTTCACCGGATACGCCTATCCGATGCACGTGCACGAGGCGTGGACGCTGCTCATCGTCGATGACGGGGCCGTGCGGTACGACCTCGACCGGCATGAGCACGGCACCCCGCACGACACCGTCTCCCTGCTGCCGCCGCACGTGCCGCACAACGGGTCCGCCGTCACTCCGGACGGCTTCCGCAAACGGGTGCTGTACCTGGACGCGAGCGTGCTCGGCGAGGAGCTGATCGGGCCGGCCGTGGACGGACCCGATCTGCGGGATCCGGTGCTGCGGCGGCGGGTGGGCCAGTTGCACGGCGCGCTGTCCCGGCCCGGCGAGGAGCTGGAGGCCGACAGCCGGCTGACGTTCATCGGCGAGCGGCTGCGCGGCCTGCTGCGGACCGGCCGGCCCGAACGGCCCGCGTCGCGCGACCCCGTCCTGGCGCGCCGGCTGCGAGAACTGCTCGACGCGCGCGTGGCGGAGGGGCTGACGCTGGCCGCGGCGGCCGGGCTGCTCCAGGCGCATCCGGCGCATCTGGTGCGGGCGTTCAGCGGGGCTTACGGCATCGCGCCGCACCAGTATCTGACCGCCCGCCGGGTGGACCGGGCCCGTCGGCTGCTGCTCGACGGGCTGCCGGCGGGCGAGGTCGCGGTGGCCGCGGGCTTCTACGACCAGGCCCATCTCAGCCGGCACTTCCGCCGACTGGTGGGGGTGCCACCGGGACGGTACGGCTCGGCCCCCGCCTCCGCCCGCCGTTGACGACGTGGACACCGTGACGCCGGTGTCCGCCGCCTCCGCGGCCGGGGCGGCGAACGCCGTCAGGGCGAGCGCTCCGGCGACCCGCGGCCACGGTGGTGGATCTGCCCGCGCATGCGCGACCTCTTCTTCCGGCGGGGCTCGGGTCGCGGCAGGCTGACAACGGGTCAGGAGGGGTCTAGTCGGTGGGTCCTCGCGTCAGGTTGCGGAACGCGTCGAGGTTGCGGGTGGACTCGCCGCGGGAGACGCGCCAGGCGTACTCCTTGCGGATCGCGGAGGCGAAACCCAGCTCCAGCAGGGTGTTGAAGGCGCCGTCGGCGGCTTCCAGGACCTGCCCGAGGAGCCGGTCGGTCTCCTCCGGGGTGACCGTGCAGAGCGGGAGGCGGGCGGTGACGTAGACGTCGCCGAGGGGGTCGACGGCGTAACTCACGCCGTACAGCTTGAGGTTGCGTTCCAGGAGCCAGCGGTGGACGCCTGCCTCGTTCTCGTCCGGGTGGCGGATGACGAAGGCGTTCAGCGACAGGGAGTGGCGGCCCACGATCAGGGAGACGGTCGTCCTCAGCTTGCGGGTGCCGGGGAGCTGGACGACGTAGCTGCCCGGCTCGGGGCTCTCCCACTCCAGCTCGGCGTCCTTCAGGACGTCCTCGATGACCCCCGCGGCCGTCTTCTCCGCCTCGCCCATGCCGGCACCACCCATGCTGGTCTCACCCATGCTGGGAGCGTACGTGACGGCGGTGGGACTGTACGGCGGCCGTGTAGACGTCGGCGGTGGCGGCGGCCGCCGTGTCCCAGCCGAAGGACTGGGCGTGCCGGGCGGCGGCCGCGCCCATGCGGGCGGGCAGCTCGGGGTGGTCGGCGAGTTCGGCGAGCACGCGCGCGTAGCGGGCCGGTTCGTGGCCCTGCACCAGGAAGCCGGTCTCGCCGTCGCGGACGGCCACCGGAAGGCCGCCGACCGACGCCGCGAGCACCGGTGTGCCGGCGGCCTGCGCCTCGATGGCGACCAGCCCGAACGACTCGCTGTACGACGGCACGACGAGCACGGACGCGGCCCGGAACCAGTCGGCGAGCTGCTCCTGACCGACGGGCGGCCGGAACCGTACGACGTCGCAGATGCCGAGGCGCGCGGCCAGCTTCTGGAGACCCTCCGGCTTGGCGAGGCCGCTGCCGCTGGGGCCGCCGACGATCGGTACGACCATCCGCGACCGCAGCTCGGGGCGCTGGTCGAGGAGCACGGCGACGGCGCGCAGCAGCACGTCGGGGGCCTTGAGGGGCTGGATTCGGCCGGCGAAGAGCGGGATCAGGGCGTCCTGCGGGAGGTCCAGGCGGGCGCGGGCGGCGGCGCGGCCGTCGGCCGGGCGGAAGCGGTCGAGGTTGACGCCGGGGTGGACGACGGCGATCTTGCCGGGGTCGGCGCCGTAGTGCCGGGCGAGTTCGCCGGCCTCCTCCGCGGTGTTGGCGATGAGACGGTCGGCGGCGGCGACGATCTGCATCTCACCGATGACGCGGGCGGCGGGCTCGGGGGTGTCGCCGTCGGCGAGGTTGGCGTTCTTGACCTTGGCCATGGTGTGCATGGCGTGCACCAGGGGCGTGCCCCAGCGCTGGGCGGCGAGCCAGCCGACGTGGCCGGAGAGCCAGTAGTGCGAGTGGACGAGGTCGTAGTGGCCGGGGCGGTGGCCGGCCCAGGCCTGCATCACGCCGTGCGTGAAGGCGCACAGCTGCGCCGGCAGCTCCTCCTTGGCGAGGCCCTCGTAAGGGCCGGCGTCGATGTGCCGGACGAGGACGCCGGGCGCCAGGTCGACGGTGGAGGGGAGGCCGCCGGCGGTGGCGCGGGTGAAGATCTCGACCTCGATGTTGATCGCGGCGAGCCGCTGCGCCAGCTCCACGATGTAGACGTTCATGCCGCCGGCGTCACCGGTGCCGGGCTGGTGGAGGGGCGAGGTGTGCACGGAGAGCATGGCGACACGCCGGGGACGGCGGTGCAGTCGCAGTCGTGAGGGTGCCGCCGAAGAGCGACGCCCGAGCCTGCTGACGTACTGGCTCACGTGGCGTTTCCTCCTTGCTGCGGGCATGCCGGACGGAGGGTGTGGGGCGCCCTCCAAGGGGAGGCAACGCCGGAGCGAGGTGTCCCCATTCCGTACGGCCGCGCCCGCGGGGCGGTTTTTGCCTCGCCGTTACCGTCTGTCGCTCAACCGTTCGATGACGGAGGGCGTCCGGGGCGGCCGGGGACGGTGGGGCCTCGCTTCCCGGCCACCGCATACCCTCGTAGGCATGTCCCCCCGCGCGCCGTCCCGCCCCGTGGGCACGGTCACACGCGGGACCACCAACCCCAACCGGTTGCGCCGTATGGACCGCTGGATCGCCGCGGTCCACGGTGCCGAGCTGCGCCGTGCCGCCGAGCCCGTGGCCGTCGACCTCGGCTACGGCGCCGCGCCCTGGACCGCCGTCGAGCTGCTGTCCCGGCTGCGGTCGGTCGCGCCGCACGCGCGCGTGGTGGGCGTCGAGATCGAACCGGGGCGCGTCGCCGCCGCGAAGCCGTACGAGCGCGACGGTCTGGTCTTCCGGCACGGCGGCTTCGAGGTCCCGGTGGCGCGGCCCCCGCACCTCATCCGCGCCGCCAACGTGCTGCGCCAGTACGACGAGGACGAGGTCGCCGCGGTCTGGGAGCGGCTGTGCTCCCGGCTCGCGCCGGCCGACCCCGAGCGGGGGTCCCGAGGCGGACTGCTCGTCGAGGGGACGTGCGACGAGATCGGGCGGCGGCACGTGTGGGTCGCGCTCGGGCCGCAGGGGCCGCGCACGGTCACCTTCGCGGCCCGGCTGGGATCCCTGGAACGCCCCTCGGACCTGGCGGAACGGCTCCCGAAGGCGCTGATCCACCGCAATGTCCCCGGCGAACCCGTGCACGCCTTCCTGCGCGACTTCGACCGCGCCTGGGCCGCGGCCGCGCCCTACGCCTCCTACGGCGCCCGCCAGCGGTGGATCCGCACGGTGCGGGCGCTGGCCGCCGACTGGCCGGTGACCGACGGGCCGGTGCGGTGGCGGCAGGGGGAGGCGACCGTGGCCTGGGGGGCGTTGGCGCCGGTCGGGTAGCGGTCGGCGCCCGGGGCAGCGGGCGACGGACGGGGGATCTCAAAGGTGGGTCCGGGCGCCGGGATCCGTCCGCCACGCCGGGCGCGGGCACGGTGGGACGAACCGGCGAGGCATCGCCCGACACGCCGACACGCCGACACGCCGACGAAACGTTGGCGGAAAGCGGACGGAACCCTCCCCCGAGAACGCCTCGTTCGCCTCCGGCACCGCCGACCGCCCCCACCCTCGGGAACGATCTCCGTGAGGCGTTCGTCACAATGACCGGGAGAGCGTCATGCCGACACTGGAGCCGGGGGAAGGACTGCCTCTGTCGTTTTCCGTCACGACGTGGCACGATCCCCCGGGTACCGTAAGTTACTGACGGTAAATCAGCTTTGGGGGCGTTATGGGTTCGGGCAAGCGCGGCCTGCTCGCGGCGGCCGTGGCCGTGGTCTGCGCGGTCACCGTCCTGGCGGTACCGGGCACGGCGTTCGCGAGCCCGCGCCCCACCCCGGCCCCGACGACCGCCCCCGACCTGACTCCGGCGCCCGCGACCAACGAGGACCTCGAGGCGGTCCGCGAGAAGCTCGACACGCTGTACCACGACGCCGCCGTCGCCACCGACGCCTACAACGCGGCCGAGGAGCAGGCGAAGAAGCAGTCCGCGGAGCTGGTCGAACTGGCGAAGAAGATCGTCAGCGGTCGCGAGAAGTTGGACGACCTGAAGGACCGCGCCGGTGCCGCGGCCCGCTCCCAGTACCGCGGCGGCGGCCTGCCCGACGAGGCACAACTGCTGCTCAGCGACGATCCGGGCGATTTCCTCGACGGCGCGGGCCGGGTGATCCAGGGTCAGCGCGCCACCAAGGGCCTGCTCGCCGAAATGACCCGCACCCAGGAGGACTTGGAGCAGTACGCCAAGGACGCCTCCGCCCAGTGGCAGAAGCTGGAAGCCAACCGCAAGGCCAGGGCCGCCGCCCAGAAGAAGATCGAGAAGCAGATCGCGGCGGCCGAGAAGCTCGAGTCCGCGCTGGAGAAGGAGGAGAAGGAACGCCTCGCCCGGCTCCAGGAACAGGCCGCGCAGAAGGCGCAGACCGCCTGGCTGGACACCGGGATACTCGACGGCGCCACCGCCGGCAAGGGCACCGTCCAGGGCACGAGGGCCGTCCGGTACGCCACCGCGCAGGTCGGCAAGCCGTACGTCTGGGGCGCCGAGGGTCCCGACTCCTTCGACTGCTCCGGCCTGACCTCCCAGGCCTGGGCGGACGCCGGCCTCACCATCCCGCGCACCTCGCAGGAGCAGTGGCGGCGGCTGAAGCAGGTAGCCGTCAAGGACATGCGCCCCGGTGACCTGATCATCTACTTCGACGACGCCAGCCATGTCGCGATGTACGTCGGCGGCGGCACGATGGTCCACGCCCCGCGACCCGGCCGTACGGTCACCCTCGCGGGAGCGGGTTCGATGCCGATCCTCGGAGTGGTGCGGCCCGACGCGTAGGGGGGACTCCGGAAGGGCCGCACCGGCCGCCGGCTGGACCGCATGGGACGCCGGAAGGGCCGCATCGGCCGCCGGAAGAGCCGCGTGCAATTGCCGACTGGGCGACCTGTGCGCGGTACCGGGCGGTCGCCCGGTACACGGAACCGGGGGTCGTCGTGGCACCCGTCCCGCCCGCGTGACCACGGCCACGTGACGCGCGGCACGCCTCCTGGCGCCGACCCCCGTGCGGACGTGACCTTCGTCATCCCCGTCCCCGTACCGCCCTGCCCAACTGCGGTACGGATCGCGGCATATGACACTGGCCAGAGTTCAAGAGACGTGGTGTACACCATTCCGTTGCGGAGCCTTCTGCCGCTATGGTCCCCGTCGGTGGGTCGAGGTCCCTCGTCCCCGCCATGCCCTCGGGGGGAGGGAAGGAACCCGAAACGATGCCCGTACCCGTACCGCGGCAGAGAGCGATCCCGGCCGTGGAGTGTGGTCAGGCGCAGGCCGCGCCCGCAGCCGGGGGTCCCGCCACCGAAGTGGCTCCCCGCACGGACGACCGGACCGACGATCGCAAGGAAGCGACGGTCGAGAACAACGCCACACCCCGCGACGGCGTCCCCCACGGCGTGAGCCCCACGCACACCAACCTCACACTGCTGCTGATCGAGGACGACCCCACGGCCGCCCCGATCGTGCCCGACCTGCTCGACTCGGCCGGCAGGCCGATCCGGGTGCGCACCGCCCGCAACCTCACCGAGGCCGGGCGCCTGCTCACCGACGACGTCCACTGCATCCTGCTGGACCTCGCCCTGCCGGCACCCGGCCACACCGACGACGAGCTGGCCGTACTCCGGCATGTCCTGGAGCTGGCGCCCCGGCACGCCGTGCTCGCCCTGACCGCGTCCGGTGACGCCGAGCGCGGCGCCGAGGCCGTGCGCGTCGGCGCCCAGGACTACCTGTTCCGCGACGAGCTGGACGGACGGTTGCTGAGCCGCGCCATCCGGTACGCCGTGGAGCGCAAGCGCTCGGACTCCGCCGAGCGGCGGCTCGCCGAGGGCAAGCTGCGCGCGCGGGAGAACGCCCGCCTGGAGCGCGGCCTGCTGCCGACGCCGCTGCTGGAGGGCTCCGCGCTGCGCTTCGCCGCCCGCTACCGCCCCGGCCGCTCACGCGCGCTGCTCGGCGGCGACTTCTACGACACCGTGCGCACCCCGGACGGCACGGTCCACGCGATGATCGGCGACGTCTGCGGGCACGGCCCGGACGAGGCGGCGCTCGGCGTGGAGCTGCGGATCGCCTGGCGGGCGCTGACGCTGGCCGGGCTGTGCGGCGACCAGCTGCTGAGCACGCTTCAGCAGGTGCTGGAGCACGAGCGCGACGACGACGAGATCTTCGCGACGCTGTGCACGGTGGACATCGCGCCCGACGGCCGACGCGCCGGCCTGTGCCTGGCCGGGCATCCGGCGCCGCTGATCGCCCGGCCCGACCAGCCGGCCCGGCTGCTGCCGTACGACAACAACGGGCCCGCGCTGGGGCTGCTGCCCGGCGCCCGCTGGCCGCGGACGCAGGTCGAGCTGGGCGCGGAATGGAGCCTGATGCTCTACACCGACGGGCTGATAGAGGGACGCGTCGGCGAGGGGCGGGAGCGGCTCGGCCAGGACGGCATGGTGGAGATGATCCGCCGCCAGCTCGCGGCGGGCCTGCGCGGCGAGGATCTGCTGCGGTCCGCGGTCAACGAGGTCCGCGACCTGAACGGCGGCGAGCTGACCGACGACGTGGCGGTGGTCCTGCTGGACCGGGTGCCGTAAGCCCGTCCGGCGCGGCTAGCGGCCGCCGTTGTACGGCCCGTACGGTCCGTCGCTGCTGGAGCCGCCGCCTCTGCTGCTGCGGCCACCCCCCGGCAGGGAGCGCAGGGCGGGCCGGACGTCGACCATGTACACGATGGTCGCGATCAGGCCGACGATCGGCAGGAACGACAGGATGGGAAAGATCAGGTTCACCACGAAGGCGAGCCCGAGGATGATCATCCAGAACGGCTTGGTCTGCTTGTCGGCGGCCCGGTAGCCGTCCTCACGGCGGATCGCCGCGTCGAGCAGAGCGAAGCCGCTGAACACGATCAGGGCCAGGCTCAGCAGAGACATGAACCCGGCGAAACCTTGCATCAGCACTACGTCCACCACCCGACTCGGCACATCGCTCGTCCTTACGCGGTCACCGTACCCGCAACGGCGTCCGCGTCACCCGTACAACGGGCCGGGCACTCCCCGAGTGCCCGGCCCGTCGCCGTCTTCGTGTCCGTACCGCGTCTACGCCGCCGGTCTCACTTGGCCGGGGGCGTCGCCTTCTTCGCGGTGGCCTTGCGGGCGGCCGGCGTCTTCTTGGCGGCGGCCTTGCCCAGGGCGGCGTCCGCGTCGGCCATGGTGGGCTTCGGCTCGTCCTGGACGACGACCGGCTTCGGCTCGTCCTGGACGACGACCGGCTTCGGCTCGTCCTGGACGACGACCGGCTTCGGCCGGTCCTGGACGGCGACCGGCTCCGGCTCCGGCTTCGGCTCGATCCGGCCCTCGACCGCGATGGCCAGTTCCTCGATGTCCTCGGCGGCCTCGCCGCGCCACGTCTTCACGGCCTGCTCGCCGTGCTGGGCGACCTTCTCGTAGGTCTCGCGGGCCCTGACGGCGTACTCGGCGGCGACGCCGACGCCGCGCAGCGCGATGTCCTGGGCGGACTCGCCGAGCTTCTTCAGATCGGCGTCGAGCGTGTCGCTGAGCTTCTTGATGTCGCCGTCGAGGGAGGAGATGAACTCGGTGACCTTCGTCTGGAAGGTCTCCTGCGTCTCCTTCGCCTTGGCGCCGGCCTCCTTGGCGCGGGCGGCGGCCCGCTCCTGGACGACCTTCGGGTCGGTGTTGCGGACGGCCTCGAAGCGGGCGGGCGCCTCGGTGCGCAGCTGCTCCACCAGGCCCGGCACCTTCTTCGCCTGCTTCAGGGCCAGGTCGGCCGCGCCGGCGGCGAAGTAGAGCGGGGTGGGGTCGCTGAGGGTCTTGCGCAGGTCGTCGGAGATGGCCATGGTGATGTTCCTCCGGTATTCGCGTTCGTCGCGTTCGTCGATGTCGGTCGGTGCGGGTCCGCAGTCGGCGGCCGGTCCCCTGGTCCGGTCAACTGGCCGTCTGCTGCGGATCGGCGTCGGTGCCGCCGGTCGTGCGGGCGCCGGGCGCGGCATCCTCGCCCTGCCGGGCGTCCACCGCTCCGTCGCCGCCCGCGAATCCGTTCTCCTTGCGGAAGGACTCGTAGATCTGGAGCAGCACCTGCTTCTGCTGCTCGGTCAGCGTGGGATCGGCGAGGACGACGGCCCGCGTCCCGACGTCGTCCCGGTCGCGCTCGGCATCGAGGATGCCGGCCCGGACGTACAACGTCTCGGCGGAGATCCGCAGCGCCTTGGCGACCTGCTGCAACACCTCCGCGCTCGGCTTGCGCAGCCCGCGCTCGATCTGGCTCAGGTACGGATTGGACACCCCGGCGGCATCGGCGAGCTGCCGCAGCGAGAGCTGGGCGTTCCGCCGCTGCTCGCGCAGGTACTCACCGAGATTGCCGACGTTGAGCGATGCCATGGCTCCACAGTGCCCCACCCTCGCTAACAATTGCAAGCACCCGCTTGCAAAAGTGCGTCACGCCACGGGGAGAACCACCCGATCCGCTCAACGGCAGTGGTGTCACATGCCGCCCACGGGGGACTCCACCGGCTCTCTCCGGCCGGGGAGGGCCGGAGAGCGGCGCCGGCATGCCGGCGGCCGACGGGCATGATCCCGTCGTCGAGCCGGACGCAGATGCCCCGCCGCCCAGGATGATGGCCGCGGCTCGCGGTGGACACCCGGACTCACCCCTGCCAGGGAAGCTCCCGCCCGTGCACCACGTCGAGGCGGGACACCGCTCGGGTCAGGACCACGTACAGGCGGTTCAGCCCGCGTCGCTCCGCCTCCGCGATGGCGGCCGGTTCGACGGCGACGACATGGTCGTACTCGAGTCCCTTGACGAGCGTCGCCGGGACGACGGTCAGGCGCGGATCGGTGTCGAGGCCCGCAGTGGCGAGGGCGTGGCGGATGCGGGGGGTGTCCGCGTCCGCGCCGATGACGCCGACGGAGCCTTCGTGGGTGAGGGCGTCGCGTACGGCGGAGACGACCGCGGCGAGGAGGTCGCCGTCGGCCCGCCGGACGCGGAGCCGGCCGTCGCGGCGGAGGGAGCGGGCGGGCGGTACGTCGGTGTCGAGGCGGGCCAGGAGGCGGTTGGCGAGGGCGAGGACCGCGCCGGGGACGCGGAAGCCGGTGGTCAGCGGGATCACGCTCGCGTCGGGTTTGCCCAGGTGGGCGAGTTGGACGGGCCAGGAGCGCGCGGCCCACGGCGTGGTGCCCTGCGCCAGGTCGCCGAGGACCGTCAGGGAACCGAACGGCACCCGGCGGGCGATGGCCCGGCACTCCATCGGGGACAGGTCCTGCGCCTCGTCGACGACGACATGGCCGTATCCCCGCGGACGGGCCAGCAGGCCGGCCACCTCGTCGAGGAGGACGAGGTCGGCCGACGACCAGCGCGCGGAGCGGTACGAGCGCGGCGGGCGAGCCCAGCACAGGACGTCCCGCTCGCCGGGGTCCAGAAGGCCGTCCGCGGCCGTCGCCAGCGCGGCCGGGTCGCCGAGGAGTGCGGCGACGACCTCCTCGGTCCGCACCCTGGGCCATACGGCGTCCACGCACGCACTGACCGGCCGCGAGCGTTCCGTGCGGCGGAGCCAGGAGGCCGGGCGGGTCCCGCTGTGGCGCTCGGCCCGTTCCTGGAGGCGCCGGGCGATCCGGCCGCGCACCCGCTCGCGCCCCACGTCGTACGGCGGCCGCTCCGCGAGCACGTCCGTCACGATCCGCGCGATCTCGTCACCGGCGACCCGCCAGCGGTGGGAGCCCTCGGTCACGGTGAGATCGGCCGCGGCGGCCGCGTTCACCCTGCCGTACAGGCCCCGGCGCAGCACCTCCGCCATGCGGGCGTCGTGCTTGACGGCTGCCGTCGGCTCGGGATCGGTGCCGGTGACCGGGTGGCGGGCGATCTCGTCCGCGAGGGTCGACTGCCGTACGCCGGTCTCGCCGAGGGAGGGCAGCACCTCGGCGATGTAGGAGAGGAAGGTGCGGTTGGGACCGAGGATGAGCAGTCCGCCGCGACGGACGCGCTGGGGGTGGGTGTAGAGGAGGTAGGCGGCCCGGTGCAGGCCCACGGCGGTCTTGCCGGTGCCGGGCGCGCCCTGCACGCACACCGACACGGACGGCTCGCCGCGGACGAGGTCGTCCTGTTCGGGCTGGATGGTGGCGGCGATGTCCCGCATCGGGCCGACGCGGGGCCGTTCGATGTCGCGGGCGACGAGGACGCTGTCCCGCGTCTCCCCGCGGCCGAGGTGTTCGTCCTCCAGGCCGGTGAGGGATGCGGAGTCGCCCCGGCTGCCCGGCGCCCAGCCGAACCGGCGGCGGACGGCGACGCCCTGCGGGTCGCGGGCGCTCGCCTGGTAGAAGGCGCGGGAGACGGGCGCGCGCCAGTCGACGACGAGGGGCGGCAGCGCCGGGTGCTCGCTGATGCGGACCCGGCCGATGTGGTGGGAGAGGCCGGCGTTCTCGCCGCCGCCCTCGGCGAAGTCGAGCCGGCCGAAGAAGAGCGGCCCGTCGGGCAGTTCGCGCAGGGCCTTGGCCTGACTGCGCAGCCGGTGTCCGAGGACCTCGGCGTCGGCACCGGAGGCGGAGACGTCCTCGCCGGTGGCGACCTGGAGGTCGGCGCCCTCGCGCATCGCGGCGAGCGCGGCACGGCAGGCGTCGTGGTGGGCGCGTTCCTGGTGGAGGGAGTCGCGGAGGGGCTCGGCCAGGTCCTCGGGGGCGGGGTCGGGTGACGTCATGCGGGCGAGACTACCCGAATATGCAACTGAGTTAAATTTATTACCCGAACTCATTTCGGCGCCGGGGCCCGCGCCTCAGGTCAGGGCCGGAAGCCCCGCCTCCAGCGCCGCGAACGCCCGCTCCGCCGCCGCCAGCGCCTGCGGCCGTACGTCGGCCACCCGCTCCCCCGCCTCGATCCGCCGCCAGTTCTCCTGGGCGAGGATCCGCCGGACGGCGACGATCTGCCCCGCCGCGAGCCGCGCGGGGAGGTCGCCGCCGAGGACCTCCGCCAGCGCGGCCTCCGACCGCTCCAGGTAGGCGTGGAGGCGGGCGACCAGGGCAGGGGTGCCGTAGAGGAGGGCGCAGAAGGAGCGGACCTCGGGGTGGTCGTTGACACCGGTGATCGGGTCGGACGCGGTGATGCCGTCGAGGAAGTTCCGGCGCAGGGCGGTCAGCGGCGCGATCCCCTCCGCCCGCCCCGCGGCGACCACCTCGGCCGCCTCCCGCTCATGGTCGGCGAACCGGTGCAGGACGAGGTCCTCCTTCGCCGGGAAGTACCGGAAGAGCGTCGGCTTGGAGATCTCGGCCGCGGCGGCGACCTCCGCGACGGACACCGCGTCGAAGCCCCGCTCGACGAAGAGCCGGACGGCGATGTCCGACACCGCCTGGTACATCCGCCGCTTCTTGCGCTCGCGCAGCCCGGTCTCGCTCATGGGCCGAGCCTACGACCGGACGGGACGGCCCTTGACCTCAACCCCAGTCGAGGTCGAAGGCTGTGCACGCACACGCGTCCGGTACACAGCGAGGAGTTGTCATGCGAGCGGTGCAGGCGAAGGCGTTCGGCGGGCCGGAGGTCCTGGAGACGGTCGACCTCCCCGACGCGGTTCCCGGACCCGGCGAGGTCGTGATCGAGGTCGACCACGTGGACACGATCTTCGTGGAGACCCAGATCCGCGCGGGCTGGGGGCGCGACTACTTCGACGCCGAGCCGCCCTACGTCCCCGGCGGCGGCGTCTGCGGCACGGTCACCGCGGTCGGCGCGGGGGTGGACGACCGCTGGACGGGCAGGCGGGTGACCGCGTTCGTGCGAGGCGGCTACGCCGAGCGGGCGGCCGCCGCCGTCACCTCCCTCACACGGGTCCCGGACGGCCTCGACGCGCGCACGGCCGCGGCGCTGGTGCACGACGGGGTGACCGCGCAGGGCGTCCTCCACGTCACGGGCGTGCGCGCGGGCGACCGGGTGCTGATCCTGGGCGCCTCGGGTGGCATGGGGACACTGCTGGTGCAGCTGGCGAAGGCGCGCGGTGCCCGGGTCGTCGCCTGCGCGCGCGGGGAGCGGAAGGTCGCGCTGGTGCGGGACCTGGGCGCGGACGCGGTCGTCGACGTCTCGGCCGAGGGCTGGCCCGAGAGGGCCCGGGCGGCCCTCGGCGGCTCCGGCGCGGACGTCGTCCTCGACGGCGTCGGGGGCGAACCGGGAGCACGCTCCCTCGCGTTGGCCGCCGACGGCGGGCGCTTCTCCGCCCACGGCGCCCCGACCGGCGGCTTCGCCCCCGTCGACCCGGCAGAGGCCGAGCGGCGGGACATCACCCTCTTCGGCATCGCCGACGTGCAGTTCGACGAGGCCGACGTACGACGGCTGCGGACGGCCGCCCTCCGGGAGGCGGCGGCCGGACGGCTGCGACCGGTGGTCGGCCGGGTCTTCCCGCTGGCGGAGGCGGCGGCCGCACACGCCGCGGTCGAGGGCCGGCAGCTCGTCGGCAAGGTGCTCCTGAAGGTCTGAGATCCTGAGGCTCCGGCGGCCGACACTGGCCCCCTACGCCAGCGCCCGCGCCAGGAAGGGGTTGGCGGTGGCCGGCAGGGGCAGTCCCAGGGAGGCGGTCGCGGCGGCGAGTGTCTCGGAGTAGGAGTCGACGGCGCGGCGGACGTTGGGGGCGTCCAGGCCGGCGCCGGTGCACAACCGGTCGAGGTCGATGTAGGCCGAGCGGACGATCTCGGTCCACCGGTAGACCCGCCAGTCCGCGTGCCAGTCCCGCGTGTGCTTCGCGGGAAGCCTGCTCTCCCACCGCGCGAACATGCGCTGCCTGATCTCCGGCCTGGTCGGCGTGAGGTGCATGTGCCGGACCAGGTCGTACAGGGGGTCGCCGACGAGGGCCATCTCCCAGTCGATGATGGTGAGCGCCAGCTCGTCCTGGCGCCGGACCAGGTTCCACGGGTTGAGGTCACCGTGCAGCAGGGCGGGCTCCCGGCGGCTCAGCCGGTGCCGGGAGAGGAGCTGCCGCAGCCTCTCGTCGCCGGGCAGTCCGAGGGTCCGGGCGAGTTGCAGGGACTCCTTCGGCAGGCTGCGCACCAGGCCGACCAGCTGTTCCGTGAGCCACCGGTGGAAGTCGAGGTTGTCGGCTCCCGGATCGAACAGGCGGTGGTCCACCGTGGTCAGTTCGCACAGCTGGTCGACGAGGGCGTCCGCCTCGTGCGGGAGCAGGCCGTACACCGGATGCCTGGGAGGTCCGACGTAGGTGTGGATCGCGAACGGCTCGTTGGGGTAGCTCTCGCCCAGTGCGAGGACCCGTGGCGCGGCGACCTTCGCCCCGGACTGCTGGATGGCCTCCAGGACGCTGTGCTCGCTCAGGTAGCTCGGCTCCCGCCGCGTGACGTTCGGCAGCTTGCGCCGTACGACCACGGGGACGCGCGGATTCCCGGCCCACACCACGGAGTTGAGGTGCGCGGTGCCCTTGAACACGCGGTCGGCCGGGGCGGCCCCCTCGGCGAGCAGGGCCTCGCGGACGGCGGCCGCGGGGAAGTCGTCGCGTTCGGGCAGGCGCGGGTCGGGCCGCCAGTCGTAGGCCTTCGCGGCCCAGGACCGGCCGCTCACGTCGCCGCGCGACGCCAGCCAGCGGAAGAGGGCGCCCTCGATCTCTCCGCGGTCCGGCACGCTCCTCAGCCGCAGGGGTTCCGCCGCCGCCTCCAGGGCCCGGCCCACCTCGGCGGTCACCTCGTCCAGGCTCTGCTGGGTGAAGGGTCCCTGGACGGCGCGGGCGGCCCGCATGACGTCCGGGTAGACGGACTGCGCCCGCTCGAAGTCGAGGTAGTGCCGCAGGTCCCTGGACAGACCGTTGACCGCGGCCGGGCGGTGGCGCCCCATGGTCCGCGCCCACGTGTCGACCACCTCGGGCCACTGGTGGGCGGGGTACCGCATCCGCACCAGGTGGGTGGCGAGTCCGTGCAGGGGATCGCCGTAGCTGGCCAGTTCCCAGTCGACGCAGACGAGCGGCGGGGAACCGTCGTGGGGCATGATCAGGTTGTCCCGGTGCAGGTCCGTGTGGAGCAGACCGTACGGCCGCCGCGCCATCGGGGGAATCCGGTCGGCGAGGTCGAGGAGGGCGTCCTCGGGGATGCCCAGCGCCGTGAAGAGGCCGCCGAACCGCTCCCAGTCGGGGCGTCGGATCTGCCGGTCCGCGAGGTGGGCGAGGGACTTCAGGAAGCCCTGGCTGTCGGTGCGGTTGCCCGGCCAGTCGGCCGGCAGTGGCGGCAGGGCCGACCGGCGCACCTCGGTCATCCGGCACAGCAGCTCGGCCAGTGCCTCCGTCAGCAGGGCGTCGACGGGCTTGCCGTTCCCGCAGACGGCGGAGAGCGGAACGCCTCGCACATGACTGTGGACGGCGAAGTCCGGTCGGCTGACCAGGCACTCGGGCACATGGGGAAGGACCCCGCGGACCGCGTCGAGGATCGCGGCCTCGTCCCGCCAGGTCCTGATCACCACCGGCAGGGCGTCGGAGCGCGGGATCCGCACGGTCACCGGAGTTCCGGCCTCCCGCCCCAACAGCGCCGCCACGTCCGCCGTCAGCGGCAGCACATGGTTGTGGTGGTGGTGTCCGCTCGTCGCGGGGGTGGCCTCGGCGGCCGCCACGAACCGCCGGAGCAGCGCGTCCGACCGGTCATCGGCGGGTCGAACCCCGAGAAGGTCACGGGGAACGAAGGGCTCGACCACTGGCCGCTCCGGTTACTCACACTCGATCGGATGGGTAAGGCAAACGTTAAGTGCCGCGACGGGCGCCCAACGAACGGGGGCGCGGCGAAATGGCCCAACGGGTGGTCAAGAGCTTCGTCCGCCGATCGTCCCGACAGGTCCTGGTCGCCGTGTCCGGATCGCCGTCTCGTACGGAGGGGTGAGAGGGATCCCGCGCACGCCCGCGGCCCGCCCGGCGATGTCCTTCCCCACCGGGTCGGACCGGTCCTGCCGGCCGTCGACGAAGACGGAGCCGGGTGACTCGCCGTCCTCCCGTCCCGGACGTGGCGGGTGAGGGTCACCCCCGAACACGGCACGTCCGGGACGGGCACGACTTCGCCGCCCTGGAGCCTGATGTCCCGCTCGGCCACCTCGTACGACGCGCGGAGCGCCTCGGCGCGGACGCAAGGGCACACCGGGGGAGGGACACGCTCGCGTCGTCGGCGATCCGGGAGTTGCCCGGTCTCACGGCGGCGGTCCTGGCGCGGGCGGGACCGGGCACGCTGGGCGTGGTGCCTCTGTCCAGGTCGGCGTGCGCCCGCACCCGGCACAACGGCCCGGCCGTCCGGGCCGCCGTCGTGCTGGTGACGACGATGGCTCAGGCCTGACGCCGGACCGCCTTCAGCACCGGCTCCAGCGAGTCCACCACGTTCGTCGCGCCCGCGTCCCTGAGCAGTTCCTCCTTCTTCTTGTTGCGCGCGTAGCCGAGGAAGGGCACACCGGCCTGCCGGGCGGCGAAGCAGTCCGACGGGGTGTCACCGATCATCAGGGCGGCGGGCGGAGCGGCGCCCACGGCGCGCAGGGCCCGGTTCAGACAGTCCGGGTCGGGTTTGAGGAGGTGCAGATCGCGGGTGCGGCCGTAGACGTGGGGGACGAAACAGGAGGCGAGGCCGCGGCTCGTCAGGTACTTGGTGGCGACGCGCGGGGAGTTGTTCGTCGTGACCGCCAGGCGCCGGCCCACCGCCGTCAGGGTGCGGATCAGCGGGTCGGCCCAGGCCGTGGGCATCGCCGAGGCGGTGGCCCTCAGTTCCTCCTGGGTGAGACGCTCCTCCAGCTCCGCGACGAGATCGCTGCCGGGGTGGCGCCGGTCCACGGCGCGCAGGACGGCATGGGGGTCGGGGGACTCCCGCTCGCCCTCGGTCAGCAGTCCGCGCAGGCCCTGCGCCTCCAGCCACTCGACCAGGCCGAGGGCCACCCGCTCCGCCGAATGGCCGGCGAACAGCCGGCAGATCGGCCCGTCGAAGTCCCAGAGGACCACGCGGACGGGCGCGAGCAGTGCGCCCAACGCCACGGTCCTGTCGTTCTCGGTCCTGAATGCCGCCTGTTCGGTCTGCGCCGCGTCAGAAGTCACTAGGAGAGTGTCAGGTCCGACGTGATGGTTTCCCAGAGGGCGTCGAACCACTTCTGGGATTCGTCCACGAAGATGGCGTCACGCGCGCCGGTCGCCTTCTCGAAGGAGAACAGGAGCGACTCGGTGCCCAGAACGTCGTACATGTCGAGAACCCCGTCGTCGGTGGACTCCTCGCGCCGCACCACCATGTAGTACGCCATCAGCGCCTCCTGTCCGTTGAGCAGGTACAGCTTCACCGGCGGGGTGAAGGGCAGCGCCCGGAAGGACACGCTCACGTCGATGCCGTGCGAGCGCAGCGTGAGCAGGTTGTGGCGCAGGACGTGACCCTGCGCGTTGCGCATCGCCAGCCAGCGCTCGTGGACCGGGTCGCCGCTGCCGCGGGCGTCGACGGGGACCGGGAAGGCGAGGTTGATGTCGCGGGACGGCAGCAGGATGCGGACGTCGATCTTCTCCGGGCGGAGGCTGCCGCCGTGGATCAGCCGTAGAGGCTCGCTGAGGGCCGGGATGAGGCTCTCGGCGGTGAGGCAGGCCGCGTCGATGCGGACGTGCCGGGCCGAGAAGGCCGCGGTCAGCCGGGGGGCCAGTCCCACCATCGTGGGCTGGGGTTCGTCCCGGACCGGCGCCTGTTCCGCGATGCGCGGCGGGCTGCCCTTGGTCACGTCGGTGAGGAGACCGTCGTCCTGGAGGGCGCGCAGCGCCTGCCGCACGGCTCCGCGCTCCACGCCGAACTCGTCGGCGAGTTCGGCCTGTGTGGGCAGCCGGTCACCGGCCTTCAGCTGGCCGGTCCGGATGCGTTCGCGCAGGACATCGGCGATCTCCTGCGGCGAGAGCCTAGGGCTGCCGTTCACTGCCACGTTCTCCTGAGTCACGACCAAACGCTACAACTTCGATCCATCTGGCGGCAGTTGCCGGCAAGTTGTTTAGCAACTACTGCCAAGTGGGGACAACTCAAATAGAGTTGGTTGCCAACTTGCCACAGTTGGTGAACTTGCCGCTCCCCCGCACCTCCCCCGCGCTTCCCGTCTCCGAAGGGAGGAACACCATGCCCGCCCTCACCCTCCTCCTTGCCGTCCTCGAACAGGCCGTCCAGTGGAGGTACGGCACCGCCGGGACCATCGGCCTGCTCCTGCTCACCGTCGGCGTCAGGGCCAGGCGGCCGACCCTCAGCTCCGCGGGCGCCGTGATCCTCGCCCTCCTGGTCACCGGCCCCGCTCTCAGCCCGTGAGCACCAGCTCCGAACTGATCGTCTCCCACAGGGCGTCGAACCACAGCAGCGACTGCTCCACGAACGTCGTGTCCCGTGCGCCGGCGCCCTGCTCGAAGGCGAACAGAACCGAGCGCGTGCCCTCGGCGTCGTACATCTCGAGCTGCTCGTGGTCGATCTGCTGCTCGTGCCGCTTGACCGTGTAGTAGGCGAACAGCGCTTCCGTCCCGTTGAGGAGGTAGAGCTTGACCGGCGGGGTGAAGGGCAGCGCGCGGAAGCTGACCCGGACGTCGATGCCGTGCGTGGCGCGCAGCGTCAGCAGGTTGTGCCGCAGCACCTGGCCCTGCGCGTTGCGGTGGGCGAGCCAGTGCCGTTGCAGCCGCTCGGTCGCCGCGCCGTCCACCGCCGTCGGGAAGGCCAGGTCGATGTCACGGGACGGCAGCAGGACCCGGACATCGATCTTGGCCGGTTTCAGCTCCCCGGCGTGGATCCGGCGCAGCGGCTCACCGATCGCCAGCGTGAGCGACACGGCGGTCAGGCACAGGGCGTCGATCTCGACGTGCGGGGCGGCGAAGGCCTCCGCGATACGCGGCGTCAGCGCCACCATGGTGGGCTGCGGCGAGGCTCCGGGGCCGGTCAGCGGGGCGCCGGCGCCCAGATCGGGAGCGACCGTCGCCGGTGCGCCCTTGGAGACGTTGGTGAGCAGGTGCTCCGACTGGAGGATGCGCAGGGCCTGGCGGACCGCGCCACGCTCGACACCGAACTCCTGTGCGAGCCTGGCCTGGGTGGGCATGCGCTCGCCCGGCCGCAGCACACCGGCCCTGATCCGGGCGCGCAGCTCGTCGGCCACGTCACGGGGGGACCGCTGCGGTCGCGTCGACCGCGCCGGCCTCTTCCGCCCATTGACGGAGGCATGTTCCGGCTCCACGGCCAAACAGTACAACTTCCCGCCATCTTGCGGCAGTTCAAGGAGAGATGGTTATAGGCCGCTTGCCGGCGGACATAAGTACAGTGAAGTTGGCTGCCAACTTCCACAACATGGTCAAACTTTCAGACGGTTGGCCACTCGGGCCCCCTTCCGGAGGGGAGCCGGGAGTCCGGACGGCCGACACCGACGCACAGCCACAACTTCAGAGCGCCGCACAGCCACAACTGAACAGCCGTACGAGCACAGCCACAACTGAACAGCTACGGATGGACGACCTCGCAGCCGGCAGGGAGGAGCACTCAGAACATGTCCGGGCACCAAGGGCGCCTGGACGTCCGCAGCAGGGCGTCGGCCTCCAGGGCGGCGCCCGCTCGTTCCTCTCCCAGCCGCCCCAGGGCCGCCAGCCGCACCGCCGACTCGTCGCCCAGCCAGAGCGAGGCCAGCGCCGTCACGTCCATGGTGAGGTCGGCGCCACGGCCGGTCGGCGTGCAGGAGGCCCCGTCCGGGCCCGCCTCCAGCAGGAAACGCCCCCCGGTGAACCCGGCACGGTCGGTCACCTCCAGCACCAGTGAGCCCGCCCCGGCGTACGTACGCGCCTCCAGGGCCCGTACGACGTCCAGGATCCGCACCCACAGCCAGTCCGCCTGCGTGGTGATGCCCGCCGCCCGCGGGTCCGGCAGGTAGTGCGGGAGCAGGTCGTCGGGGGAACGAGGACCCGACTTGACCCGCATCACCCAGTCGATCGAGCAGAGGTAGCGCCACAGGGCGCGTTCCGCGGCCGGGGTCGTCGCGATCAGCCAGTCCACCGTCACCGTGTTCAACGGCTGCTTGGTGTCGCCCCAGTTGTCGTCCGCCTTGTAGGAGACCAACCCCTGCACCTCGCCGTCCACCGAGCGGTAGGCGGCGTAGAACGGCTCGCTCCACTCGCCGAACAGACGCAGCACGCCGGTCTCCGACTCCCACCACACGTCGGTACGGCTGACCGCGCCGGGCCGGCCGCGGCGCAGTCGCTCGTGCAGTTCGGGGCCGATCTTGCGGACCTCCTCCGTGTCGACGAGGTCGACACGGCCGCCGTCCTCGGGGCCCGGCCAGTTCGGGTCGAGGCCGGTGCGGGCCACGTCGATCGTCCACTCGGCGGCGCTGGTCGCCGGGCCGAAGCCGTAGCGGCCGTAGATGCGGTACTCGGCGGCGATGAGGGTGGCGACGACGTCGCCGCGGTCCTTCGCGGCGGTCAGGTCCTCGGTCATCAGGCGGGTGAGGATGCCGCGGCGGCGGTGGGTGGGGAGGACGGCCACGTTGGAGATGGCGTCGGCGGGGACGGCGGTGCCGCCGACCGCCGTCAGCTCCTGGGGGAAGGAGCGGAAGGTGGCCACGCACCTGCCGGCGTCGAAGGCGCCGTAGGTGCGGGAGCCGGCATGGGCGGTGCGGCGGGCCGCGATGTCGGCCTCCGTCACGGTGGGAACACGGAGGAAGCCGGTCTTCGCGGTGCGCATCCAGGCGGGGAGTTCGGCGTCGGTGATCCGGCGTACGTCTATGTCGGCGGGGGTGGTCGTCATGAGGCCACGGTAGGCGGGGAGGGGGTGGGGGGGGGGGGGGGGGTTTTTCCCCCCCCCCCCCCCCCCCCCCCCCCCCCCCCCCCCCCCCCCCCACCACACTGCTGACGAGCTGCGTCGAGGAGCCCGACCTCACCGCACAGCACTCGC
>NZ_JBVIQK010000004.1:346913-499824 GCF_055577115.1 Streptomyces sp. NPDC033216 | reverse complement strand
GCGTTATGTCCTCCGCCCCTTGTCGCCCTGCTCTTCTTCCCCCCCCCCCCCCCCCCTACCCCCTCCCCCCCCCCCCCCCCCCCCCCCCCCCTCCCCCTCTCCCCCCCCCCCCCCCCCCCCCCCCCCCCCCCCGCCCCGGGAGGTCACTTGACCCGGCCGTACCAGACGCTCTTGGTCCAGATCTTCTGGAGCCGCACCACGTCCCCCGTCTTCGGGGAGTGCCAGATCTTGCCCTTACCGGCGTAGATCCCGACGTGGTACACGTTCGACCCCGAGTGGAAGAACACCAGGTCCCCGGCCTTGCGGCTGCCGGCGGAGATGTGGCGCGTCTTGTTGTACTGCTGGGCGGCCGTGCGCGGCAGCTTCTTGCCGGCCTTCTTGAACGAGTACAGCGTCAGCCCGGAGCAGTCGAACCTGTTCGGCCCGGCGGCCCCGTACCGGTACGGGGAGCCCTTCTTGGACGCAGCGATCTTCAGTGCCTTCGTCGCCGGTGCGGCGGCCGCGGCGGCCGCGGCGTCGGAGGCGACACCCGGAACCACGATCGAGCCGCCCACGGCGGCGATGGCGAACGCCGAGGCCGTACCGGCTCGGGCCATGAGCGACGGAACACGATTGAGCGCAGTCATGCGCAACCCTTCGTCAGCCGCCTGTGAAGGATGACCTGTCGGATTCGGGCTGGCGAAGTTGCCCGGCCGCTGCTGCGGCTTCACCCCAAGGGCTGCTCGGCCCGGTGCCTCCCCTGTCGGGGACGACCGGTCCGGCGACCCGGCTTGCTCGGGTCCTCCACTCCTGCCGGTGCACTTCTGTCGACTCGGGCATCCGGGCGGCGGCAGGACTCGGCGTCCGCCCGGACCGCCCCGCCGCTTGTGGCGGGGGCTTGTCGTCAGTCAGGGATCTTGGCTCACCGATGTCCGAAAATCCCAACGGAACCGGGGATTTGTGGGGTTACTCACCACTCACCCGTTCGGGTGGACAGGCTGATGTTCGATCAGATGTCGAGGTGCCGCAGGGCCTCCGACCAGCACAGAAACCCGGGATCCCGCTCCCTTTCACCCCTCTGCGCGCAACTTTTGGGGTCGGAGAAAGCAGCCAGGCCTACTCCGGACAGGGGTACGTCGTTTGGTCCGTTTGAGTCCCGGCCCGGACGTCACGCACGCGACCCGCCTCCGTCCGGACCGGACGAAGACGGGTCAACTGTCGGAGAGCGGCGGCATCGTGACGCGCGCCGTACGGCGCTCCCCGTCGAGGACGCGCAGCGCCCGCGCGAGCGTCGGCGCGTGCAGTTCGCTCTCCCCCCGCTGGTGCATCAGCGTCAGCGCGTCCCGCAGCGCGGTCGCCCGGCTCACCAGTGCCTGGGCGGCCCGCAGTCCGCCGTAGGTGTCGCCGTGCCGGGCGGGGTTGATACGGCCGACCAGGTCGACCACCTCCAGGTAACGGTCGATCAGCTCGGCCTCGGCGCGCGTCAGCGCGGGCAGCGGCGGCAGCTCGGGAAGCATCGGCGGTTCACCCCCCGTCGGGCGTGCCGTCGGTCACCCTGCGGCTGGGGCCGACCCGGTCCACCAGGCCGTACGCCACGGCCTCTCGCGCGTCGAGGACCAGGCCCCGCTCGAGGTCCGCGCTCACGTGCCCCGGTTCGCGCCCGGTGTGTCGTACGAGCGTCTCCGCCAGGCGGGACCGGGTGCGGGCCCCCTCCTCGGCCGGCTGGACCAGGTCGCCGGGCCGTTCCGCGACCGGTTCCGGCAGGGTCGGCCGGCGGAGCACCACGCGGGCGCCCGGCCGCGCGGACCGCTTGCCCGGTGTGCCCGCCGCGAGGAGGACCGCGGCGGGGGAGCCGGCGTGACCGAGGCAGACGGTCTCCACGTCGCAGGTGAGGGACCGGAGCGTGTCGTAGACGGCCGCCACGGCGCCGAACGAGCCGCCGGGGGAGATGTCCTGGTCCGGGGCGCGGTGTTCCAGGTGCATGAGCTGGGCCGCCACATCGTTCGCCGCCATGTCGTCGATCGTCGTCCCCTGGAGGGCGATCCGCTCCTCCGCGAGCTTCGCGCAGGGCTTCGGCGTGCGGTGTCCCGCGCTCGCACGTCCGGTGAAGCCGGGCGGTACGTGACGGTCGGACGGTCGGGTCATGGGAAGCCCCTCCTTCGGCGTCTGTAAAAAATGTACAGGACGTACGTGACGTTAGAATGGGGGCATGGCCTACGAGATTCCGGTGACACGAGCCAGGGCTGACCTCGCCGACCTGATCAACCGGGTGGTGTACGGCGGTGAGCACGTCGTGGTGACGCGCCACGGCAAGCCCCTCGTCGCCCTCGTCTCGGCCGCCGACCTGGAGCGGCTCGACGCGCTGGACGCGCTCGACGCCCGGGACGGGGAGCAGGTGGTCAGCTCGGTCTCGGCCGTGCGCGACGTGGCCTCCGCCTCCCGCGAACGGCAGCGGTTCGGGATCGCGGCCGAGCACCGCGGGTCCGGCCCTTCCTGGGCGTCCGAGCCGGACACGCGAAGCGAGTAGCCGGTCGGGGAAGAGACCGTGCGTCTCCGTTCGCCACGACGGAGGCACACGGTCGGTCGTGACGCGGACGCGGACGTGAGTCTGGGCGTGGGACGTGGGTCTGGGCACGGGCGGCGGACGGTGGGTCGGCCGGCCGGTGCGGGGCTCCCACCGGGGCCGGTTCCCCGAAGAGGTCGCCGTCTACGCCGCTGACGGTCCTGCCGAAAGCTCGGTCTCCGTCCGCCGCTTCTTCAGCGCGCCGCCCAGCACCACCGCCGCCATGCCCGGCGCGGCCCACCAGGTGAACGTCGGTCCGGCCCGGTCCCCGCCGCGCTGTCGAAGGATGCCACGGGACGCAGCAGGGTGCTTCCCGCGCCCGGCTGCTCCAGCGGCGAGGAGACCGCTGATCGGCGCGATCGTCGCCGAGGTACCCGGCGAGCCCCCGCGGCCTTCGGGGAGGCCGCCCGGCAGAGCCCATCACCGCCCCCGCGACCTCCTGTGGCCTCCGTCCTCGCCACCCGCGCCACCCTGACCCCCGACGGCGTGCCCGCCTTCCCGCCTCTGGTCGTCCAGGCTGCACAGGGATCGCGCGACGCCGGTTGCGGCGGCCGTCCCGCGCGAGGGGTACGACGCGGCGCGCGCGGCCTGCGGGCCGATCGTCGGGAATCACCAGGAAACGGGCCGGATGCGCGCGGACGAACCGGCGGGCCTGGCCCGAACGGTGATCGCGGAGGTCATGGGCCTCCTGCCCCAGCAGGCCTCTTCCGTCCCGACTTCCGTCCCGACTTCCGTCCCGACCTCCGTCCCGGCCTCCGTCCCGGTCCCGCGCGACGGCCTGCGCCTGATGAGCCTGTCGGCCGAACAGCCGCACGCGGGGGTGGTCACAGCTTGGTTAACGTCCTCGAAACGCGGTCCCACTAGCCTGCCCCTCCACGCCACCAGGCACCTTGCCCGATGGTCGCGGCGACCGGACCCCGCACGGTCCGGAGCGAGGAGGTGAGGTGGGACGTGCAACTGACCCCGCACGAGCAGGAGAGGCTGCTGATCCATGTGGCGGCCGACGTCGCCGAGAAGCGCCGGGCCCGCGGACTCAAGCTGAACCACCCCGAGGCCGTCGCCCTGATCACGGCACACCTCCTCGAGGGCGCGCGGGACGGCCGTACCGTCGCCGAGCTGATGGCCTCCGGCCGCACGCTGCTCACCCGTGACGACGTCATGGAGGGCATCCCCGAGATGATCCACGACGTCCAGGTCGAGGCGACCTTCCCGGACGGCACCAAGCTCGTCACCGTCCACGACCCGATCGTCTGACAGGGGCTTCGATGATTCCCGGAGAGATCCTGTTCGCCTCGGGCCCGATCGTCTACAACGCGGGTCGCGAGGTCACCCGGCTCATCGTCCTCAACGCCGCCGACCGGCCCGTCCAGGTCGGCTCCCACTACCACTTCGCCGAGGCGAACCCCGGCCTCGAGTTCGACCGCGACGCCGCGCGCGGCAAGCGGCTGAACGTCGCCGCCGGAACCGCCGTGCGCTTCGAACCGGGGATCCCCGTCGACGTCGAACTCGTACCGCTCGCAGGCGCCCGGATCGTGCCCGGTCTGCGCGGGGAGACCGGAGGTGCCCTCGATGCCTGAGATCTCGCGTGCCGCGTACGCCGACCTGTTCGGCCCGACGACCGGGGACCGCATCCGGCTCGCCGACACCGACCTGCTCATCGAGATCGAGGAGGACCGGTGCGGTGGACCCGGTCTCGCCGGTGACGAGGCCGTGTTCGGCGGTGGCAAGGTCATCCGGGAGTCCATGGGCCAGGCGCGCGCCACGCGCGCGGACGGCACCCCGGACACCGTCGTCACCGGGGCCGTCATCGTCGACCACTGGGGAGTCGTCAAGGCCGACGTCGGCATCCGTGACGGCCGCATCACCGGCATCGGCAAGGCCGGCAACCCCGACACCATGGACGGGGTCCACCCCGACCTGGTGATCGGGCCCGAGACCGAGGTCATCGCCGGCAACGGACGGATCCTCACGGCCGGCGCGATCGACGCGCACGTCCACTTCATCTGCCCCCAGATCGCCGACGAGGCGCTCTCCTCGGGCGTGACCACCCTGGTCGGCGGCGGCACCGGACCGGCCGAGGGCTCGAAGGCGACCACCGTCACGCCCGGCCCCTGGCACCTGGCCCGCATGCTGGAGGCGATGGAGCAGTACCCGCTCAACGTCGGCTTCCTCGGGAAGGGCAACACCGTCTCGCACGAGGCGATGCTCTCCCAGATCCGGGGCGGCGCGCTGGGCCTGAAACTGCACGAGGACTGGGGCTCCACCCCGGCCGTCATCGACGCGTCCCTCATGGTGGCCGACCGCACCGGCATCCAGGTCGCCATCCACACGGACACGCTGAACGAGGCCGGATTCGTGGGCGACACCCTCGCGGCGATCGCCGGGCGCGGCATCCACGCCTACCACACCGAGGGCGCGGGCGGTGGGCACGCGCCCGACATCATGACCGTCGTCTCCCAGCCGCACGTGCTGCCGAGTTCGACCAACCCGACCCGGCCCTACACCGTCAACACCGCCGAGGAACACCTCGACATGCTGATGGTCTGCCACCACCTGAACGCGGCGGTGCCGGAGGACCTCGCCTTCGCCGAGTCCCGGATCCGGCCCTCCACGATCGGCGCCGAGGACATCCTCCACGACCTAGGTGCCATCTCGATCATCTCCTCCGACGCCCAGGCGATGGGCCGGATCGGAGAGGTGATCCTGCGGACCTGGCAGACGGCGCACGTGATGAAGCGGCGCCGGGGCGCGCTGCCCGGCGACGGAAACGCCGACAACCACCGGGTACGCCGCTATGTCGCGAAGTACACGATCAACCCCGCGGTCGCGCAGGGCCTGGCGAGGGAGATCGGCTCCGTCGAGACCGGCAAGCTGGCCGACCTCGTCCTGTGGGAACCGCCGTTCTTCGGCGTCAGGCCGCACCTCGTCCTCAAGGGCGGGCAGATCGCGTACGCCCAGATGGGCGACGCCAACGCCTCCATCCCGACCCCGCAGCCGATCCTGCCGCGCCCCATGTACGGGGCGATCGGCCGGGCACCGGCCTCCAACTCGTTCAACTTCGTCGCCCCGCTGGCGATCGAGGACGGACTGCCCGAACGCCTCCAGCTCGGCAAGACGTTCCTCGCGATCGACTCCACGCGGGGCGTGACCAAGGCCGACATGCGGGAGAACGATGCCCGCCCGCGGGTAGAGGTCGACCCCGACAGCTTCGCCGTACGCATCGACGGTGAACTGGTCGAGGCGACACCGGCGACCGAACTGCCCATGGCCCAACGTTACTTCCTCTTCTGATGGGCCTCCGATGAGCAGGGCGGCCCTCCTCGTCCTGGCCGACGGCCGCTTCCCCGCCGGCGGGCACGCGCACTCCGGCGGGGCGGAGGAAGCGGTCAGGGCGGGCCGGATCACCGGCGCGGCGGACCTGGAGGACTTCTGCCGGGGCCGGCTGCACACGGCCGGGCTGGTGGCGGCGGCGCTGGCCGCGGCCGCGGCGGCCGGGGCCGACCCCGTCGAACTGGACGCCGCCGCCGACGCGCGGACGCCGTCGCCCGTGCTGCGGATGGCCGCGCGGCGGCTCGGGCGGCAACTGACGCGGGCGGCACGGGCCACCTGGCCGGCTGCCGAACTCGACGCATTGGCACGGGAGTTCCCCAAGGGCGCGCATCAGCCGGTGGTCCTCGGGCTGACGGCTCGCGCGGCCGGGCTCGGGGCCCCGGACGCCGCCTACTGTGCGGCGTACGAGAGCGTGAGCGGGCCGGCATGGGCGGCGGTGCGGCTGCTGAGTCTCGATCCGTTCCAGGCCACCGCTGTGCTGGCGAGGGTGGCTCCAGAGGTGGACCGGGTCGTCGGTCGGGCGGTGGTGGCGGGGGCGGCGGTGCTCAGCGAGGGGGCGGGCGCACTGCCTTCGGCGTCCGCGCCGTTGTCGGAGATCGGGGCGCAGTTGCATGCGGAGTGGGGGGTGCGGCTGTTCGCTTCGTGAGGTTCTCCGCCCCGTCTCCCTTCCCGATTCCGTCCCCCCGCCCCCCGAAAATCGGCCTGAACGGCCCGTCCTCAACCGCCGGACGGGGTGAGTGCCGTCGCCCGGCTGCAAGGAGCTGTACATGCATCGTGACCACTTCCGTGACGGGCCCGCCGCCGTCGGTGCCGACGCTCGTCGTCCCGATGGGGCTCGGCGGGCGTTCCGGGTCGGACTCGGGGGGCCCGTGGGGTCCGGGAAGACGGCCACCGTGGCCGCGCTGTGCAGGGCGTTGCGTGACGAGCTGTCGCTGGCCGTCGTCACCAACGACATCTACACCCGTGAGGACGCCGAGTTCCTGTTGCGGGAGGCCGTCCTGCCGCCCGAGCGGATCACGGCCGTCGAGACGGGGGCCTGTCCGCACACCGCGATCCGGGACGACATCTCCGCCAACCTCGAAGCCGTGGAGGACCTGGAGGACGAGGTCGGACCGCTTGATCTCGTGCTCGTCGAGTCCGGCGGGGACAACCTCACCGCCACCTTCTCCAAGGGGCTCGTGGACGCGCAGATCTTCGTCATCGACGTCGCCGGCGGGGACGACATCCCCCGCAAGGGCGGACCCGGCGTCACCACCGCCGACCTCCTCGTCGTCAACAAGACCGACCTCGCGCCGTACGTCGGCTCCGATCTCGCCCGGATGGCCGCCGACGCCAAGACGCAGCGCGCCGAACTGCCCGTCGTGTTCCAGTCGTTGCGGAGCGAGGACGGCGTACGGGAGGTCGCCGCCTGGGTGCGGGAGCGCCTCGCCGCGTGGGACCGCGTGACATGAGCGGTGTACACGCCACCGCGAGGATCCGGGCCCGCGAGGACGGCCGCGGCGGCACCGCGCTGCCCGTGCTGGAGAGCGACGGGCCGCTCGCGTTGCGGCGCACCCGCGGTGACGCGGGCGAGGCCCGCGTCGTGCTGGTCGGTGCGATGAGCGGCCCCCTCGGCGGCGACCGCTTCGCCGTCGAGGCGGACGTCGGGGGCGGCGCCAGGCTGCGCGTCGGTTCTGCCGCCGCCACCATCGCCCTGCCCGGCCAGGTCGAGGACGAGGCCCACTACGCGGTACGGCTGGACGTCGCCGACGCCGGCGAACTGCACTGGCTGCCCGAGCCCCTTGTCTCCGCACGGGGCAGCGACCTGTACGTCACCACCCGAGCCGACCTCGCCGCGGGCGCCCGGCTCGTCCTGCGCGAGGAGCAGGTGCTCGGCCGGGTGGGCGAGGAACCCGGCCGGCTCACCAGCCGGCTCGTCGTCCGGGTCGGCGGCCGGCCCCTCCTCGACCAGTCGCTGACCTGCGGGCCGGGCGCTCCCTGCGGCTGGGACGGGCCCGCCGTCCTCGGAGGACACCGAGCCGTCGGACAACTCGTCGTGGCACGGCCGGAGTTCGCTGACGCCCCTGTCACCGCCCGGGTGCTCGGAGACAGTGCCACGCTCGTGCCGCTGGCCGGGCCCGCCGCCCTGGTCACCGCGGTCGCGCCGGACGGCCTGCGGCTGCGGCGCGTTCTGGACGCGGCCCTGAAGTCCCTGGTGTGACGGGTTCGTTCCTCCGGTGAGCGGGACGCCTCTCTCCGGTTATCGGATTGGCAAAGAAGGTCAACGACACCTGTCCCCAGTGACCCCGCAGCGGCAAGGATCCCCGTACGGATGTTCTGAACTGACGAACTGAGATACGGGGAGGGTCCACTTGAGGGACATACGACCGACCAGACGGACGGCGGCGCTCGGCTCGGCCGGCGCACTCGTCGCCGCGATGCTGGTGGCCGGCGCGGTCGTGGCACCGACCGCGAGCGCGACCAGCGACCGGTCGGGGCAGGGCCGCGAGATGCGTGGCGCCGCGATCGCGGCGGACCGCGCCGCGAAGGCGGGCATCGACTGGCAGGACTGTCCGGCCGACTGGGGGCTGGAGAAGCCCATCCAATGCGGCTATGTGACCGTGCCGCTCGACTACGCCAAGCCCAACGGCAGGCAGATCAAGATCGCCGTCGACCGCATCGGCAACACCGGGACCAAGGAGGAGCGCCAGGGCGCCCTCGTCTACAACCCGGGCGGCCCCGGCGGATCCGGCCTGCGCTTCCCGCGCCGGGTCACCACCAAGGCGCCGGTCTGGGCCAACGTCGCCAAGGCGTACGATTTCGTGGGCTTCGACCCGCGCGGCGTCGGCCACTCCGCGCCCATCTCCTGTGTCGACCCGCAGGAGTTCGTCAAGGCGCCCAAGGCCGACCCGGTCCCGGACACCGAGGCCGACAAGCGCGCCCAGCGCAAGCTCGCCCGCGAGTACGCCGAGGGCTGCTACGAACGCAGCGGCGACATGCTGCCGTACATGACCACGCCGAACACCGTGCGTGACCTCGACGTCATCCGCGCCGCCCTCGGCGAGAAGAAGCTCAACTTCCTCGGCGTCTCCTACGGCACCTACCTCGGCGCTGTCTACGGCACCCTGTTCCCGGGGCACGTGCGCCGCATGGTCGTCGACAGCGTGGTGAACCCCTCGCGGGAGAAGATCTGGTACGAGGCCAACCTCGACCAGGACGTCGCCTTCGAGGGCCGCTGGAAGGACTGGCAGGACTGGGTCGCCGCCAACGACGCCACCTTCCACCTCGGCACCACCCGCGCCGCCGTCCAGGCCAAGTGGCTGGAGCTGCGTGCCACCGCCAAGAAGAGCCCCCTCGGCGGCGTCGTCGGCCCGGCCGAACTGATCTCCTTCTTCCAGAGCGCTCCGTACTACGACTCCTCCTGGGTCCCGGTCGCCACCGTCTTCAGCAAGTACGTCGCCGGTGACACCCAGGCCCTCATCGACGCCGCTGCCCCCGACCTGTCGGACACCGTCGGCAACGCCGCCTCGGAGAACGGCAACGCCGTCTACACGGCAGTGGAGTGCACCGACGCCAAGTGGCCGACCAGCTGGACCAGATGGGACCGCGACAACACGCGTCTGCACAAGGACCACCCGTTCATGACCTGGGCCAACGCCTGGATGAACCTGCCGTGCGCCACCTGGCCGGTCAAGCAGCAGACACCGGTGAACGTCAAGACCCACAAGGGTCTTCCGCCGGTGCTCATCGTGCAGTCCGAGCGGGACGCGGCCACCCCCTACGAGGGCGCCGTCGAACTGCACCAACGTTTCAAGGGCTCCCGCCTGATCACCGAGAAGGCCGCGGGATCCCACGGTGTCACCAGCCTGGTCAACTCCTGCGTCAACAGCCGGGTGGACACCTACCTCCTCACGGGCAAGCTGGACACCGCGGACGTGACCTGCGCGCCGCACGCCACGCCCAGGCCGTGAGCACCGCCACGGCCCGGCCGTAGCGGCTGGAACGACGGTCTGGACGTGACCTGCGCGCCGCACGCCACGCCCAGGCCGTGAGCACCGCCACGGCCCGGCCGTAGCGGCTGGAACGACGACGAGGGGCGGCCGGATCATCCCGGCCGCCCCTCACTCCCACCGCCCCACCCCGTGCGGTCCGGCCGGTGTCAACGCATCGGCAGCCGGGGGAACCTGCGCGCTCGCTCCTTCGCCGCCGCCGCTTCCTCCGCCTTGACCTCGGCCGCGTACCGGTCGACGTACTCCTGCCCCGACAGCGTCAGGATCGCGTACATGATCTCGTCGGTGATCGCGCGCAGGACCGCCTTCTCGCTCTCCATGCCGGCGTACCGGGAGAAGTCGAGGGGCTCGCCGAAGCGGATCGCCACGGGGTGGACGTTCGGGATCTTCTTGCCCGGCGGCTGCGCCTCGAACGTGCCGATCATCGCGCAGGGCACGACGGGCACCCCGGCCCGCAGGGCCATCACCGCGACACCGACCTTGCCCTTGTAGAGGCGGCCGTCGTGCGAGCGGGTGCCCTCCGGGTAGATGCCGAGCAGCTCGTCCTTGCCCAGGACCCCGAGGCCCTCGCGGATGGCGGCCTGGCCGGCGTCCTTGCCGGAGCGGTCGACCGGGATCTGCCCCGCGCTGCGGAAGAAGGCCGCGGTCAGCCGGCCCTTGATACCGGGGCCCGTGAAGTACTCGGCCTTCGCGAGGAACGTGATGCGCCGTTTGAGGATCGCCGGCATCAGGAAGTGGTCGGAGAACGACAGGTGATTGCCCGCGATGATCGCCGCGCCCGACGCCGGCACGTGTTCGAGCCCTTCGATGCGGGGCCGGAACACCAGGCGCAGCAGCGGTCCCAGCACCACGTATTTCAGGAGGTAGTAGAACAACAGGTGGCTCCTCAATCCGGCGGATCGGCTCAACCGCCGTGTTCCAGCAGGTCAACCGGCATGGTGTGGGGTGCAAGTCTAGGCGGGGCGGCGTACTGCCGGAACCCGCGCGCATCGACGGCGCGAGCCGTGCGGCACGGTGACCTCGGCCGTCACAGCCGGACGATGACCAGGGCCGTGTCGTCGGTGGCGCCCCCGGGCGGCAGCAACTCCATCAGGACGGCGTCGGCGAGTTGCTCAGGGTCGGCGTGCCGGTGGCGGGTGAGGGAGTCGGCGAGGCGGGCGAGGCCGGTGTCGATGTCCTCGCGCCGCCGTTCCACCAGGCCGTCGGTGTACAGCGTCAGCAGCGCCCCCGGCGCGTAGGCGGTGACCGCCTGCGGCCGGGGCCGGGGGTCCGGGCGGGCGTCGAGCGGGGGGTCGGTGGCCCGGTCGAGGAACTCCACGCGGCCGTCGGGATGCACCAGCACCGGCGGGGGATGACCCGCGCTGCTGTAGGTGATGGTGCGGTCGTCGCGGTCGATGAAGGTCGTCACCGCCGTCGCCGACTCGGCCCCGTCCACGACGTGGGCGTAGCGGCCCAGCACGTCCAGCGCCTGGGCGGGGCCCGCCGCGACCCGGGAGGCGGCACTGAGCGCGCTGCGCAGCTGGCCCATCACGCCCGCGGCCGCCAGTCCGTGCCCGACGACATCACCCACCGACACCCCGATCCGGTTGCCGCCGACCAGGTCGACCAGGTCGTACCAGTCGCCGCAGACGTTGAGCGAGCCGGCCGCGGGGCGGTAGCGCACCGCGGCCCGGTGGTGCCCGACCTGCCGGCGGGCGGGCAGCATGGCTTCCTGGAGGACCAGGGCCACCTCGCGCTCGCGGGCGTGCGCCAGCCGCAGGCGCTCGTTCAGTTCCTGGAGTTCACGCGCGCGGGTGTACAACTCGGCCTCCAACACCCGGGGTCGGCCTCCGGTCCTGCCGTCGCCGGTCCTGCCCCGGCCGGTCCGGCCGCCGGCGTGGCCGCCTCGGGCGCGGATCAGCTCGGTGACCTCCTCGACACGGTGCACCAGCAGCACCACCGAGCCGTCCCGGTCGCGCACGGGCGCGTTGACGGGACTCCAGTACCGCTCCTCCCACTCCCCGGGCCGGTCCGGCGACTCCACGTCATAGCGCTGAAGGGCCATCGCCTCGCGTTCGCCCGTCGCCATCACCCGGCGCAGCGAGGCCTCCAGATCGCGCATGCCGTTGGCGGCGGGGTCGTGCGGGTTCTCCGGGAAGACCTCGAAGAGGTGCCGGCCGACCACCTGCTCGCGACTGCGTCCGGTCGCCCGCAGGAACTCCTCGTTGGCGTCGGCGTACACCAGGGCGGGGGTCAGCAGGGCCACCATGCCGGGCAGGGCCTGGAACACCGCCGCGTAGTCGATCGCCGAGTCGTCCATGCCCGCGCCCCATCTGCCGGTATTGCGCTATTTTCGCACGGCGTGCGGCGGGGAGTGGAGGCTGCGGTGGCAGGTGTGTCAGACGCCGGGGTCGGTGAGCGACTGCTCGGCCCAGATGATCTTTCCGTCGGGGACGAAACGCGTGCCCCAGCGACGGGTCACCTGGGACACCAGCAGCAGGCCCCGGCCTCCCTCGTCGGTGGTGCGCGGATGACGCAGATGGGGGGTCGTGGCGCCACCGTCGTGGACCTCGCAGACCAGGGCGCGCTCGCGGATCAGCCGCAGCCGGATCGGGCCGGTGGCGTACCGGATGGCGTTGGTGACCAGTTCGCTGACGACCAGCTCGGTGGTGAACGACAGCTCCGCGAGGCCCCACTCCGCCAGCCGGCGGGCCGCGCCCTTACGGGCCTCGGCGACCGCGGCCGGATCGGCCGGCAGGTCCCACTCCGCGACCCGGTCCGGGAGCAACCGCCGGGTACGGGCCATCAGCAGGGCCACGTCGTCGTGCGGGCGGTCCGGGACCAGCACGTCGATCACCGTCCGGCAGCGCAGGTCGAGGGAGTCCTTCCGCGCCTCCAGGGCCCGCACCAGCCGCTCACGGGCGGCGTCCGGCGTCCCCTGCTCGCCCTGGGTCAGCAGCCCGTCCGTGTGCAGCGCCAGCGTGCTGCCCTCCGGCAGCAGCAGCTCGGCCGACTCGAACGGCGGTCCGCCCGCCCCGAGCGGCGGCCCCTGCGGCAGGTCGACGAACGTGATCGTGCCGTCGGGCAGGGCGACCGCCGGGGCGGGATGTCCGGCGGTGGCCATCGCACACCGTCCGTCGACGGGGTCGTACACCACGTAGAGGCACCCGGCTCCCACCGCCCGCGCCCCGTCCTCCTCGTCGGACTCCCCGCCGTCTCCGCCGTCCTCCTGCGCCGTGCGGGCCACCAGGTCGTCGAGATGGGCGAGGACCTCGTCGGGCGGCAGCTCCAGGGCGGCGAGGGTGCGGACGGCGGTGCGCAGCCGTCCCATGGCCGCGGCGGCGTCGATGCCGTGCCCCTGCACCTCGCCCACGACGAGGGCCACCCGGGCCCCCGACAGCGGGATGAGGTCGTACCAGTCGCCGCCGAGACCGGTCAGCTCGTCCGCCGGCCGGTAACAGGCGGCCACCTCCACCGCGTCCTGCTCGGGCAGCCGGTGCGGCAGCAGACTGCGCTGGAGCACCAGGGCGGCGTCACGCTCGCGGGTGTAACGGCGGGCGTTGTCCACGCAGACCGCGGCCCGCGAGACGAGATCCTCGGCCAGCGCGACATCGTCCTCGCAGAACGGCTCCTGTGTGGCGCGGCGCAGGAACGTGGTCACGCCCAGGGTGGCGCCGCGCGCCCGCACGGGCACGACCAGGGCGCTGGGCGACCCCGCGCCGGCACCCAGCGGGGGAAGGACCGGGCTCCAGTCCGCGGCGTCCGGCCCGAGCCGTTCCCCGCGCCAGGCCCGCCCCGTCGCCAGACACCGGACCGCCGGGGACCCGGCCCGGTGAGCCACCACGGCTTCGGCGTCGGTCCCCGTCCCGTCGGCCACCTTGCCGCCGGCCGCCGACCGCTGCCCGGCCCGGCGCAGCTCCACGGACCCGTCGGGCCCCTCCGCCCGCCCCACGACGGGCTCGGCACCCCGCAGCACCGACTCCAGAAGATCCACGGCTACGGCATCGGCGAAACCCGGCACCGCGACCTCGGCGAGTTCCTGCGCGGTCCGGGCGATGTCCAGGCTGCGGCCGATGTGCCGGCCGGCCCGGTCCAGGAGACCGAGGCGCTGCCGCGCGCGGTGCCGGTCGGTGACGTCCACGACCGTGTAGTAGACGCCCATCGGCTGGCGGCGGTCGTCCACCAGCCGGGTGAACGACAGCATGTGTGCCGTCTCGCGGTGCGGCGCGGCCCGCAGGCGCCCGACGTGCTCGTAGCCGACCACGGGCTCGCCGGTCTCCAGCACCTGCCGCATCAGCGCCTCGACGGCCTCCGAGTCGAACCCCGGCTGGACGTCCGCCAGCCGCAGCCCCAGCCGGCTGTCGGGCGCTCCGCCGCCGAACTGGGCCAGGGCCGTGTTCGACCACACGAAGCGGAGGTTGGTGTCCACGATCGCGATACCGATCGGTGAACCGGCGACCATCTGCTCCAGCACGGAACGGCTCATGCTCCAGCCGGGAGCCTCGCCCATCTCGTTCACCAGGACCAGCCAGCGCCCCGGTCCGCCGGGCTCGTCCGCCGAGGTGATCCGCGCCATCACCGGCAGCGGCTGCTGGTCCTTGCGGCGGGCCGACAGCAGCCCGGCCCACCCCCCGGACCGACGGCACAGCTCCAGCACGTCAGGCACCCGCGCGGCGTCCCCGACGGTCAGCAGCCCGGCGAGATCCTTGCCCACCGCTTCCGCGGCCCCATAGCCGAACAGCCGCTCGGCGTCCCTGGTCCAGCTGGTCACCACACCCCGTGTGTCGAGCAGCAGGGGCACGGCGTCCGCCACGTCGAACCGCCGGCGGGCAACATCGTCCAGGTCGTGACTGCCCACGGCCGACCTCTCTGTCGCTGAGGGTCCTGAGAGTCCTCTACCACCTCTCGACTCCATCTTCACCCTGCACCCCGGGGACGGCCTCCGGCGGTCACCGGAGCACTACGGCTCGCGGCCCCCGGGGGCAGCCCCGTCCCACGGGTCGGCGCGGCCCGGGGGACGGGCCCATCGGCGGGTCGGGGCGGCCCCCGGGGCGGCCCCCGAGGGTCGGCGCGGCTCGCGGCCCCGTGGGGCGGGCCCCACGGGCGCCCCACGGAACGGGAGGGGCGCCGGGGCCGAAGGAAGCCGCGAGGATCCCGGAGACAACCGGCCCACCTACGCCGTCAGCACCCTCTCCAGGGCCCCCAGGGCCGTCCCCAGCTCCTCCTCCGTGATCGTCAGGGGCGGGGCCAGCCGGATGGTCGAGCCGTGGGTGTCCTTCACCAGGACGCCCTCGGACAGGAGCCGTTCCCCGATCTCCCGCCCGGTGCCGACCGCCGGGTCCACGTCGACCCCGGCCCACAGCCCGCGTGCGCGGAACCCGACGACTCCCCGGCCGACCAGCCCGGTCAGCCCTTCCCGCAGAACACCTCCCAGCGCTGCCGCGCGTGCCTGGAACTCCCCGGTCTCCAGCAGCGACACCACCGCCGTCCCGACCGCCGCCGCCAGCGGGTTCCCGCCGAACGTCGACCCGTGCGAACCCGGTCGCAGCACGGCCAGCACGTCCCGCCGCGCCACGACCGCGGACACCGGCACGATCCCCCCGCCCAGCGCCTTGCCGAGCAGCAGTACGTCGGGGAGGACCCCCTCGTGCTCGACGGCGAGCGTCCGGCCGGTCCGCCCCAGCCCGGACTGGATCTCGTCGACGACGAACAGGCAGCCCTTGCGCCGGGTCAGCTCCCGCACGCCCGCCAGGTAGCCGTCGTCGGGGATGACGACCCCCGACTCGCCCTGGATCGGCTCGATCAGCACGGCCGCCGTCGTCTCGTCGACCGCCGCCTCCAGCGCCGCGAGGTCGTTGTACGGCACGATCCGGAACCCGGGCGTGAACGGTCCGAACCCGGCCCGCGCCGCCTCGTCGGTCGAGAAGCTGACGATCGTCGTCGTACGGCCGTGGAAGTTCTCCGCGGCGACCACGATCGTCGCCCGGTCGGCCGGCACCCCCTTCACCTCGTACGCCCACTTGCGGGCCACCTTGATCCCGCTCTCGACGGCCTCCGCGCCCGTGTTCATCGGGAGCACCATGTCCAGCCCGGTCAGCTGGGCGAGCCGTTCCGCGAACTCGGCGAGCCGGTCGTTGTGGAAGGCGCGGGAGGTGAGCGTCAGCCGGTCGAGCTGGTCGCGCGCCGCCTCGACCAGCGCGGGGTGGCGGTGTCCGAAGTTCAGCGCCGAGTATCCGGCCAGCATGTCGAGGTAGCGGCGGCCCTCCACGTCCTCCACCCACGTCCCCTCGGCCCGCGCGACGACCACCGGCAGCGGGTGGTAGTTGTGCGCGAGGACGGGCTCCTCGGCTCGAATCAGATCGGCGGACGTGCGCGTGCGAGCGGGTGCGGTCATGAACGGATCTCCTGGGTGCAGCACTTGATGCCACCTCCGGCCTTCTGGAACTCCGAGAGGTCGACGGGGACGGGGACGTAGCCGCGGTCGGCGAGCCGGCCGGCGAGCGCCTCGGCGCGCGGCGCGATGAAGACGTTGCGGCCGTCGGAGACGGAGTTCAGCCCGAACGTCAGCGCGTCGTCACGGGTGGCGAGCACCGCGTCCGGGTAGAGCCGGGCGAGCACCTCACGGCTGCCGGGCGAGAACGCCTCCGGGTAGTACGCGATGTTCTGGTCGTCGAGCACGAACAGGGCGGTGTCGAGGTGGTAGAAGTGGGGGTCCACCAGCGTCAGGCTGACCACCGGGTGCCCGAAGAACTCCTGCACCTCCCGGTGCGCCTCCCGGCTCGTCCGGAACCCGGTGCCGGCCAGCATGTACCGGCCGGTCCACACCAGGTCGCCCTCGCCCTCGCAGACGGAGTCGGGCCGGTGGACGTCGAAGCCCGCCGTCTTGAACCAGGTGTCGTAGTGGGTGGACTCCGGACGCCGCTCGGGCGCGTGGAAGAGGGAGCCGAAGACGCGGCCGTCGACGACGACCGCGGAGTTCGCGGCGAAGACCATGTCGGGCAGACCGGGAGCGGGCTCGACGGTGTCGACGGTGTGGCCGTGCGCACGGTAGGTCCGGATCAGCGCCTGCCACTGCTCGTGCGCGAGGTCGACGTCGACGGGGGAGTCGGGATGCATCCAGGGATTGATCGCGTACTGCACGGCGAAGTGTCTGGGTTCACAGACCAGGAAGCGCCGAAGGCGCGGCACACGGCTGAGGGTCACAGAGGGGTTCCTCCGCTTTTCCTGCGCTGTCGACTTGTGGTGTCACCACGGTAGAAAGGGATCAGGACGCCCGACAAGGAAGAAGAGTTGCGTGTTCACGCAGGAACACTGCGTATTCAGCCCGCTCAGCGCACGTCTGATGCGTCAGTGGGGTCGGCGCGCGGGGCCACGTGGGTCGCGCCCGCCTCCGGGCTCTCCGGCAGCAGGTGCGACAGCACCATCACGCTGATCGTCTTGCGGATGAACGGCTCCACCCGGATGCGTTCCAGCACCTCCTCGAAGTGCCCCACGTCCCGCGCCCGCACGTGCAGCAACGCGTCCGCGCCACCGGTCACCGTCATCGCCGCGGTGATCTCCGGATGGTTGCGCACCACCTCCGCGAGCCGACGCGGCGGCGCGGCCCCCTCGCAGTACACCTCCACGTACGCCTCCGTACGCCAGCCCAGCGCCGACGGCTGCACCGTCGCCGCGAACCCGGTGATCACCCCGCTCTCCCGCAGCCGGTCCACCCGGCGCTTGACCGCCGTGGCCGACAGCCCGATCGCCGTGCCGATCTCTGCGAAACTCTTCCTGGCGTTCGCCATCAGCGCGGTGAGGATCTTCCGGTCGAGTTCGTCGAAGGGGGCGGGGCCGCTGTTCATGCGGGCACTGTATCCAGCGGATACGTCCGCACCCCGGCACGTGTCCAGGCGCACCGATCGCCCCTACACTCCACCTTCATGCTGCGCGCCCTCGCCGTCGACGACGAACGCCCCTCGCTGGAGGAGTTGCTGTACCTGCTCACCGCGGATCCCCGGATACGGAGCGTGGAGGGCGCCGGTGACGCGACGGAGGCGCTGCGCCGGATCAACCGGGCCCTGGAGTGCGGCCCCGACGGCCCGGAGGCCCTCGACGTCGTCTTCCTCGACATCCAGATGCCCGGCCTCGACGGCCTCGACCTGGCCCGGCTGCTCACGGGCTTCGCCCGCCCGCCCCTGGTCGTGTTCGTCACCGCCCACGAGGACTTCGCCGTCCAGGCGTTCGACCTGAAGGCCGTCGACTACGTCCTCAAACCGGTCCGCAAGGAACGCCTCGCCGAGGCCGTGCGACGCGCCGCCGAACGGTGCGGCGCCGCCCCGCGCATCCCCGTCCACGAACCCGACCCCGACCACATACCCGTCGAACTGGGCGGCGTGACCCGCTTCGTGTCCGTGGACGACATCACCCACGTCGAGGCCCGGGGCGACTACGCCCGCCTGCACACCGACCGCGGCAGCCACCTGGTCCGGATCCCGCTGTCCACCCTGGAGGAGCGCTGGCGCGCCCGCGGCTTCGTCCGCATCCACCGCCGCCACCTCGTCGCCCTGCGTCACATAGGCGAACTCCGCCTGGACGCCGGCACGGTGAGCGTCGTCGTCGGCGGCGAGGAACTCCAGGTCAGCCGCCGCCACGCCCGCGAACTGCGGGACCTGCTGATGAGGAGGCCGTGACGGTGCCCCAGCAGGACCCCGCCGAACGTCGCGTCGTCGTCACCGGCCCGCCCCGCCGTACCCTTGCCCATCCCCGGCCCCGCACGCGCGGGCGCTACCCCCACGCCTCCGGCTACTACCGCCCGCGCACCGAGATCGACGAGCAGACCACCCTCGGCCACACCTACGTCCGCTCCCTGATGCGCACCCAACTGCGGGCCGCGCTGACCGTGTTCGCGGTCCTCGTCCTGTTGGTGGGTCCGCTGCCCCTGCTGTTCGCGGCGATGCCCGACGCCCGCCGCCTGGAGTGGGCGGTCCTCGGCTTCGGCCTGTACGCCCCGCTGGTCATGCTCGCCCGCTGGTACGTCCGCCGCGCCGAACGCAACGAACACGACCTCGTGCGCCTGGTCGAGGACCGGTGAACTCCGCGTTCGCCGTGCCCGCCGTCGCCCTGGTCGTCGTGGCGACCGTCCTCGTCGGCGCCTTCGGCCTGCGCATCTCCCGCACGACCTCCGACTTCTACGTCGCCTCCCGCACGGTCGGCCCCCGCCTCAACGCGGCCGCCATCAGCGGCGAGTACCTCTCCGCGGCCTCTTTCCTCGGCATCGCCGGACTGGTCCTCGTACAGGGCCCCGACATGCTCTGGTACCCGGTCGGCTACACCGCCGGCTACCTGGTCCTGCTCCTCTTCGTCGCCGCCCCGCTGCGCCGCTCCGGCGCCTACACCCTGCCCGACTTCGCCGAGGCCCGCCTCGCCTCCCAGGCGGTACGGCGGCTCGCGGGCGCCTTCGTCGTCGGCATCGGCTGGCTGTACCTGCTGCCCCAGCTCCAGGGTGCCGGGCTGACCCTGGCCGTGCTCACCGGTGCGCCCGACTCGCTCGGCGGGCTGATCGTCGCCGTGGTCGTCACCGCGATCGTCGCCGCCGGTGGCATGCGCAGCATCACGTTCGTGCAGGCCTTCCAGTACTGGCTCAAGCTCACCGCCCTCCTCGTCCCCGCCCTGTTCCTGATCCTCGCCTGGCAGGGCGACGGCGCGCCCCGGCACGTGTTCGAGGAGCCGCCCGCCTTCCGCGAGCAGCGGGCCGTACGCGTCGACACCACCCTCGACCTGAAACTGGACCGGTCCCTGAGCGTGACGGTGACCGGCACGGTCGACGGCCGCCGGTACGAGCACGCCGCGGTGCGGCTGCCCCTCGGCACCCACCGCATCGAACAGGGCACCCGGCTCACCTTCGTCCCGGGCACCCCCGTCCCCACCGCGGAGCCCGGCGGCAACGGCGGCATGTCCACCACCCTCGCCGCGGGCCGCGAGGAACGCCCCCTGTACGCGACGTACGGCCTGATCCTGGCCACCTTCCTCGGCACGATGGGTCTGCCGCACGTCGTCGTCCGCTTCTACACCAGCCCGCACGGCGTCGCCGCCCGCCGCACCACCGTCGCCGTCCTCGCGCTCATCGGAGCCTTCTACCTGCTGCCGCCCGTCTACGGCGCCCTAGGACGCCTGTACGCCCCGGAACTCGCCCTCACCGGCGACGCCGACGCCGCCGTCCTGCTGCTGCCCGACCGGGTGATCGGCGGCCTCGGCGGCGACCTGCTCGGCGCACTGGTCGCGGGCGGCGCCTTCGCGGCGTTCCTGTCCACCGCGTCGGGCCTGACCATGGCCGTGGCCGGCGTCCTCGCCCAGGACGTCCTGCCCACCCGCGGCGTACGGCACTTCCGCCTGGGCACCGGTCTCGCCATGGTCGTCCCACTCGCCGCGAGTCTGCTGGTGGGCGGGCTGCCGGTGGCCGACGCGGTGGGACTGGCCTTCGCGGTGTCCGCGTCCTCCTTCTGTCCCCTGCTCGTGCTCGGCATCTGGTGGCGACGGCTCACCCCGCCCGGCGCGGCCGCCGGGATGCTGGTGGGCGGTGGTTCGGCGTTCGTCGCCGTCGCCGCGACCATGGCCGGGCTCCCCGTCAAGGGCGGACCGCACGCCCTGCTGGCCTGGCCCGCTCTGTGGTCGGTCCCGCTGGGCTTCCTGACCATGATCCTCGTGTCGCTGGCGACCCCGGGCCGCGTCCCGGCCGGTACCGCGTCCATCCTGGCCCGCTTCCATCTCCCGGAGGAGCTGCGGACGGCGGAGGTCAAGGCATGAGCGGCTTCCTGGCGGGCCTGTGCATCGCGATCCTGCCCTTCCTCGCGGCCGGTTTCTGGCTGGGCCGGCGCACCGCTCGTCCGCAGAGCCTCGGCGGCCTCGGCACTCCCGTCGAACACGCCACCTTCCAGACCCTGCACACCGCGTCCCTCGCCGCGCCGCCCCTGCGCGCCGGCCTCACCGAGGAGACGGCCCGCAAGTCCGCCGGCCGGCTGCGCACCCTGCTCGGCACGGAGGCGCTCTGCCTGACGGACCGCGAACAACTCCTGGCCTGGGACGGCGTGGGCGGCCACCACCGCACGGAGATCATGGCCCGGCTGGCCGGCCCGCTGGACACCGGCCGCGGCGAGGCCTTCCCGCTCGCCTGTGACGCCCCCGACTGCCCGGTCGGCTGGGCCGTCCTCACCCCGCTCACCGTCGACGACCGGGTGCACGGCGCCCTCGTCGTCTGCGCGCCCCGCGAATCCGCCGTCCTGGTCCGGGCCGCGGGGGAGGTGGCCCGCTGGGTGAGCGTGCAGCTGGAGCTGGCCGACCTCGACGACTCCCGCACCCGCCTCATCGAGGCCGAGATCAAGGCCCTGCGCGCCCAGATATCCCCGCACTTCATCTTCAACTCGCTCGCGGTGATCGCCTCGTTCGTCCGCACCGACCCCGAGCGGGCCCGCGAGCTGCTCCTGGAGTTCGCCGACTTCACCCGCTACTCGTTCCGACGGCACGGCGACTTCACCACGCTCGCCGACGAGCTGCACGCCATCGACCACTATCTGGCGCTGGTCCGGGCCCGGTTCGGCGACCGTCTCTCCGTCACCCTCCAGATAGCTCCCGAGGTCCTCCCGGTGGCGCTGCCCTTCCTCTGCCTCCAGCCCCTGGTGGAGAACGCCGTCAAGCACGGCCTGGAGGGCAAGGCCGACAAGTGCCACATCCAGATCACCGCGCAGGACGCCGGCGCCGAGGCCCTGGTCGTCATCGAGGACGACGGCGCGGGCATGGACCCGGCCCTGCTGCGCCGCATCCTGGCCGGCGAGGTGAGCCCCTCCGGCGGTATCGGCCTGTCCAACGTCGACGACCGGCTCCGCCAGGTGTACGGCGACGCCCACGGACTCGTCATCGAGACGGCGCCCGGAGCGGGCATGAAGATCAGCGCCCGAGTGCCGAAGTACCAGCCCGGCGTCCACTCCGCCGCCCGCCTCGCACCGGGGTGAGCCTCCCGTCGCTCACGCCGCCCCGTCGCTCACGTCGTGCGCGTGGCGACCATCGCGAGCGTGATCAGCCCGAGCACGACCCAGCCGAACCACAGCCAGCCGTTGCTGCCGAGCGCCACCGTGTAGGCCGTCACCATGACGAGGCCGCCGATGGTGAGCACCCCCATGGTCTTCGTGGAGCCGTCCGTCGAACCGTTGATGGAACCGGGCATCGCGACACCCTCCTCCGGCACACCCCCCACAGGGTGTGTCCCCTTCCATGGTGCCCCGGTTGCGGCCCTTCAGCCCAGGCGAACGCTCCAACGCGTCCGTTCGGCCACGACCGGTTCACCCGCGTCCGTTCAACGAGGCCAGGTAGGCGTTGTACGCCTCCAGCTCCTTGTCGCCGTCCCGGTCGGCGGCCCGGTCCTGGCGTTTGGCCTGCCGCTGCTCGGAGCCGTACCACTGGAACAGCAGCGCGACCAGCACCAGCACCGACGGGATCTCGCTGAACGCCCAGGCGATACCGCCGGCCGCGTTCTGGTCCGAGAGGGCGTCGATGCCGAGGGAGGCGGGCGGGTTCTCGAACGTCTCCACCATCGGCGTGGACGCCATCATCAGCGCGATGCCGAAGAACGCGTGGAACGGCATCCCGGCGAACAGCTCCAGCATGCGCATCAGGTAACCGGGCCGGTTGGGTCCCGGGTCCACGCCCATGATCGGCCAGAAGAACACCACCCCGACGGCGAGGAAGTGCACCATCATCGCGACGTGCCCCGTCTTCGAGCCCATCAGGAAGTCGAAGATCGGCGTGAAGTACAGCCCGTACAGGCTCGCGATGAACAGCGGGATGGTGAACGCGGGATGCGTGACGATCCGCATGTACCAGCTGTGCAGCAGCATCAGCAGCAGCTCACGCGGCCCCTTGCGGCCCTTGCCGGCGGTGGGCAGGGCGCGCAGCGCCAGGGTGACCGGGGCGCCGAGCAGGATGAGGATCGGTGACAGCATGCTGATCACCATGTGCTGCACCATGTGCACGCTGAACATGACCATGCCGTAGTCGTTCAGCCCGGTGCACATCACCAGCATGATCGTCAGCACGCCGGTGACGTACGCCACCGTCCGTCCCGCGGACCACGTGTCCCCGCGCCGCCGCAGCCGGACGACACCCCAGGCGTACAGCCCCAGCGCGGCCAGACAGGCGACGAGGAAGAACGGGTCCGCCGACCACTGAAGACCTCGCCCCAGCGTGAACGGCGGCAGATCCATGGTCATGCCGTGCCCGCTGTGATCCATCCGCCGGCTCCTGATTCGTGGGGGGTTGTACGTTTCCTGCGCCCCAAGAGTAGAGCCGCCCCCGGTCGCGACTGCGACCGGGGGCGGGACTGCGACCGGGGGCGGGACACGGCCAGGCGCGCCGGGCCGTGTCCCGGGGGCGCGGGGCCGAACGGGGGGCGGCGCCGTCGGGTGGGCGGAGCCAGCCACGGACCAGGCGCGCCCGCCGGACGGCTCAGAGCACGCACTCCGCTTCGGCGTACCGGTCCGAGGGCACCGTCTTCAGCGTCTCGACGGCCTCCGACAGCTCCACCATCACGATGTCCGTCCCGCGTAGGGCCGTCATCATGCCGAACTCGCCGCGGTGCACGGCCTCCACCGCGTGCCACCCGAAGCGGGTGGCGAGGACACGGTCGTACGCGGTGGGCGTGCCGCCCCGCTGCACGTGCCCGAGGATCACCGGCCGGGCCTCCTTGCCGAGCCGCTGTTCCAGCTCGATGGACAGCTGCCGGGCGATCCCGGCGAACCGCTCGTGCCCGTAGATGTCCTTGTCGCCCTCGTCGAAGACCATGGAGCCGGGCGCCGGCTTGGCCCCCTCCGCGGCGACGACGATCGCGAACCGCTTCCCCGCCTCGAACCGCTCGCCGACCCGCCGGGCCAGCTTCTCGATGTCGAAGGGACGCTCCGGTACGACGATGGCGTGGGCGCCGGCCGCCATGCCGGAGTGCAGCGCTATCCAGCCGGTGTGCCGCCCCATGACCTCCACGACCAGGACCCGCTGGTGGGACTCGGCGGTGGTCTTGAGCCGGTCGAGCGCCTCGGTGGCGACGCCCACGGCCGTGTCGAAACCGAAGGTGACGTCGGTGACGGCGATGTCGTTGTCGATGGTCTTCGGCACGCCGACGATGGGCAGGCCGCTGTCCGACATCAGGCGGGCCGCCTTGAGCGTGCCCTCACCACCGATCGGGATGACGGCGTCGAGGCCGAGTTCCTCGACGTGTCCGCGGGCCCGCTCCACGCCGTCCCGCAGGTGCGAGGGCTGGACGCGGGAGGAGCCGAGGATCGTGCCGCCGCGGGCGAGGATGCCGCCCACGGCGTCCAGGTCGAGCTTGAGGTAGTCGCACTCCAGGAGGCCCTTCCAGCCGTCCCGGAAGCCGATGACCTCGTCGCCGTGGTCGACGACGGCACGGTGTACGACGGACCGGATGACGGCGTTCAGGCCGGGGCAGTCGCCGCCGGACGTGAGGACACCAATGCGCATAGCCCGAACAACCTTCTCCACGTGGGCCGGATCCGGACCGCGTTGTCCGGCTGGATCCCGGCCACCCTAGCGGCAGGAGGGGGCGTCGCCGAAGCACACGTCCGCCTGCTGGACGCGCCCGCTCACCTGTGCGGACGTACCGTCATCCGGGCTGCTGACGGCACCCCGAAGATCCGGTGAACACACTGGTCGCGCGGGGTGCCGTGAGGTGTCGCTAGGCGGGCTGCTGCGCGGACGCGATCCGCTCGTTGCGCAGGGCCTCGTACCAGCGGTCGTCGGTCGGCGGGAGCGCGTTCACGTCGAGCGCCAGCTTCAGCAGCAGGTCCGCGATGAGCGGGTTGCGGGCCAGCACCGGACCGTGCATGTAGGTGCCGAAGACGGTGTCGTTGTACGCCCCCTCGGTGCCGTCGCCGGTGCCGTTGCCCTTGCCGATCTGGACGCGGGCCAACGGGCGGGCGGTCGGCCCGAGGTGGGTGACGCCCTGGTGGTTCTCGAAGCCGGTCAGCGAGGGCAGGCCGAGTCGCGGGTCGATGTCCGCCAGCACGTCGCCGACGCACCGCTCGCCCTCACCGCGGGTCGTGGTGACGTCCAGCAGACCGAGGCCGGGCTGGCGCTGACCGAGGTCGTTGACGAACTCGTGGCCCAGGATCTGGTAGCCGGCGCACACCGCGAACACGATCGCGCCGTTCTGCACCGCCTGGTACAGGTGCCCGTCACGGCGCAGCCGCTCGGCGGCGAGCCGCTGCGGCCGGTCCTCCCCGCCGCCGATGAGGTAGATGTCGCCGGAGGTGGGGATCGGCTGGTCGCTGCGCACGTCCAGCCGGGCCACGTCGAGCCCGCGCTGCCGCGCCCGCCGCTCCACGACCAGGACGTTGCCCTGGTCGCCGTAGGTGCTGAGCAGGTCCGGGTAGACCCAGACGACCCGCAGTTGATTGTCACTCATCACGTGAAGGTCCCTCGGGGTCAGTTGCCGACGCGGCGGCGCAGGTCCTGGAATGCGGTGTAGTTCGCGATGACCTCGATACGGCCGGGCGGTGCGAGCTGCACGGCCTGGTCGACGTTCTCGCACACCTGGAAGTGCTGGTTGGCGACCTCCAGGCGTACCGCGAGGTCCAGCTTCCGGTCACCGACGACGAAGATCGGGTGGCCGGTCAGACGGGTGTAGTCGACGTCCCACAGCCACGACGTGTCGGTGCCGTCGGCGCCGCGCGCGTTCACCGAGAGGATGACCGGCGTGGGCGGCGGGTCGATCAGGCTGAACGTCTCGAGCCAGCCCGCCGGGTTCTTCGCCAGCAGCAGGCGCAGGTCGCGCTGCATGAACTGGACGACGTCGTAGCGTCCCGCGACGGCCTGCACCTGGTACATCCGCTCCAGCGCGACCTGCGGCGGCACGCCGAAGACGGCGGCGACGGCGGCCGAGGAGGCGGCGTTGGCCTTGTTGGCGCGGCCCGGCAGCTGGAGGTGGATCGGCCAGGCCGAGCCGTGCGGGTCGAGCACGTGGTCGCCGGAGAGCGCCCAGCTCGGCGTCGGCCGCCGGAACCCGCACTCGCCGCAGAACCAGTCGTCACCCGGGCGCTGCATCACACCACCGCAGGACGGGCAGGACCAGGCGTCGTCCTTCCACATCTGCCCGGCGGCGACCCAGACCACGTTGGGGGAGGAGGACGCGGCCCACACCACCAGCGGATCGTCGGCGTTGGCGACGACGACGGCCTTGGAACCCGCCAGTCCCTCGCGCCAGTTCTCCGCGAGCATGCGGGTCTCGGCGGCGCGGTCCAGCTGGTCGCGCGAGAGGTTGAGCAGCGCGATGCACTTGGGAGCGGTGTCGCGGGCGACGCCGGCGAGGTACTTCTCGTCGACCTCGATCACGCCGAACTTGGCGTCCGAACCGCCCGCGAGCGCCGAGGTGATGCCGGCGGGCATGTTGGCGCCGAGCGCGTTGGACACGACCGGTCCGGCGGCCCGCAGGGCCTCCGCGATGAGACGGGTGGTCGTGGTCTTGCCGTTGGTCGCCGAGACGAGGATGACGTCCAGGTTCTGGGCGAGCCGGGCAAGGAGGTCGGGGTCGAGCTTCAGCGCGACCCGGCCGCCGATCACCGAACCGCTGCCGCGTCCCGCGGCACGCGATGCCGCAGCGACCGCCTTGCCCGCGGTCACGGCGATCTTGGCCCGCGGCGTGAGCGGGTCCGAGTTGCCTGCCATCAGTTCTCGATCCTCCTTGCGTACGCGCCGCGCCTGAAGCCTGACGGCAACGTGGTAGGTGGTCAGCCTATCGAGATCCGTTCGCAGTCCCGAATCCCGGCACCGTCTCACGCTGCGCACGGCATGCGCGTGTCATGAAGGACCGTACCCTTGCCGCCATGCGACAAGGTTCCATCCCGGGTGCCCACGGGCGCGTCCGGCCCCTCACCCTGCTCGGCGATCCGGTCCTGCGGCAACCCTGCGCCGAGGTCACCGAGTTCGGTCCGGAACTGGCCCGCCTCGTCGAGGACCTCTTCGCCACCATGTACGCGGCGCAGGGCGTGGGCCTCGCCGCCAACCAGGTGGGGGAGTCCTTGCGGGTGTTCGTCTACGACTGCCCGGACGACGAGGACGTGCGCCACCTCGGCCATGTGGTGAACCCACGCCTGGTGGACGTGGACGGTGTGGTGGTCCGCGGCCCGGAGGGCTGCCTCTCCCTGCCGGGCCTGGAGGCGGGGACGGAACGTTACGACCACACCGTGGTCGAGGGATTCACGGTGACGGGCGAGCCCGTCACCGTCCACGGCACGGGATTCTTTGCCAGATGCTTGCAGCACGAGTGCGATCACCTGGAGGGGCGGGTGTACGCGGACCGTGTGACGGGCTGGCGCAGGAGGCGGCTGACACGCCAGGTGAGGCGGGCCTCCTGGGGTGGCTGAGCGGGCGCACGCGCAGGCGCGGGGGGCGGTTCAGAACCCCGGTCCGCCCACCTTGTCGCCGGCCGCGGCGAGGCGACCCCACAACAGATCCGCGAGGCTGCGCACCAGGTCGGCCCGGGAGCAGGGCCGCTCACCCAGCCACCAGTCACCCGCCGCGTGCATCATGCCGACGATCCCGTGTCCCCAGACACGGGCGAGCTGCTGCGTCCCGGGTCCGAGGTCCAGCCGCTCCTCGATGACCTGGGCGAGTTCCTCGCCCATCCGCCGCAGCAGGGGAGCCGAGTGCTTGCCGACGTCGAAGCCCTGTTCGCCGGGGCCGCCGTCCGCGGGATGCATCAGGAACCGGTAGACCTGGGGGCGGGCCTCGATGGCCGCGAGGTAGGTCTCCAGCGTGGCCTCGACCCGCTCCCGTCGTTCGGCGGGAGCGTCCAGCGCGGCCCTCAGGGAGGCGAGCAGCGCGTCGGTGTGGCGCTTGGCGAGAGCGGCGTACAGCCCGCCCTTGTCGCCGAAGTGGCGGTAGAGGATGGGCTTGGTGATGCCCGCCTCCGCCGCGATGGCGTTCATGGAGGCCTGGGGGCCGTCTCGGAGCACCACTCTGTCGGCGGCCTCCAGCAACTCGCGCCGTCGGCGGTCGGCGGACCGTTGCTGCTCGGTCCGCTGCGTGGTGTCCATGTGCTCTCCCCACCCGTGCTGATTCGGTGACGCCTGCGCAAACTAACACTTCACGGTGGCCCGGCATCGAACGGGTTGCCGGGCTGTCCTCAGGAGTTGACTTTTCCTACCGACCGGTAACAGACTCGCGTTACCGTTAGTAACAAGCACGTTCCGCCGCTGGAGGGGACATGGCCGAGTTCACCATGGAGCTCAACGACGAACAGAAGGAGGTCCGGGACTGGCTGCACGGCTTCGCGGCCGACGTCATCCGCCCCGCGGCCGCCGAATGGGACGAGCGTGAGGAGACTCCCTGGCCGGTCATCCAGGAGGCCGCGAAGGTCGGCATCTACTCCCTCGACTTCTACGCCCAGCAGTACTTCGACCCCACCGGCCTCGGCATCCCGATGGCGATGGAGGAGCTGTTCTGGGGCGACGCGGGCATCGCCCTGTCCATCGTCGGCACCGGCCTCGCCGCCGTGGGCGTCCTCGCCAACGGCACCGAGGAGCAGATCGGCACCTGGATCCCCCAGATGTACGGCGACCCGGCCGACGTCAAGGTCGCCGCCTTCTGCTCCTCGGAGCCCGACGCCGGCTCGGACGTCGCCTCGATGCGCACGCGTGCCGTGTACGACGAGGCCAAGGACGAATGGGTGATCAACGGCACGAAGACCTGGGCGACCAACGGCGGCATCGCCAACGTCCATGTGGTCGTCGCGGTCGTCGACCCCGAGCTGGGATCCAAGGGCCACGCCTCCTTCATCGTCCCGCCGGGCACGCCGGGGCTCGCCCAGGGCCAGAAGTTCAAGAAGCACGGCATCCGCGCCTCGCACACCGCGGAGGTCGTCCTCGACAACGTGCGCGTCCCGGGCTCCTGCCTGCTGGGCGGCAAGGAGAAGCTCGACGAGCGGCTGGCGCGGGCGCGCGAGCGGGCGAGGGCGGGCGGCGGCGAGCGGGTGAAGAACGCGGCGATGGCGACCTTCGAGGCCTCACGGCCGGCCGTCGGCGCGATGGCCGTCGGCACGGCCCGCGCGGCGTACGAGGTCGCCCTCGACTACGCGAGGACGCGTGAGCAGTTCGGCCGCCCGATCATCGACAACCAGGGCGTCGCCTTCCAGCTCGCGGACATGCGCACGCAGATCGACGCGGCGCGGCTGCTGGTGTGGCGTGCGTCGTGGATGGCTGTCAACGGCAGGCCGTTCACCGCGGCCGAGGGTTCCATGTCGAAGCTGTACGCCAGCGAGACGGCGAAGAAGGTGACGGCGCAGGCCGTCCAGATCCTCGGCGGCAACGGCTACACGCGGGAGTACCCGGTGGAGCGGATGCACCGCGACAGTGCCATCTACACGATCTTCGAGGGCACGAGCGAGATTCAGCGGCTGGTGATCGCCCGCACCCTGTCGGGGATGCCGATCCGGTAGCCGTCGAGGGCGGGAACGGCGCGATCCGCTCCGGGGGTGGTGGGCCGGTCGCGCGGTCCCCTCACAGGCCCCGGGTCGGTCGTCCGGCTGCCCGGCAGGGGGCACGCCTACGGCGCGCCCCCGCTGCTGTGGGCGATGCACGCCACATCGATCCGGTCGGCCAGCTTCGCCAGTTCGATCGTCAGCGCGGCCACCGTGTCCTCGTCCAAACCCTCGGTCCCGGCCTCGACGAGATGCAGCCACCGTCCGCCCAACGTGCGGAGCAGCTTGCTCACGTCGGCCGCGGCCACCTGGAGGGTCCCGCGGTCATCGACGATCAGAGGCAGAGTCACTTCGCGGTTCACAACCGGGATCGTATCCGCGCGGCGCTCACGCGCCGTGCCAAACCGTGGTGATGTTGCAGAACTCGCGGATTCCGTGCCCGGACAGCTCACGCCCGTACCCGGACCGCTTGACCCCGCCGAACGGGAACGCCGGGTGGGACGCGGTCATCCCGTTGACGTACACCCCACCCGCCTCCAGATCCCGTACGAAGCGGTCCACCTCGGCCTCCTTCCGGGTCCACACGTTGGAACTCAGGCCGAAGGGGGAGTCGTTGGCGATGAGGACCGCCTCGTCCAGGTCGGCCGCGCGGTACAGGGTGGCCACCGGTCCGAAGGCCTCCTCACGGTGGATGCGCATCTCGCGGTCGATGCCGGCGAGGACGGTCGGCGGGTAGTACCAGCCCGGCCGGTCAGGACGTTCGCCACCGCACAGCACCTCGGCGCCGCTGCGCCGCGCGTCGTCCACCAGCTCCTCCAGGTCGGCGCGACCCTGCTCGCTGGCGAGGGGACCGACCTCCGTCTCCTCCGCCAGCGGGTCGCCGACCTTCAGCGACCTCATGCCTTCGGTGAAGCGGTCGGCGAAGCGGTCGTACACGTCCGAGTGGACGATGAACCGCTTGGCGGCGATGCACGACTGCCCGTTGTTCTGCACACGCGCGGTCACCGCGACCTCGGCGGCCCGGTCGACGTCCGCGGACGGCATGACGACGAACGGGTCGCTGCCGCCCAGCTCCAGCACCGTCTTCTTGACCATCGTGCCGGCGGTGGAGGCGACCGCGCGGCCCGCGGGCTCGCTGCCGGTCAGGGTGGCCGCCTTGATCCGCTCGTCGCGCAGGATCTCGTCGACCGCTCCGGAGCCGATCAGCAGGGTCTGGAAGCAACCCTCGGTGAAGCCGGCCCGGTGGAAGAGGTCCTCCAGGTACAGAGCGGTCTGCGGGACGTTCGAGGCGTGCTTGAGCAGGCCGACGTTGCCCGCCATCAGCGCGGGCGCGGCGAAGCGGACGACCTGCCACAGGGGGAAGTTCCACGGCATCACGGCGAGCACCGGACCCAGCGGCCGGTAGCGGACCAGGGCGTGGGAGGCGCCGGAGTCCTTCACGTCGGACTCGGCCGGCCGCTCGTCGGCCAGGAGTTCCGGCGCGTGCTCGGCGTACCACCGCATCGCCTTCGCGCACTTCGCGGACTCCGCGCGGGCCTGCGTCACCGGCTTGCCCATCTCGGTGGTCATCACGCGGGCGATCTCCGCCCGGTCCTCGTCGAGGAGGTCGGCGGCCCGGTTCAGCAGCCGGGCGCGGTCGGCGAACGCCGTCGTGCGGTACGTGCGGAACGTGGCCTCGGCGAGCTGGAGCCGGCGTTCGAGCTCCTCCTCGTCCATGGCCTCGTACGTCTTGAGCGTCTCGCCGTTCGCCGGGTTCACCGTCGCGATGGGCATGACCGACCTCCTGGAGTGCTGGCTGTGCTTCGACCTTCCCGCGTCGCGGGGGGCCCCGCAACGCGTGCGCGTCCGCTCAGCCCGAGTGCTCCGCCAGTCGGTCGAGAAACGCGGCCTGTGCCTTCACGATCACCTCGCGCGCCCGGTCGAGGCCGAACCAGGCGACCCGGTCCAGTTCGGGGAACTCCCGCGTACGGCCGGAGCGCGGCGGCCATTCCATGACGAAGGTGCCGGGCTCGATCGCCGCCGGGTCGAGGTCGGCCTCGACAGCCCAGGCCGTCACGATCTTGCCGTTCGTCTGCCGGACCTCCCCGAGCGGGAACGCGTCGCCGTCCGGCGGCGCCACCCCCAGTTCCTCCAGGAACTCACGGCGGGCCGCCTCCCAGGCCGGCTCCTCCGGCTCGTACTCGCCCTTCGGGACCGTCCACGCGCCGGCGTCCTTCTTCGCGAAGTACGGCCCGCCCATATGCCCCAGCAACACCTGCGGCCCGTCGGCGGTGTGCCGGAACAACAGCAGACCCGCGCTGCGCCGCGCCGTCACGGCCGTACCTGCGGGTGTGCGGCCAGCAGTGTCTCCACCGTGTCCGCCTCTTCCGGGCGCTTGTCCTCGCGGTAACGGACCACGCGGGCGAAGCGGAGGGTGACGCCGGCCGGGTAGCGGGTGGAGCGCTGGAGGCCGTCGTAGGCGATCTCGACGACGAGTTCGGGGCGCACGGTCACCACCCAGCCGTCGTCCTCGACGGCCAGGTCCCGGAGGCGGTCGGTCTGCCAGCTGAGCACGGCGTCGGTCATGCCCTTGAAGGTCTTGCCGAGCATGGCGAAGCCGCCGTCGGCGGTGCGGGCGCCCAGGTGCAGGTTGGAGAGCTTGCCGGTGCGCCGGCCGTGGCCCCACTCGGCGGCCAGGACCACCAGGTCGAGCGTGTGCACGGGCTTGAACTTCAGCCATGACGCGCCGCGCCGGCCCGCGCTGTAGGGCGCGTCGAGGGACTTCACGACCACACCCTCATGGCCCCTGGTCAGCGTCTCCTCCAGGAAGTCCTCCGCCGCCTGGAGGTCCGCCTCACCCGCCAGGACCGTCCGGCGCACCCGCATCGGCTCGGGTACCAGCCGGGCCAGCTCCGCGTGCCGCTCGAAGAAGGGCAGGTCGAGCAGGTCCCGGCCGTCGACCGACAGCGCGTCGAAGAAGACCGGGGAGACCGGTACCGCCGCCGCGGCCGTGGCCACGTCCGCGCGGGAGCCGACGCGGCCCGCCGTCTCCTGGAACGAGCGGGGCCGGCCCGTCTCGTCGAGGGCGATGACCTCGCCGTCCAGGATGAACCGCTCGCCGTGCAACTCCAGTGCGGCCGAGGTGAGTTCGGGCAGCCGGTCGGTGATGTCGTCCAGGGTGCGGGTGTAGACCCGTACCGCGTCGCCGTCCCGGTGGACCTGGACGCGGATGCCGTCCAGCTTCTCCTCCACCGCACAGGCACCCAGCTTGCCGACCGCCTCGGCCACGGAGGACGCGGTGCGCGCGAGCATCGGCAGCACCGGGCGGCCGACGGTGAGCCGGAACCGCTCCAGAGCCGGCGGCCCGTCCCGCAGCAGCGCGTCGGCCACCGTCTGGAGCGAGCCGGCCAGCATCACCGCCCGCCGTACGTCCGACGGGGGAGCGTCGGTCGCCGCGGCGAGACCCTCCACCGCCACCGCGTCCAGGGCGCCCTGCCGCACCTCACCGCTGATCAGGGCGATCAGGAAGCGCTGCTCCTCCGCGGTGGCCGCGCCCAGCAACTCCCCGACCAGCCTGGCCCGTTCCGCCTGCGATCCGGAGCCCGACACCTTGCCCAGGCGGGTGAGCCGGGCGTCCACCTCACGCACGGTCAGGGTCGGCGCGGTGGCCGGGGCGACCGGGCGGCTGAGCGCCTTCCAGCCGATGCCGAGCCGCCCCTGCGGAAGCCGTCCGGCGAGATACGGGATCACGATCGGAACGTCGTCCGCCTCCGCGTCCCGGAACAGTGCGGCGAGCAGAGCGATCTTGCGGGAGCGCGCCGAGGTGGCGGCGACCTCCCGCGACACGTCGGCGAGCCGGGTCAGCAACATGCAGCCATGGTGCAACGCCGACGTGCCGACTACACCTGGACGGCGGCGTCGAGATCGCTCATCAGCAGCTCCCCGTTGATCGCGGCGCCCGCCCGGTAGCCGCGGCTCGCCGCGTTGACGACCTGCTCGGCGAAGCCGGAGGCGTTGCCCGCCGCCCACAGTCCGGGCACGGTCGTCAGCCCCCGGTCGTCGACCACGGGGTAGGCGCCGAACGGCGTCTCGGTCATCTCGGCTCCCAGACGTGTCAGAAGACCGGTCCGCGGGACCGCCCGAGGCGCGACGAACAAGGCCTCGCGGGCGTGCACGGTCCTTCCCCCGGCGAGGGCGGCCCCGGCGAGACGGACGCCGGTGAGCCGGTCGTCCTCGACGACCAGTCCGGCCACCTCACCGGGGACGACGTCCACTCCGGCCGCGGCGAGCCGACGCAGGTCCTCCTGGGACAGTCCGGTCTCGTCGACCGTGTGCAGGAACAGCTTCACGTCCTTCGACCACTGGGTCACGATCAGCGCCTGGTGCACACTCATCGCGCTGGTGGCGAGCACTCCGAGGGCCTGGTCGCGGACCTCCCAGCCGTGGCAGTACGGGCAGTGCAGGACGTCCCGCCCGAACCGCTCGGCCAGGCCGTCGACCGGGGGCAGCTCGTCCTTGAGGCCGGTGGCGACGACGAGCCGGCGGGCCCGTACGATCCGCCCGCTCGCCAGCGTCACAGCGAACCCGTCGCCCCGCGTGGCGTCCACCGCCCGGTCCCGGACCAGCTCGACGCCGTACCGGGCGATCTCCTCCCGCCCGACCGCCAGGAACTCGGCCGGCGACATGCCGTCCCTCGACAGGTAGCCCTGCATGTGGGCGGCGGGCGCGTTGCGCGGCTCGCCGGCGTCGACGACCAGGGTGCGGCGCCGGGCCCGACCCAGGACCAGGCCTGCCGACAGGCCCGCCGCGCCGCCGCCGACGACGATCACTTCGTAGGTGTCCGCGCTCGCGGTGTTCTCGGTCATGATGACCACCTCCACTTCGGACGGTCGCGCGAGCACTACCGTATTGACAAACAAGTTTGCCGAAACTGCAATAGATTCATGAGCGACGACGACATCGACGGCCGCATGGAGACCGTGCTCGCGGAGGTCGGGCCCCGGCTGCGCCGGATCCGCAAGGAGCGCGGCGCCACGCTGGCGGGGCTGTCCGAGGCGACCGGCATCTCGGTGAGCACGCTGTCGCGGCTGGAGTCGGGGTTGCGCAGGCCGAGCCTGGAGCTGCTGCTGCCGATCGCGCGGGCCCACGAGGTGGCGCTGGACGAACTGGTGGGCGCGCCGTCGGTGCGCGATCCGCGGGTCCGGGCGCAGCCGATCGTCCGCCACGGCCGCACCCACTGGCCGCTGACCCGCCAACCCGGCGGTCTCCAGGCGTTCAAGGTGCTGGAACCGCAGCGCGAGCTCGATCCGGACCCGCGTACGCACGAGGGCTACGAGTGGCTGTACGTGCTGTCCGGGCGGCTGCGGCTGGTTCTGGGGGAGCACGACGTGGTGCTGGCGGCGGGGGAGGCCGCCGAGTTCGACACGCGGGTGCCGCACTGGTTCGGGTCGACGGGGGAGGGGCCGGTGGAGTTCCTCAGCCTCTTCGGGCCGCAGGGGGAGCGGATGCATGTGCGGGCGCGGTCCAGGGGGGAGTGACGCATCCGACGTCCCGTGGGCGGGGGCGGTTGCCCGCGGGCTGTTCCCTGATGGGCAAGCGACCGCTTAGTATGCGATCGACCCCGGTCAGACGACGCAGTCCCGTGGAGGCTCCGCATGCAGGCATGGCAGGTGCACGAGAACGGCGAGCCGAGCGAGGTGATGCGGCTGACGGACGTGGAGCGGCCCACGCCCGGCGACGGCCGGATCCTGCTCAGGGTGCGCGCCGCGAACATCAACTTCCCGGACGCGCTCATGGTCCGCGGCCACTACCAGGTCCGGCCGCCCCTGCCGTTCACGCCGGGCGTGGAGATCTGCGGCGAGACCGAGGACGGCCGCCGCGTCATCGCCAACCCCGCGCTTCCCCACGGCGGTTTCGCCGAGTACGCCGTCGCGGACGCCGCCGCTGTGCTGCCCGCCCCGGACTCGCTGGACGACGCCGAGGCCGCCGCGCTCCACATCGGCTACCAGACGGGCTGGTTCGGCCTGCACCGCCGGGCCGGCCTGGAGGCCGGTGAGACGCTCCTCGTGCACGCCGCGGCGGGCGGCGTCGGCAGCGCCGCCGTCCAGCTCGGCAAGGCGGCCGGGGCCACCGTCATCGGCGTCGTCGGCGGTCCCGAGAAGGCGGCCGTCGCCCGCGAGGTGGGCTGCGACGTGGTGATCGACCGGAGCGCCGAGGACGTGATCGCCGCTGTCAAGGGGGCCACCGGCGGCCGGGGCGCCGACGTGATCTACGACCCGGTCGGTGGTGAGGCCTACGCCCAGTCCGCCAAGGCCGTCGCCTTCGAGGGCCGGATCGTCGTCGTCGGCTTCGCGAGCGGGACGATCCCCAGCCCCTCGCTCAACCACGCCCTGGTGAAGAACTACTCCATCCTCGGCCTGCACTGGGGCCTGTACAACACCAGGAACCCGAAGCTGGTCCAGCACTGCCACGAGCAGCTCACCGGCCTGGCCGCCCGTGGCGCGATCAAGCCGCTGGTGAGCGAGCGCGTGCCGCTGGACGGGGCCGCCGCCGCCGTCCAGCGGGTCGCCGACGGTGTGACCACCGGCCGGGTCGCCGTCGTACCGCAGAACGGAGCCGCCGTATGACCGACGCAGCCGAACTCCGCCGCCGCACCTCCGAGCTGCTGGCCGCGCACCCGCCGGCCGGCACCGACCGGCTCGACTTCCTCAAGGCCCGCTTCGACGCCGGTCTCGCCTGGGTGCACTACCCCGAGGGACTCGGCGGACTCGGCGCGCCGCGCTCCCTCCAGGCCGTCGTGGACGCCGCACTGGAGGCCGCGGGCGCGCCCGACAACGACCCGCGGCGCATCGGCATCGGCCTCGGCATGGCCGCGCCGACGATCCTCCAGTACGGCACCGACGAGCAGAAGCGGCGCTTCCTGCGGCCCCTGTGGACCGGTGAGGAGGTCTGGTGTCAGCTGTTCAGTGAGCCCGGTGCCGGCTCGGACCTGGCCGCCCTCGGCACCCGGGCCGTCCGGGAGGGCGAGGGCTGGATCGTCGACGGACAGAAGGTGTGGACGTCCAGCGCCCACGTCGCCCGCTGGGCCATCCTCATCGCCCGCACCGACCCGGACGTGCCCAAGCACCGCGGCATCACGTACTTCGTCTGCGACATGACCGACCCCGGCGTCGAGGTCCGGCCGCTGCGGCAGATCACCGGCGAGGCCGAGTTCAACGAGGTCTTCCTCACCGGCGTCCGCATCCCCGACGCACACCGCCTCGGCGAGGTCGGCGACGGCTGGCGGGTCGCGCAGACCACGCTGAACAACGAGCGGGTCGCCATCGGCGGCATGCGGCTGCCCCGCGAGGGCGGCATGATCGGCCCCGCCGCCAGAACCTGGCGCGAGCGCCCCGGACTGCGCACGCACGATCTGCACCAGCGGCTGCTGAAGCTGTGGGTGGAGGCCGAGGTCTCCCGGCTCACCGCCGAGCGGTTGCGTCAGCAGCTCGTCGCCGGCCAGCCCGGACCCGAGGGCGCCGGCATGAAGCTCGCCTTCGCCCGCCTCAACCAGGAGATCAGCGGCCTGGAGGTCGAACTCCTCGGCGAGGAGGGCCTGCTGTACGACGACTGGACCATGCGCCGGCCCGAACTCGTCGACTTCACCGGCCGCGAGGCGGGCTACCGCTACCTGCGTTCCAAGGGCAACAGCATCGAGGGCGGGACCACCGAGGTCCTGCTGAACATCGTCGCCGAGCGCGTCCTGGGCCTGCCCACCGAGCCGCGCACCGACAAGGACGTCGCCTGGAAGGACCTGGCCCGATGACAGATCTTCTCTACACCGAGGAGGAAGAGGCGCTCCGCGCCGCGGTCCGTGACCTGCTCGGCGACCACTGCGACGCGGCAGGCGTGATCGCCCGCACCGAGTCGGACGCTCCGCACGACCTCCGGCTGTGGAAGACGCTCACCGACAAGATGGGCCTCGCGGGGCTGCTGGTGCCCGAGGAACTGGGCGGCCAGGGCGCCACCCACCGGGAGGCAGCCGTCGTCCTGGAGGAACTGGGGCGCGCGGTCGCCCCCGTCCCGTACCTCACGAGCGCGGTCGTCGCCACCGAGGCGCTGCTGGCCTGCCGCGCCGACGATCTGCTCGGCCGGTTGGCACAAACCACGGCGGTCGCCGTGCTCGCCGTCGGGCTGCACACCGCGCCGGGCGCGGCCTTCCCGTCCGTACGGCTGGAGAACGGCGCGCTGCACGGGGAGTTGACCGGCATCGCCGACGCGGCCTTCGCCGGCCTGCTGCTCGTCCCCGCGGACGACGGCGGGTTGTACGCGGTCGACGCCGCCGCCGTGACCGTCACTCCGCAGGTGTCCCTCGACCTGACCCGGCCGCTCGCCACGGTCACCCTCGCCGCGGCACCGGGCCGTCGGCTCGGGGACGCCGCGCCCACCGTGCGGCGGGCCCTGCGCACCGGAGCCGGGCTGCTGGCCTCGGAGCAACTCGGCGTCGCCGAATGGGCGTTGACCGAGACCGTGCGCTATCTGAAGGACCGCAAGCAGTTCAACCGGCCCGTCGGCGGCTTCCAGGCGCTCAAGCACCGGCTCGCCCAGCTGTGGCTGGAGGTCGTCAATCTGCGGGCGGCGGCCCGGGGCGCGGCGGACGCGCTCGCGACCGGCGAGGACGTCGACGTGGCCGTCGCCGTGGCCCAGGCGTACGCGGCGTCCGTCGCCGTCCGGGCCGCCGAGGAGGCGGTCCAGTTGCACGGCGGCCTCGGGATGACCTGGGAGCACCCGGCCCACCTGTACCTGAAGCGTGCGAAGGCCGACTCGATCGCCTACGGCACGGCGGGTTCGCACCGTGGAGCCCTGGCCGAACTCGTCGACCTGCAAGCCCCCTGACGATCCACCGGTGAAGCCCGCCCCACCTGGGGCGGGCTTCTTCGTGCGCCCGCGCGGAAGGAGTGAACAGACGAGGGCGGTCCGGCCAACTCCTGGCATGTACAGGTTCATCGCGGCTCCGCCGGGCTCATACTCCCTGTGGTTCGGACCGTCCCACAGGGAGGCAGAGCATGGCCCTCACCACTCGTCGCAGAGCCCTCACCACGTTCGGAGCCGTCCTCACGGCAGTGCTGGCGTCGCCCGCCGGCAGTGCCTTCGCCGACGAACACCGGTACCGCCCACGTCCGTTGTGGCACGCGCACGCCCACAACGACTACGAGCACCCCCGCCCCCTGTTCGACGCCCTCGACCACCGCTTCGGCAGCGTCGAGGCCGACATCTTCCTCGTCGACGGCCAACTTCTCGTCGCCCACGACCCGGCCGACCTCGACCCGGCCCGCACCTTGGAATCCCTCTATCTCGCCCCGCTCGCCGCCCGCGTCGCGGCGAACCACGGGGTGGTTCACCGTGGTTCGCGCACCCCGCTGCAACTGCTCATCGACATCAAGACCGAGGGCTCGTCGACCTACCTCGAACTCGACCGCCGACTGCGCCGCTACCAGCACCTGTTCACCACCTACGACCACGGCCGGGTGCGCCGCGGCCCGGTCACCGTCGTCATCTCCGGTGACCGCGCGGCCCGGGCGCCGATGACGGCACAGACCGTGCGGCGCGCCTTCTACGACGGCCGCCTCGCCGACCTCGGCAGCACCGACGCCTCCTTCGCCGCCCTGATCAGCGACAACTGGACGCTCAACTTCACCTGGCTCGGCGTCGGTGCCTTCCCCGACGCGGAGCGGCAGAGGCTGCGCGCCCTTGTCCGGGCCGCCCACGACCGCCGGCAGAAGGTGCGCTTCTGGGCCACGCCCGACCTGGCCGGCCCCGCTCGGGACGCGCTCTGGGGTGAACTGCTCGACGCCGGTGTCGACTACCTCAACACCGACGATCTTTCCGGCCTGGAGGCCTTCCTCGACGCCCGCGGGACGGCGTGACCGCCACCGAACGCCCGGCCGATTCGTGAACCACTCGTTCGGCGGACAGGCCAGCCGCACGGACGAAGCCTCCGCTACGCCACACTTGCGGCCGAATGCCGCGAAAGCGGACGTGGCGGAGGAGGTTGACGTGGCCGTTTCCATTTCCGTGGTGCTGTTGCTGCTGATCCTGGCGGTGATCTTCCTGCGCAACGGCGGACTGAAGGTCTCGCACGCGCTGGTCTGCCTGCTGCTCGGCTTCTTCCTGGCCGGCACGAGCATGGCCCCCACCATTCACAGTGGCCTCACGGCGACCGCCGACATCGTCAGCAGCCTGCGGCCGTGAGGCCCTGCGCGGTCACCGGCCGAACGGACCCCGCGCGGACGGTTCACCTGGTGAACACCCCGATGCCGTTCGGCACGGCACGCTCCACCCCGCCGGAGGGATGGTTGCGCACCGACACCCTGGTCGCGCCCGGCGCGCGAGCCACCAGGGTCGAGGAGCCGCCGCCGTCCAGGCTGAAGCCCTCGGTCGCCCCCAGGCTCTTGAGGGCGGCCGCGACCTCGGCGACCGTCAGGCCCTCGCGGTACGCGGGCGCGCCGTCGACCGCGAACAGCAGCACACGCCGTCCACCGTCCGCGATCCCCACCGCGGTGCGTACCGCCGAGGTCCGGGTGTCCAGGCCTGTCAACGGATGCCCGCCGATGAGCACCGGATGTCCGCCGACGGCGAAGCGGTAGGCGCGCCGCGAAGCGGCCGCGAGGCCGTACCGCACCGCCACCCGCTGCCCCTCGGCCAGCTTCCGCAGGTGCCGCGCGCCCGCCTCCCGGCCGACGAGCACCGTCGTGTCCGCCGCGATGGCGCCGCTGCCCGGCCTCTCCGAGGCCGACACCACCCGGCCCGCCTTCACCGTCACCTCGTAGGTGCTGGTGCTGCACGGCGCGGCCCGTTCGCTGTCGGTGCCACAGGTGGCCCGCGCCCGTGAGACGCCGCCCCAGTCGGAGTTGTACGCGCCGATGGCGTCCTCCGGGAGCGCGTACTGGTTGAGGCCGCGCAGCGGCAACCGCCGACCGAGGGTGGAGACCGTGCCGTCGAGGGCCAGGCTGTCCAGCCGGGCCCGCCCGTCACCGGCCACCCCGAGCACGTCGTCGGTGTCCGTGCCGGGCGGCAGTTCGGGGCCGAACCGCTGTCCCGTCGGAACGGCGGCCTTGAGCACCTTGCCGTCGGCGATGGCGGGGCCCACGCTCGCGCCGGTCGCGGTGACGCCCGGATGCTGCGTCTCGATGACGTTGAAGAAGTCGCCGTTGATGCCGGCGACGGCGTTCTGGGCGGTGGCTTGCCGGCTGAGGGTGGCGCGGGACGCGACCTTCCCCGGATACAACAGGCCCAGGTGTACGTGGGCGTCGGTCAGGTCGACCCCGAGCACGTGCGCGTGCGTCACGCCGGCCGCCGCCTCGAGGTCGTACTGCCGGTACACCACGCCGGACGCGATGGTGGTGCCCGCCCCCGACCCCGTCGCCGCGCCGGCCGGTGTCACCCCCGTCAGGGCCGCGCCGGCCAACGTGCCCAGTGCCGTCAGAAGCGTCAGCGCCGCTTTGCGCGTACGGGACCGCTCTTGACCAGGTGTCACATGCCCCCCCGTGTGGTGTGGGCGGCAACTTTCCCACGGGGACCGGGGGGTGGCGCGGCAGGGTGAGCGTGAACACCACGAGAACGGGTGAGGAAAGGCGCGGATCCGGGTGCCTTCTCCTCGTCCCGGCTCCTGCGGTGCCCGGTTCCGTGCTACAAGGTCCGCGCCGCGGGTCCCGGCGCCGCATAGCAGCGCAGGGAAACCACCTGGTCGGGCCCCCACCTCTGGTTCACGAGTCCGAGGTCCTGCCAGCCGGACCGGGCGTAGAAGGCCGCGGCCGGGTCTGTGGCCACCACATCGAGCACGGCGTGCTTTCCGAGGGAGCGGGCCTCCTCGACGGCCCGCTCCGTGAGAGCCGCTCCGGCGCCCAGCCCGCGCGCCTCGGGCGCGACGAAAAGCCGGTTGACACAGACCGCCGGCACTCCGCTCCCGCGCGCCGCCCACAACGCCGGTGCGGGATCGCCGTCCTCGCCCCGGCACAGTGCGACGTGTCCGAGGATCCGGCCGTCCCGTTCGGCCACCCAGGCCGCCAGGAGGGTCGGCGGGGTGAGCCAGGCTGCGGGCACGGCGGGCCAGTTGACCGGGTACCGGCTGTGCGCGTGCGTCAGCGCGAGCGCGCTGACGCAGTCGTCCAGGTCGGCCCGCACACGGGGCCGGACGCAGAGGGTCGGGTTTTCGGCGGGCGCGGGGGTCACCACCGTATGCAAGCACGGCGGCCGCCGGTCCCGGTGACACGCGTACCGCCCCTCGCGTCGCCGTACCTGGGCTGCGCCCGCCCGGCCCGGCACTCCTGGCGGACCCTTGACGGCAGGGTGTTCGTCAAGGACGTCCCGCGGTCCCGGCCGATGCCGCGACCAGGTTCATGAACGCACGAGAGGTGTGTCCACCAAGTGCTCGGCGAGGAACCAGGCCTGGAGTTCGCCGGTGCGGATCACCTGGGAGACCAGGAGGTCGTTGGTGCCGTCGTCGCCCATTTCGGCGGTACGGGAGGCCGCGTCGTGGGCGTCGGTCAGGATCGTCTCGTGGGCCGCCAGCAGCCGCGACAGCATCGCCGGGACCTCCTCCACGCCGTCCGGGGGACGCGGGATCGAGGTGATCTCCGCGACGTGCCGGGTGTCGCCCACCGCGACCCCGCCCAGGGTCTGCACCCGCTCGGCGAGGGTGTCGACGAGGACCAGTTGCTCGTCCGCGTGCTTGTCCAGCAGCAGATGCAGCTGGTAGAAGGTCGCGCCGCGCAACAACCAGTGGTGCTTCTTGTAGAGGCCGTAGAGGATCTGCGTGTCCGCGAGGATCCTGTTCAGACGCTGGCAGGAGTACATGCGCGCGTCGTGGGACAGGCCCAGCGGGAACTGCTTGACGGTTCCGAACTCCTGGATGACCTCGCCCTTCTGGTGCAGCCACGGCTGGCTGCTCAGGGGATGCGGATCGGTGCTCAAGGGTGCCTCCTGCGCTGCGGTGTCGAACGTACGCGGCGACGCTAGGCGGGCCGGGTGCGGGCGACTTGTCCGTCGGCGCACGCGCACGCGTCCCTGAGCGCACCGCGCCGCCGCGGTGGGCGGCCGTGCGCTGATGGGCCGACGCCCGTGCGCTCAGGGGCACCTCGGATGCGCAGCCCGCCCTAGCCTCGGTGGCCTGCGGCCGGTACGGCGGCCGTACGTGCGAAAGGGAGGACGCGGGGCATGGACGAGCAGGTGGACGTGGTCGTCGTCGGTCTGGGACCCGGCGGCGAGCATGTCGCGGGCACGGTCGCCGAGGCGGGGCTCGAGGTCGTCGGCATCGAGGCGGAACTCGTCGGCGGGGAATGCCCGTACTGGGGCTGTGTGCCGAGCAAGATGATGATCCGGGCCGCCAACACGCTGGCCGAGGCGCGGCGCGTCCCCGCCCTCGCCGGGGCGGCTTCGGTGACGCCGGACTGGGCGCTGGTCGCCGATCGCATCAGCCGCGAGGCCACCGACGACTGGAACGACCAGGTCGCCGCGGACCGGCTCGAGGGCAAGGGCGGCCGCCTGGTCCGGGGCGTGGGGCGCCTCGCGGGACCGCGCCGGGTGACGGTCGGCGACCGCACCTTCGCGGCCCGCCGCGGCGTCGTGCTCGCGACGGGCGGCCGGCCCCGGATCCCTCCGGTGACGGGTCTGGCGGGCACGCCGTACTGGACCAACCGGGACGCGATGGCCGCCAGGGTGCTGCCCGCGTCGATGATCGTCCTCGGCGGGGGCGCCGTCGGGGTCGAACTGGCCCAGGTATTCGCCCGGTTCGCCTGCCGGGTCACCCTCGTCGAGGGTCAGGAGCGGTTGCTGGGTCAGGAGGATCCGGAGGCCGGTGAGGCGGCCGCCGATGCCCTGCGGGCCGACGGAGTGACGATCCTGACCGGCGCCCGCGCACGCGAAGTCAGACACGACGGAAGGGAGTTCAGCGTCGACATCGGCGCGGGCGAGCTGCTGCGGGGCGAGCGGCTGCTCGTCGCCACCGGGCGGTACGCCGACCTCCGCGCGCTCGGCGTGGACAGCGTCGGGCTCGACCCGCGGGCCCGCGCGGTACCGACGGACGGCCGGATGCGGGCGGCGGACGGGCTGTGGGCGGTCGGCGACATCACCGGCCGCGGAGCCTTCACCCATGTCTCCCTTTACCAGGCGCAGATCGCCGCCCGGGACGTCCTGGAGCAGCCGGGCCCGCAGGCGGACTACCGGGCGCTGCCCCGCGTGACGTTCACCGACCCGGAGATCGCCGCCGTGGGCCTGACAGAGCGGCAGGCGCGGGAGCGGGGACTGCGGATCCGTACGGCCCTCGTGCCGCTGTCCTCCTCCACCCGAGGGTGGATCCACGGCCCCGGCGGCGAGGGCTTCCTCAAACTGGTCGAGGACGCCGACCGGGGCGTCCTCGTCGGCGCGACCTCGGCGGGACCGGCCGGCGGGGAGCTGCTGTACGGCCTGAACGTCGCCGTGCACGCGGAGGTTCCGGTGGCGACGCTCCAGCACATGATCTACACGTATCCGACGTTCCACCGCGCCGTGGAACCGGCGCTCATGGCCCTGCGCTGACGCACCGGCGCCGGCCGATCCCGGTCAGCGCACCGGGTGCTTGCTCATCACGGACACCCGGTTGAAGGCGTTGATCGTGACCGCCACCCAGATCACCGCCGCGATCTGGTCTTCCGTGAGGGCCTGCCGGGCGTCTGCGTACGCGGCCTCCTGCGTGGCGGCGTCGGCCGGGAAGGTGGTCGCCTCCGCCAGCGCCAGGGCCGCGCGCTCCAGCGGGCTGAACAGTCCGGTGTCCCGCCAGGCGGCGAGCACACCGAGCCGCCGGGACGACTCGCCGGCGCGCAGGGCCGCCTTGGTGTGCAGGTCGAGGCAGAAGGCGCAGCCGTTGAGCTGCGAGACCCGCAGATTGACCAGTTCCACGACGGTGCGCTCCAGGCCCGCCTCGGCCGCGGTCGCGCGCACGGCCTCGGAGGTCTCCAGGAGTGCGTGGTAGGCCCTGGGGCTCTGCTTGTCGATGAAGATCCGTCGAGTCATAGTTGAATATAAAACATTCTTGGAGGGGTGGGACGCGTCGGACGGCCGGTGGCGCACGGGGGACAAGCCCGTCCCCCGCGTACGTGCGGGACGGGCCGCTGACCGTCCAAGGCGTTGACCGTACGACGGACGCTGCCGCAGCGTACCCGGTCCCCGACCGGCCGGTGCTCGGCCGGCCCCCGGTGCTCGGCCGCCCCCACCTCGGATCCGCTCTCACCCCGGACGAACCGAACCCCGCGAGGGCGGACGGTCACAGGACGGGCGGTCACAGGACGGGCGGTCATAGGACGGGCGGTCGACCGGTCCGGCGGCACCCCGGCACTCTGACGGCCCGCGCCGCACGGTCGTCCCCGGCGACCCGCCCCGGCTGCCCGAACGGACGACGGGGCCTCCGGTGTCGCCCCCGCCCGAAAGGCATTGTCAGTGGTGGGAGGCAGTATGGCGGGCATGACGACACCAGCCGCACAGATCGTGGATGCCGCCGCCTACGCGCAGGCGGTCGAGGACGCCGTGAAGGCGTCCGCCGCCTACTACACCGGGGGCACCTCGGTGCTGGACGACGACGCCTACGACCGGCTGGTGCGGGGCATCGCCGCCTGGGAGGCCGCCTGTCCCGACCAGGTGCTGCCCGACTCGCCGACGGGCAAGGTGGCGGGCGGCGCGGTGGAGGGAGACGTCCCGCACACCATCGCGATGCTCAGCCTCGACAACGTGTTCTCGCCCGAGGAGTTCACCGCCTGGGCCGCCTCACTGGCCCGGCGCATCGGCCACGAGAGCGAGCGGTACAGCGTCGAGCCGAAGCTGGACGGCCTGGCGATCGCGGCCCGTTACAGCCGGGGCCGCCTGACGCGGCTGATCACGCGGGGCGACGGGACGGCAGGCGAGGACGTCACGCACGCCGCGGGCACCGTCGAGGGCCTGCCCGAGCAGCTGGCCGAGCCGGTCACCGTGGAGGTGCGTGGTGAAGTCCTGATGACCACCGCCCAGTTCGAGCACGCCAACGAGGTCCGCACCGCGCACGGCGGCCAGCCGTTCGCCAACCCGCGCAACGCCGCCGCGGGCACCCTGCGCGCCAAGGACCGCGCCTACACCGTGCCGATGACCTTCTTCGGTTACGGCCTGCTGCCCCTCGCCGACACCGAGCCCGGTCTCGCCACCGCCCTCGGCGAGGCCGCACACAGCGACCTGATGGCCCGCGCCGCGGTGCTCGGCGTGAACACGACCGCCACGACCTCCGTGCCGGGTGTCACCGCGTCCAGCGTGGAGGACGTCCTGGCCCGGGTGCGGGAGATCGCCGCCCTGCGGCCGGAACTGCCCTTCGGCATCGACGGGATCGTCGTGAAGGCCGACCTGGCCGCCGATCAGCAGGCCGCCGGATCGGGTTCGAGGGCCCCGCGCTGGGCGATCGCCTACAAGCTGCCTGCCGTCGAGAAGATCACCCGCCTGCTGGAGGTGGAGTGGAACGTGGGCCGCACCGGCATCATCGCGCCCCGCGCCGTCCTCGCCCCGGTCGAGATCGACGGCTCCACCATCACCTACGCCACCCTCCACAACCCGGCCGACATCACCCGCCGCGACCTGCGCCTGGGCGACCACGTGATGGTGCACCGGGCCGGTGACGTCATTCCCCGCGTCGAGGCGCCCGTCGCCCATCTGCGCACGGGCGAGGAACAGCCGGTCGTCTTCCCCGAGGCGTGCCCGCGCTGCGGATCGGCCATCGACACGAGCGAGCAGCGCTGGCGCTGCGAGAACGGCCGCAACTGCCACCTCGTCGCCTCCCTCTCCTACGCCGCCGGGCGCGACCAGCTCGACATCGAGGGTCTCGGTCACACCCGCGTCGTGCAGCTCGTCGAGGCGGGCCTGGTCGCCGACCTCGCCGACCTGTTCACCCTCACCCGTGAGCAGCTCCTCGGCCTGGACCGGATGGGCGAGACCAGCACCGACAACCTCCTCGCCGCGCTCGACAGGGCCAAGGGCCGGCCGCTGGCGCGGGTGCTGTGCGCGCTCGGTGTGCGCGGTACCGGACGCTCCATGTCCCGCCGTATCGCCCGCCACTTCGCCACCATGGACCACCTGCGCGCCGCCGACGCGGAAACGATCCAGCGGGTGGAGGGCGTCGGCACCGAGAAGGCCCCGTCGATCGTGGCGGAACTCGCCGCACTCGGCCCGCTCATCGACAGGCTCGCCGCGGTCGGCGTCAACATGACCGAGCCGGGCGTCACCCCGCCCGCCCCGGCTGCCACCGGGACCGACGGCACCCTGGACGCCGCCGAGACCACCGACTCCACCGCGCCGGCCGGAGGGCCGCTTTCCGGGATGACGGTGGTCGTCACCGGCGCGATGACGGGCCCGCTGGAGAAGCTCAGCCGCAACGAGATGAACGAACTCGTGGAACGCGCCGGCGGCCGCTCCTCCTCCAGCGTCTCCCGGAGGACCAGCCTGGTCGTCGCCGGGGAGGGCGCCGGCTCCAAGCGCGTCAAGGCGGAGTCCCTCGGCGTGCGCCTGGCCACTCCCGACGAGTTCGCCGTCCTCGTCGCCGACCTCATCGGCTGACGTCGCCGACCCCCATCGACCTGCCGTGCCGGCCCCGCGGACCGGCCCCTCGCTACCGCCCCGGCGCAGCCGGCCCGATCCGGTGGCGCCCGAGCGGGCTCAGTAGTTCTTCCACTCGTTGAGCACGTACTCCAGCACCGTCGGCTCCATCAGCGTGCTCGGCCTCACGTCCTGGCGGCGGCGGTCGACGGGGAAGACGGTGGCCGCCTTCAGGACCGAGTCGTCGAGGTAGCGCAGGCGGGGGGCGTCCGGGGCCAGTCGCAGCGGCGGGGGAGTGGTGCCGCCGCGGGTGGCCAGGACGAATCCCCAGTTTCCGAAGCTCGGCACGTCGATCTGGAACTCCGTCGTCGTGTACCCGGCCGCCTCGACGGTGGCCGCGATCGACCAGAACGTCCTCGGCGCGAAGAACGGCGACCCGCTCTGCACCATGACCTGGCTCCGTGGCGTGAGGACCTGGCCGAGCAGGGTGTAGAACTCCACCGAGTACAGCTTCGCCAGCGCCGCCGTGTCCGGGTCCGGGAAGTCGATGATCACCGCGTCGTACCGCTGGCGGGCACCGCGCAGCCAGTTGAAGGCGTCGGCGTTGACCACCCGCACCCTCGGGTCGGCGAGCGCCCCGCCGTTCAGTTCGCGCAGGGGCGCGAAGTCACGGGCCAGCTGCGTCATCGCCGGGTCCAGCTCGACGAGCGTCACCTGCCGCACGTCGTCGTAGCGCAGGACCTCACGCAGGGCCAGCCCGTCACCGCCACCCAGGATCAGCACCTCGCCGCGTCGTCCGGACAGCGCGGGGTGGACGAGCGACTCGTGGTAGCGGTACTCGTCGACAGAGCTGAACTGGAGGTCACCGTTGAGGAAGAGACGCGTGTCGGCACCGCCGGTGAAGGCGGTGGAGCGGGTCACGACGATCTCCTGGTACGGCGTCGTCTCGGCGTGCACGATCGGGTCCTGGTACATCTGCTGGCGTGCGGTGACCTCCAGGTCGTCCGCCAGCACATAGGCCGTACCGAGCACGGCCAGTACCGCCGTCACGCCGGCGAGGAGACCGACCTGGACGAAGCGCCGGGTCTGCCGACGGAAGATGAACAGGACCACGATGACGCCGGCCACCGCGTTCACGGCGCCGACCACCAGCGCGCCCCGCAGCTGTCCGAACGTCGGCAGCAGCAGCAGCGGGAAGCACAGCCCGCCGACCAGCGCCCCTATGTAGTCGACCGCGAACATGTCGGCGACGGCGCTGCCCGCCTCCTGCCGCCGGATCCGTTGCAGCAGCGTCATCAGCAGCGGTATCTCGGCCCCGATCAGGAGTCCGACCACCAGCGTGATGACGATCATCGCCGGGGTGTACAGCTGGAGCCAGGCGAACGCCGCGTACAGCACCAGCACGGAAAGCCCGCCCACCAGCGCGAGCGCGCCCTCGACGAGCGCGAACGCGCCGACGGCGCGGCGACGCAGCGGTTTGGCGGCGAGCGAGCCGAGACCCATCGCGAAGACCATCACGGAGATGACCACGGAGGTCTGGAGCACGGAGTTGCCGATGAGGTAGCTGCCCAGCGCGGTGAGGGCCAGCTCGTAGACGAGGCCGCAGGCGGCGCAGAGGAAGACGGCGAGCAGCAGGAGGAAACGCGCCCCCCGGGTGTGCCGGACGGCCGGGGGGCGGGAGGATGCCGCGCTGCCGCGGCCCTGAAGTGCGGTCGTGCTCACGGGGGCGGTGCTTATGACAGTGCCGCGCCGACCATGAAGGCGGTCCCGAGGTACATCCCGGCCTGCACCCAGGCGGCCGGGTGCGGACGGCCGTCGCTGCCGTCGTCGAGGGCGACCGCGCCCATCTGGCCCGGCGTGACGTGGCCGATCACGGCGCCGACCAGCGTCATCACCAGCACCCCGGCGAGACCGTAGAGGAGTGTGCTCAACAGGCCGTAGCCGAGGCCCTCTTCGGACTCGCTGGCCTGGATGGCCTCCATGATGACGAAGCCCACGGCGATCGACTGGCTGCCGAGCAGGACGGCCGCACCCCGGTTGCGGTCCACCCAGACCACGTGGAACAGCTTGCCGGGCGTGACGAGGTCGAGGGCGATGAAGCCGACGGTCATCACGGCGAGGCCCACGACTCCGTAGAGCAGGGCCTGGCCCGTCGACTCGAAGATCTCGGTCACTGTGCTGCCTTTCTTGACGGCGTCGTCAGGGTCTGGTGGTGAGTCACGCGTCGGGCCGGTCGGCCGGGTGTCACTTGCCTTCGCCGGGGCCGCCGCCGCGGAAGCTGGCACTGTCCGGGTTGGGCCAGTACGTCAGGTGCCGGCTGTGCCGGTGGTACCCGTTGCGGTAGTCCTCGATCTCGATCCGGCTGCCGCTCCGGTACGGCGACACGGTGACCATGTCGTCGCCGTAGCGCAGGAACTCCGTGCTGTCGCCGGACGCGCGGTCGAGGGCCGCGCGGTGGTTGTGGATGGCGTCGGCCACCTGCGTCGGGCTCTTGCCGCCGACGACCCAGTCCGCGCCGCTCTCGGTGTACTTGTCGCGTATCCAGCCGCGAGGCACCCCGTCGTTGCCGTCGGAGGAGCAGGCGGCGAGCAGGGCCACGGCCAGCACGGCCGCCACCGCCGCGCGGACGAGTCGGGCGCTCTTCATCGGGCCTCCAGCCGTGTGTACGTCGATACGATCTGGCCGTGCTGCGGGTAGGTGTGCCAGGTGCGCCAGACCAGCCCTCCGCCGCCGGGCGCTCCGTCGGCGGCCTCGACGACGACGGCGGTCAGCGCCTCCGGCGAACCGGGGAAGACCCCGCACAGGCTGTCGGGGGTGTCGGCGACCTGACGGCGGATCCCCGACACCCGGTCGCTGAAGTCCGCGGGGCCCAGTCGGTCGGTCCCGGCCGTGAAGTCGTAGCTCCAGCCCGGCAGTCGGCGGGTGTACGTCGTCGGCAGACCCTTCACGGATCCCAGCAGGCACGCGACGGTCTCCCTCACGGGGCCGGCGAAGACCTGGTGCGAGGCACCCAGCAGCCGCAGGCGGACGTCGATCCCGCCCACGGTCGTCGCGCGCTCGGCGAGGGCCGGCCGCTCGTCCAGGTCCAGCGAGAAGCAGAGCTGTTCCGCGTCCGTGTCCAGGTAGGGGGCGTCCAAGGCTATGGCGTGCAGGTGGACCCCCCCGGTCAGATCTTGCTATAAGCGGCGCCGAGTATGGCACACGTGGCGCAGGGGGTCCGGCCGCCAGGGCAGGAACGATGCTGTTCCCCCTCCCCGGCGCTGCCCGCCGACCCGCCCGCAGGGCCCTATCCTACGCGGCCGGTCTGCGGCGAACCGCTGTGCGGGCGTGCGGGGTTCGAGGAGACGAGTGCCCGGACCCGCGGGCTGCCGGGTCCGCGCTCACCGGGGGTCCGGCCGGGCACGGACCCAGCCGAGCAGGAGCACCGAGCACACCGCCGCGAAGGCGCACCACGTGGAGACGAACTCCAGCCGCCACAGCGTCCAGCAGACCAGCGCGCCCACGGCGGCGAAGATCCCCAGCACCAGCAGCCGCCGGTCGCCGGACAGCAGCAGGGAACCCACCGTGGCCAGGAGATAGCCCGCGACAAGCGGAACGGGATGGGACAGGTCGGTCACATAGCCGATGGTGTGTCCCCGGATCTCGGCCGTGACGGGGCCGACGGCCAGTCCGTACGCGAGCCCCGCGGCGGTCGCGACGCCGACCGCGAGAACGAGGCCCAGCCGGCGGCGGGCGGGATGCGGGGCGGCGCACCACACTCCCGCGGGCACCCACACCGCCAGCAACGGCAGTGCGACGACGGCCCAGACGACGGTGGCGGGTCCGCCGCCGCCACCCGAGTCCCAGACCATCGCCTCGACGACCTGATGGGCCCCGAGCAGGAGCGGCAGCGCGGCGAGCGGCAGGTCCCGCACACCGCGCACCCGCGTCACACAGGCCACCCCGACGGCGGTCACCCCGGCGCCCGCCACCAGGTCGGCCGTCGCACTCCAACACATCGCGCCACCATCGAGTCGACCGTCGTGGGCCCCAGCCCCGCTGTTCGGGCCACGCTACGTCGGGTCCGGCCGAGGCCGGGGACGACGGCGCCGGGCCGCTCGGGTCAGCTCTCAGGCTCGCTGATGTTCACCATCCAGGGGACGCCGAAGCGGTCGGTGCACATGCCGAACACGTCGCCCCACATCTGTCTCTCCAGCGGGACGGCCACGGAGCCACCGGCGGACAGCTTCTCCCAGTAGCCCCGCAGCTCCGCGTCGTCGTCACCGCTGAGGCTGACGGAGAAGTTGTCGCCCGGCGTGACCTTCATGCCGGGCGGGGCGTCCGCGCCCATCAGGGTGAATCCGCTCGGCGTCTCCAGCATGCCGTGCATGATCTGGTCGGCCTCCGGCGTGCCCTGCTGTCCCGACTCACCGTAGGTGTTGAGGGCCAGGGTGCCGCCGAAGACGTCCTTGTAGAACTCCATCGCCTGCCGGGCATTGCCGCCGAAGCTGATGTACGGGTTGAGGCGCGAGGCCATGACCACCTCCAGGAACGGGCCGAACGGTCATATCCGGGCAGAGTAACGCGGGGCGCCGGTGGCGGCCCGCCGGCCGGAAGGCCGGGGGAGGCGGGGGAGTCCGGGCGGTGCGCGGTCGGCCCCGCGCAACACGCCGCCGTACGGCCCATACCGCCGGGCCGCCGACGCTGCGAGCATATTGTCCGGAATATGAAGAAATACCATTTCGTGTATCTCGCGTGCGCCACAGCGGTCGTGGGGGCGGGCCTCGGCGCCGCTCCGGCCTCCGCCGGCCATATGACCCACGTGGTCCACGCGGGACAGTCGATCCAGAAGGCGGTGGACGCCGCCGCGTCCGGCGACACCGTGCTGATCACCCCGGGTACCTACCGGGAGAGCGTCACGGTGACCACGCCCGGACTGACCCTGCGCGGCGTGGGCCGCGGCGTGGTGATCCGGCCGACCGCCGACAAGGCCGCCGCCGGCACCTGCGCCGCGGGCGGCAACGGCATCTGCGTGGTCGGGACGAAGGACCGCAAGGTCGAGGACGTCACCCTCGCCTCGCTGACCGTCACCGGCTTCACCCGCAGCGGCGTCTACGCGGCCGCCACCGACCGGCTGACCGTGCGCAGGGTGACCGCGGTGAAGAACGGCGTGTGGGGCATCGCCCAGGAGGCTTCGGTGCGCGGTGTGTTCCGCGGCAACACCGCCCGGGACAACGGCGACGCCGGCCTCTTCCTGGCCAACACCATCAGCGCCGAGCAGGGCGCCACCGACACCGACGGCACCCTCGTCGAGCGCAACCGGCTGGAGGGCAACCGGATCGGCGTCACCGTCCGCCGGCTGCGCAACCTCACCGTCGCCGACAACCACCTCACCGGCAACTGTGCGGGAGTGTTCGTCGTCGGCGACGAGAACAAGCCCAGGGCGGGCCAGGTGACCGTCGCCGAGAACCGCATCGTGCGCAACAACAAGTCCTGTCCGAAGACCGCGCGGCTGGACGCCCTCCAGGGCTCCGGCATCGTCCTGACCGGCACCGAGGACACCCTGATCACGCGGAACGTCATCCGGGACAACGCCGGCGAGTCCCCGCTGTCGGGCGGCATCGTGCTGTTCAAGAGCTTCGTCGGCACGACCAGTGAGCGGAACCGGATCAGCGACAACGAACTGAGCGGCAACTCCCCGGCCGACCTCGTCGACCAGGAGACCGCCAGGGCCAACACCTTCGAGGCCAACACCTGCCAGGTGTCCAGGCCCGCGGGTCTGTGCTGACCGGCCGTAGCCACCCGTGAACACGACGAACGAGGAAAGGCGGCACATGACGACCGCAGAAACTGCTCCGGCGCCGTCCATGCGGCTGCGGGAGCTGGTGTTCGGGGCGGCCTGTGCCGCCGCCCTGCGCGCGACGGCCCGGCTGGGCGTCGCCGACGCCCTCGGCGACAGCCCCATGGCCGTCGAGGACCTCGCGGCCGCGGTGAAGACCGAAGCCAAGCCGCTGCGACGGCTGTTGCGGGCCATGTCCTGCTACGGCGTCTTCGCCGAGAAGGGCGACGGGACCTTCGCGCACACGGAGATGTCCCGCCTGCTGCGCGAGGACGACCCGCACAGCCTGCGCTACATCACCCTGTGGTGCACCGAGCCGTGGACCTGGGACGCCTGGCCCCTGCTCGACGAGGCCGTGCGCACCGGCCACAACGTCGTCGAGGACCTGTACGGCAAGGAGTTCTTCACCTACCTCAACGAGGACGCGCCCGAATCCGCCCTCGTCTTCAACCGGGCCATGACGACGTCCAGCGCACAGTCCGCACGGGACGTCGCGCAGCTCCTCGACCTGTCGGGAAGCGCCTCGGTCGCCGACGTCGGAGGCGGCCAGGGGCACGTGGTGGCGAGCCTGCTGGAGAAGTACCCGACCCTGCGCGGGACGCTGCTCGACCTGCCCCGTGTGGTGGAGAACGCCGACCCGCGGCTGCGGCCGGGCGGCGCCCTCGCGGACCGGATGCGCATCGTGCCCGGCGACTGCCGCGAGGCGATCCCCGTCCAGGCCGATGTGTACGTCATCAAGAACATCCTGGAGTGGGACGACGACAGCACCGCCAGGACGCTGCGCAACGTCATGGCGGCGGGTGGGCCCGGCGCCCGGGTCGTCGTCATCGAGAACCTCGTCGACGACTCGCCCTCGATGCGCTTCAGCACCGCGATGGACCTGCTGCTGCTGCTGAACGTGGGCGGCGCCAAGCACACCACCGAGAGCATGGTGAGCCGGCTCACCGGGGCGGGCCTGGTCATCGACGACATCCGTCCGGTCAACCCCTACCTGCACGCGTTCGACTGCACCGTGCCCGCGTGACAACTGGCGTACCACCGGTGGCCGGGCCCGCGACGAGCGCGTACCCGGCCACCGGTGGACACCGGCGTCTCACGCCGTGGAGTCCCGCTCCCAGCGGTAGAAGCAGTGCGCCATCGCGTCCTTCGGCGAACGCCAGGTCGCGGGGTCGTACGCGCTGACGTACGCGGTCAGCCGCTCACTGATGTCACGGAACTCGGGGTGCCCGGCCACCTTGGCGATGGCGGGTCCCGGGTCCTGCTCCGACTCGATGAGATGCAGGTACACGTCGTCGAACTGGAAGAGGCTGCGCCGGGAGACTCCCACGAGGTGCGGCAGCTCCCCGCGGTCCGACTCCGCGAACAGCTTCGCGATGTCCGGGGCGGACCCCGGGGCCATCCGGGCGACGATCAGGGCCTGGTGCGTCATCCTGTCCTCCGTCCGGCTCAGTCGGCCAGGCTCGGCACAGGCCGGTGCTCTGTGGCCGCCTGCTCGATGCGATCCCGGATCAGGGCCATCTGGACCTTGGAGTTCCGGTTGATGTTGTCCGTCATCCAGGCGTCGTCCACCGGGGCCTCGGGCTTCATCTCGAAGTCCTGCGTCCACACCATCCGGGTGCCCTGCGGGACCTCCTCGTACCGCCACCGGATGTTCATGTAGGCGAACGGTCCGGTCTCGACGCGGCGGGCCCGCACGGTGAGCGTGCCGCGGTCCGTCTCACGCTCGGAGACCCAGCTCCACACCTTGCCGTTCTCGTCCGGGTGCATGGTGAGCCGGAAAGTGGTCTTCTCGCCCTCCTGCCGCAGGATCTCTGCCGACGCGTACTCGCTGAACAACTGCGGCCAGTTCGCCACGTCGTTGGTCATGTCCCAGACCAGGTCCAACGGAGCGGCGATGACGATCTCGTTCTCGGTGTGTCCGGACATCTCACGCCCCTGCCAGGAGAGCACTGTTGACTTGGTCGAGGAACTGCCGGGGCGTCTTGCTGCGCTCCGCGTCCGGGGGCATCGGCGTGCCGTAGCGGTTCTCCAGCTCGCCCACGATGCCGAGCAGGCCGAGCGAGTCGATGCCGAGGGCGTCGAAGCCGACGTCGTACTGACGCTGGAGGTCGTCCGGGGCGACGGTGACGCCCGCGGACTTCTTCATCAGTTCGGACAGTTCCTCGACGGTGATGCGGTCACTCATGCGGTTCCTCTCCTTCGGTGCTGTGTCTCTGGTGGTTCTTGCGCCTCTGTGCTGCGCCCCGTCACGAGGCGTCGGTGGCGCCGTGCCGCAGCACCAGCGCCGAGTTCGACCCCATGAGGCCCCGGCTGAGGACCAGTGCCGTGCGCAGTTCGGCGGGGCGGGCCCGGCCGGTCACGAGGTCGAGGTCGTGGCAGACGTCGAAGACGTGCGGGGTGGGCGGGATCAGGCCGTGCTCCATGGCGAGCACCGCCGCCGCGGAGTCCAGCACCGGCGCCGCGCAGTAGCCGCGCCCGATCCCGGCCTTCGGTGCGGTGACCGGCACCCGCCTGCCGTGCGCGCCGAGGGCGTCGGCGATGGCCAGCGCCTCGGCACGGTCCGCCTCCGGCACGCCGAGCGCGTCGGCGAAGACCACGTCGATCTCCTCCGGCGCACAGTCGGCTTCCGCCAGTGCCGCGCGGACGGCTTCCGCGAGACCCTCCCGGGACTGCGCCCAGCGGGAGGCGCCGGTGAACGTCGCCGCGTGCCCGGCGAGCGTGGCCCGTACCCGTGCGCCGCGCTGCCGGGCCACGGACTCCGCCTCGACGACGAACATGGCGCCGCCCTCGGCGGGAACGAACCCGCAGGCCCCCTCCGTGAAGGGGCGGTAGGCCCGCTCCGGGTCGTCGCAGGTGCTCAGCTCCTCGTAACCGAGCTGACACACCACCGAGTAGGGCGCGAGCGGGGCCTCGGTCGCGCCGGCCACGATGACGTCGGTGCCGCGCCGCACCGCCCGCGCCGCGTGCGCCAGGGCGTCAAGACCGCCGGCCTCGTCGGAGGCGACGACCGAGCAGGGCCCCTTGAATCCGCGCCGGATGGAGACCTGGCCGGTGCTGGCGGCGTAGAACCAGGCGATCGACTGGTACGGCCCGACGAAGCGGCTGCCCTTGCCCCACAGTTGTTGCAGCTCCCGCTGGCCGAACTCGCCGCCGCCGGAACCGGCCGCGGTGACCACGCCCACGGAGTAGGGCGCGCCGCCGGTGTCTGCCTGGCCGAGGCGGGCGTCCTCCAGCGCGAGGTCGGTCGCGGCCAGCGCGAAGTGCGTGAACCGGTCGGTCTGTACGAGGTACCGCTCCTCGACCGCCGCCGTCGGCTCGAACTCCCGCACCTCGCCCGCCACCCGCAGCGGGAGGTGCCCGCAGCCCTCGCGGGTGACCCGGCCGAGGGCGCTGAGTCCCTCCTGGGTGGACTTCCAGAACGACTCGGTACTGGCTCCGTTGGGCGCGACCACACCGATACCGGTGACGACGGCGCGCCTCGGATGGGGTTCGGTCATCTTTCCCTCTCCCTCGGCCGGTTGAGGACCACCGCCGACTGGAAACCGCCGAACCCGCTGCCCACGGAGAGGACGCTGTTCAGCTTCCGCTCGCGCGCGTCACGCGGCACGTAGTCCAGGTCGCACTCGGGGTCCGGGGTCTCGTAGTTCGCGGTGGGCGGCACCACTTGGTGAGCCAGGGCCAGCACGCAGGCGACGACCTCGATCGCGCCGATCGCGCCGAGGGAGTGCCCCACCATCGACTTGATGGAACTCATGGGAGTGTCGTAGGCGTGCTCGCCCAGGGTCCGCTTCACGGCGGCGGTCTCGTGCCGGTCGTTCTGCTTGGTCCCGGAGCCGTGCGCGTTGACGTAGTCGACGGCCGTGGGGTCGACCCGGGCGTGGTCGAGGGCGTCCTCGATGGCCCGCGCCATCTCCAGGCCCTCGCTGGTCAGACCGGTCATGTGATACGCGTTGCCGAAGGTCGCGTAGCCGCCCAACTCGCAGTAGACGTGCGCACCGCGGGCCCTGGCGTGCTCCAGTTCCTCCAGGACGAGCACCGCACCGCCCTCTCCCATGACGAAGCCGTCCCGGTTGGCGTCGAAGGGGCGCGAGGCGTGCGCCGGGTCGTCGTTGTTGCAGGAGGTGGCCTTGATGGCGTCGAAGCAGGCCATGGTGATCGGGGAGATCGGCGAGTCCGAGGCGCCGGCGACGCAGATGTCGGCCCTGCCCTCCTCGATCGTGTGGAAGGCGTACCCGACCGCGTCGAGCCCGGAGGTGCAGCCCGTCGACACCGTCTGCACCGGTCCGCGCGCCTCGAACCGCTCCGCCACCGTGGAGGCCAGCGTGCTGGGCGAGAACGCTCGGTGCAGATGCGGCTGGGCCCGGCCGTGGTCCACGTCCCAGCGCTGTCCGCCGTGGCTGACCAGCACGTAGTCGTGTTCCAGGCGGGTGGTGCCGCCGACCGCGGTGCCCAGCGAGACGCCCACCCGCCAGGGGTTCTCCCGGCCGAGGTCGAGACCGGAGTCCCGTACCGCCTCCTCCCCGGCGACCAGGGCGAACTGGATGTACCGGTCGCACCGTGCGACCTGCTCCGCGTCCAGCCCGTGTGCCGTCGGGTCGAAGTCGCACTCGGCCGCGATCCGCGACCGCAGGCCCGTCGGGTCGAAGAAGGTGATGCCCCGCGTCGCGGTGCGCCCGTGGGACAGCAGGTCCCAGAACGCCGGCACTCCCACACCACCCGGCGCGACGACCCCTATGCCGGTGACCGCCACCCGCCGCTTCATGAACCGACCTGCCGTCGCCCCGCCGTCTGGACCGCACCGCCGTGGACGGCCTCCGCCGCGACGGCGACGGGCTCGGTCTCCTCGGTGTCGACGTGCCCGAGCGGCGGACTGGGCGCCAGCGGGCCGAGGTGGAAGACGAGGCGTGCCTCCACCTTGCCCACATTGCGGAACCGGTGCCGCATGTGCATGGGGATCATCAGCCCCTGCTCGGGCTGGAGCGGGTGCGGTTCGCCGTCGAGGTCGACCTCCAGCTGCCCGCACACGACGTACACGAACTCCTCGGAGTACGGGTGGTAGTGCTCACCGATGCGGTCGCCCGGCTGGACGATGGCCACGCCCATGAAGCCGCTGGTGGCACCTGACGTGGTGGGCGTGAGCATGGCGCGCAGGTCGCCGCCGCGCCGGGTGTTGGGCTCGACCTCGCTGAGGTCCACGATTCTGGGACGGGATGTGATCACGACGATGCTCCGTTTCGTGTGCTGTGTCGGCGTCGGAGACCGGCGCCCCGCCTGCCGGACGGCTCAGGCGTCGGGCGAGCGGCGGTCGGTGACGAGTTCCATGCGGGCGAGCGTGAGGAGGCGGTCGGCGGCCCCGTCCCGCAACGCGGAGGCGTCCACGCCGAGCGCGTCGGCGTCCAGCAGGGCCGTCAGCCGGGCCGCCCCCGCTCGGTCCGTCAGACCGAGCACCTGAGCGGCGTCGGTGTCTCCGCCGCGTACGTCGACCAGGCGCACCACGACGTCGTCGCGCTGGAAGATCGTGCTGCGCAGCACCGGGCTCCGCGGGTCGTCCGCCGCCTTCTCGTCCCGCTGGGCGAGAAGTTCGGCCAGCCGCAGGCCGCCGCCTTCCCGCGCCGGGTAGTACAGGGCGTGCCGTACGGCGTCCTGCCTCGCCTCGCCCGCCGTCACGTGGTGGACGGCCGGCAGGGCCGCGCGGGTGAAGAAGACGCGGGCCGACTCGGGGTCGTCGAGGTCCCGGTCCTGCTCCAGATAGGGGTTGATGGCCTCCTCGACGGCCCGGACCTCGGGCTGCCGGGCGACGTGCCGCAGGGCGGCGAGCAGGTCGCCGCGCACCTCGATGGCGCGTACGACCCGGTTGCCGTGCATGAAGAGTGAGGTGCGGATCAGCCGGGTGGTGTCGTCGACCCGGGGTTCCGGGGAGGCGTAGTCGGCGAGGATCTTCGCGACGGCCTCCTCGCTGCCCGGTCGCACCGTGAAGGTGAGCGCGTGGCGGATCACGCCGTCGCCGATCCGGGGGGACGACTGGAGCCGGCGCTCACCGGGCTCGGCCAGCGCCGCCGGGCCGCCGGTCTCGCGCACGACGTGGAACCGCAGCGACCTGGTGTCCCGTACGCAGCTGTGCAGCGGCTCCACCATCCGGACGTGCTCCTCGCTGTTGACCCAGGTGAGGAACGGCGGGGCACTCTCCCACTCACTGGTGATGAGCCACTGGGAGGGGTTCTCGATCGACTGGCACAACTGGTCGCTGACGTGCCCGGGGACCGACGCGACCTGGTTGCAGAGCTGCTCGTACGCCTCCAGGAACTGCTGCTGGGCCCCGTCGTAGACGTCCACCAGGAGGACGACCCGGAGGTGGGAGCCGTCGAAGACGGACTGGGAGACGCGCTGCGACACCTGTCGGGTCAGCGATTCTGAAGCGGAGGCGGACGTGGTGGTCATCGTGGGGGATCTCCTTCGGGGAGCGGGGCGCAACCTCGGCTGCGGTGAGGCGACGTGAGCGTGCCTCGATCCTGTGGCGGGGCGGACCGGTGCGCGACCGGTAGGGACTACGTGGGTGACCTGGTCCCCTCGTCCGTGTGAGGTTCCGTCACCTGAGGTGCGCGAAGACCACGAGGTTCTCCGTGTAGTCCTTGACCGTGCGGTCGTAGTCGCCCGCGCAGGTGATGAGGCGCACCTGGGCGTCGGCGGTGTCGCCGTACACCCGTCGGCTGGGGAAGTGGTCCTTGTCGAACTTCTCGACACTGTCGACCACGAAGACGGGCACACGTCCGTCGGCCCGCCGCACGCGGAAGACGTCACCCTTCTTCAGCTCACTCAGCTGGGCGAAGACGGCGGCGGAGGTGGCGGTGTCGACGTGTCCGGCGATGATCGCGGTGCCGGTCTCACCGGGGGAGGCGCCCTTGGCGTACCACCCGACGAGGTTGGTGTCGTGCGGCGGCGGGGCCTGGAGCTGACCGTTGGCGCCGACGGCGAGGTCGGTGAACGGGGCGTCGACGGAGATCTTCGGGATCAGCAGCCGCACGGGGCTGGACCGCGGCAGGTGTTCTTGCACCGGCCCCGCGCCGGGCGTGGCCGGTGCGGCCGCCCGCGGGGCGAACTGCGATTCGGGCGACGGACTGGGTGCGCCGGCCTGCGGGGAGTCGTCGCCGAGCAGGCGCACCGCCAGCAGCAGCAACCCCCCGGCGCACAGCATGGTCAGCCCTCGGCGGGACTGCCGGGCCGGTGCCGACCCGTCGGAGGAGGAGGCGGATGAGTGGACAGCCATCTGAGGTGACCTCACTAGCTGGTTCACGGCAGCGGACGGGCGGGGGCGGAAAGCGAGCCGGGCCGCCACGTGAAGCTCGGTGGCGGCCACGGCTGCTATGTCGCCCGGCATGGGTCAGGCCAGGCCGTGAGCCGACTTCCTGCGGCGAGCGGCGTACAGGCCGGTCGCGGCGACGGCCAGGACGGCGATGCCGCCCGTGGTCGCGGCGGGTGCGTCAAGCGCGCCGCCACCGGTGTGCACGCCGCCGCGCGGCTTCTCCTCGCCGCTCCAGGACTCCTTGTCCTCGCCGTCCTTGGTCCAGGAGGAGTCCTTGCCGTGCTCGCTGTCCTTCTTGTACGTCTCCGGGTCGTGCTTCGGGTCGCGCGCGGTGCCCCAGTCGTCGGCGTTGAGCGTGGTCAGCGCGCCGCCACCGGTGTGCATGCCGCCGCGCGGCTTCTCCTCGCCGCTCCAGGAGTCCTTGTCCTCGCCGTCCTTGGTCGAGGAGGAGTCCTTGCCGTGCTCGCTGTCCTTCTTGTTCGTCTCCGAGTCGTGCTTGGGGTCGCGCGCGGTGTCCCAGTCGTCGGCCTTGAGCGTGGTCAGCGCACCACCACCGGTGTGCATTCCACCGCGCGGCGCGTCGTGCTTGCTTCCGTTGTCCTCCTCCTTGCTGTACGAGGAGTCGTCGTGCTTGCTTCCGTTGTCCTCCTCCTTGCTGTACGAGGAGTCGTCGTGCTTGCCTCCGTTGTCCTCCTCCTTGCTGTAGGAGGAGTCGTCGTGCTTGCCTCCGTTGTCCTGCTCCTTGCTGTAGGAGGAGTCGTCGTGCTCCCAGTCACCGCCCGCCGCGTACGCGCCGGGCGCGGCGAGGGAGAGGGCGGCCGAGGCCGCCGCGGTGGCCAGGATCATGCGTGCTGAGCGCATATGAGGGTCCTTCCGTCGGCCGGGCAGCTGGCTTTTCGTCAGCTGAGGAGACCCGGCCCCGACGTGATCCACCGTCAGTCACTTCGGTGAGTTCCACCACTCGAGGCGCTCAGCCGGGTGAGGGTGGGCGGCAGCCGGGGGAATGACGAAGGGCCTGTGCCGACCCTCCGGGGGAGGGTCGGCACAGGCCCGGCGGACGCCGTACGGCATCCGACGACCGGTCAGGTCAGCGCCAGCACCGTGGTCAGGACGCGCCGCAGCACCGCTCGGGGCTCCGGGACCGGGCCGGGCGAGCGCCAGGCGACGAACCCGTCCGGCCGCACCAGTACGGCACCTCCGCTCGCCGTGCCGTGGCGCTCACGCCAGTCCTCGCCGTCCTCGGGCACCAACTCGGCGTCCGGCCCCGCTCCCACGCGGTACGACACGAGGGGGACGGACAGCTGATCGGCCAGCCGGACGGCGGCCTCGTGCCAGCCGTTCGGCCCGTCGGCTCCGGCGTCGCCGTCGCTCAGCAGGACCAGGGACCGCTCGTACAGGTCGAGCGTGGACAGCCGTGTGCCGTCGTGTCGGACCCACAGGTGGGGCGCCCGGGTGCCGGGGTCGCCGTTCAGGGCGAGTTTCTCCGGGACCACGGGCGAGGTGGGGTCGGTGCCGACGACGGCGCCCTGCGGGTAGCGGTAGCCGAGGGCGACGTTGAGGATGCCGCGCTGCGGCCCGCCCCCGCCCGCGCCCGCCGGCGGGGCGAAGCCGGGGTGGCTGTGCTCGGCCGACCGGACCGCGGCGCGGGCACTGGTCGCCTCCGCCACCGGGCGGCGTTCGAGGTCGTAGGAGTCCAGCAGGCCGTGCCCCGCCCAGCCGCCGAGCACGGCGGCCAGCTTCCAGGCCAGGTTGTGTGCGTCCTGGATGCCGGTGTTGGAGCCGAAGGCCCCGGTCGGGGACATCTCGTGGGCCGAGTCGCCGGCCAGCAGGACACGCCCCGCGCGGTAGCCGCGGGCCACCCGCTGGGCGGCGTGCCAGGGCGCCCGCCCGGTGACCTCGATGTCGAGGTCCGCCCGGCCGACCGCACGGCGGATGTGCTCCGCGCAGCGTTCGTCGGTGAAGTCCTCCAGCGTCTCCCCGCGTTCGGGGTGCCAGGGGGCGTGGAAGACCCAGTTCTCCCGGTTGTCCACCGGCAGCAGCGCGCCGTCGCCGTCGGGGCTGGTGAGGTAGCAGACGATGAACCGGCGCTCGCCCACCACGTCGGCGAGGAGGCGGGACCGGAAGGTGATGCTGACATTGCTGAACAGCTCGCCGGGACCGCTCTGGCCGATGCCGAGCTGTTCGCGGACGGGACTGCGGGGGCCGTCCGCGGCGACCAGGTAGTCGGCGCGGATCTTGGTGTGCTCGCCCGTCTCCCGGCTCTTGACCACCGCGGTGACACCGTCGGAGTCGGCTTCGAACGAGAGCAGTTCGGTGGAGTACCGCAGGTCGCCACCGAGGGCGGTGGCGTGGTCGAGCAGGACCGGCTCCAGGTCGTTCTGGCTGCACAGGCACCAGGAACTCGGGCTGAAGCGGGCCAGTCCGCCGCCCGGATCGATGTCCTTGACCAGCCACTCGCCCGGATCGCCGACCAGGTCGCGGGCCTGGAGGATGCCGTGGTTGTCGGCCAGGGTGGCCGCGGCCCGATGGATCGCCGGTTCGACGCCGGCCACCCGGAACAGCTCCATCGTGCGGACGTTGTTGCCGCGTCCGCGGGGGTGGCGGGAGGTCCCGGAATGGCGCTCCACCAGGGTGTGCCGCACCCCCAGCCGGCCCAGGAACAGTGAGGTCGACAGGCCCACCAGGGACCCGCCGACGATCAGGACGGGGACCTTGTGGATCGAGCCGCCCGGTTGGTGGGTTCTTTGGTTCATGATGTGTCTCCAGCACGTCGAGTCCGCCGACTCGGCCGGTACGGCCGGGACGGCCGGGACTCTCATGCATGCCCCACCGGGCGAACGGCCGCTCAGGCTTCACCCGCCTGACCCTGCGTGTCCGGAGCGGCCGCTTCCAATGAAGCGCCCGAGGGTCGCCGCACGCGCCGGGGGAGACCCGACCGGCGGCGACCCCGGCCCCCCAGGGCCGGTTCGGGTCTCTCAGATGCCCGATCCCAGAGTCCGCGTGGTGTAGGCGCACTCCGTGTAGAGGTAGCCGGACTCCAGCTTCGCGGTGTCGGTGGCGGGGGTGGACATGGTGTCCGACGCCGACTTGTGCACGAAGTAGGTCGTGCCGGGCGGCAGGCTGATCGTGCGCTGCGGGTAGTTCCTGTCGCCGCTGCACGGCTCGAACCCGGGGCTGAGGGTGCTGGACAGGGAGTACGCCTTGCAGCCGCCGCAGCCCTTCAGGGTGAGGCTGCCCGTCACCGGTCCGGTGTACAGGACGGTGACCTCGTCGGGGCTGTCGTTCTTCACCGTGACCGGGATGCTGCCGCCGGACCGTGTCGTGGGCAGGGTCTTGCCCGCGGCCGGCAGGGTCTGGGCGATCTCCGCCCCGATCGCGATCTTCTTCGCCCGAGCGGCGTTCTTTGCGGTCCTGTGGGCCGAGACGTACTCGTTCATCGTCGTCTGCGCGGCTTCGAAGTCACCGTCCCGGTACTGGTCCACACCGCAGGTGTACGTGCCCGAGTCGGCGCTGCTCGTGGCGCGCCCGGCGTCCTTGGTGAGGGCGGCCCCGATGCCCGCCTCGTCGCCCGGCAGATCCGCGATGCGGGAGCCGAGGTCCTTCAGCCGCTCGACGGCCGTGCAGGGCTCGGCTCCGGAGAGGCCCTTCACCTCCCGGGTGACGGCGGCGGCCACGGCCGGTTCCACCTTGGCGGCCTGGTCGGAGTCGGGGAAGGTGGTCAGCAGCTCGCCGAAGTGGGCCGCCCAGGTGGACTGGTCGGAGGCCAGGCCCCGCGAGGCGCACTCGTACAGGGAGGTGGCCAGCCGGTCGTCGGGCCACTTCTCCAGGTTTCCGAGGTCGGTGGAGGGCATGGCCTCGGGGACGGTGCGCAGGTAGGTGAGGGGCGCTATCGCCGTGCAGTAGTCGGCGTCCTCGTACGGGGTGGCGACCGTGGTGTAGAAGGTCTTCATCCGGGTGGGCACCCGTGCGGCGGCGCGTGAGTCGGGGTGGTCGGATCTGAGGTCCTCGTAGGCCGTCAGCGCTTCGCGGTAGCCGGCCTTGCCGGTGCCGAAGTCCTGTTCGCCGGACGCCGTGACCAGCTTGTCGGCCCGGTCGAGCCGGTCGAGGAGCATCTGCTCCGTCGCCTCCTCCCGCGCGTCGTCGTACAGCACGACGCCTCCGGCCGGCACGGCGAGCAGGACCAGGCCCAACAGCAGGGCGAGGGGCGCCCGTTGCAGCAACGCCCTGCGGGAGCGCAGGCCGACGAGGGCGCCGTGCGCCGCGACCCCGGCGAGGAACACCGCGTACAGGACGAGGGTCGCCACCGGGACCCCGTCCGGGTCGGCCGGGAGGGCCACGAGCAGCAGCACGGCGGTGGCGGTCCAGCACAGCAGCATGAGCACCCAGCGGCGCAGCAGCGCGTACCCGAGCCCCAGGCCGCTGAGGTTGAGGACCGCGACGGCGACGGCCCGCGCGCCGTCCGGCGGCGCGGGCGGGGCCGGTGGCGGTGCCGACGGCATGGGCGGCACGTGGAAACTGTGGCCCCGCATGCCGTACTGATCTCCGGACATGGCTGTCCTCCCCCATCAACAGCGCCCGAACTTCGGTGACTTGTCAGTCTACGGGTGCCGATGCACGGCAGACAGGGGCGGCGGGTGCCGATCTCCCCGGCCCCACCGTGCCCGAGGCGCGGTGGGATCACCCTTCGGCTCGGCGACACCTCGATGCGGTGAGGGAAACGGGGTGTGGCGTCCGATCCGTCGGCGGAGCGTCTCGGGCGCGTCCCCGGCGCGCATGGTGCGCCGGTGCGACACGGGGGCTGGAAAATGAAAATGGTTATCGATAGCGTGTGGGGCGGCGCCGCCCGGCACCCTCTCTCCGGTGAGGGTCCGCCGGGCTGCCGTGTCGCCTGAACTCGCCGCTGGAAAAGGGGAACTGTGGCTCATCTGCTGATGGTCGAGAGCTGGGTCGGATCGATGAGCAGGCTGTTGCCACGGGCGATCGGGGAGGGCGGGCACACGTTCACGTTCCTCACCCGCGACCTGCACCACTACCTGCGCTCGGCGCCCGAGGGGACGGCGCACCCGCTGCTCGGCGCCCGCAACGTCGTCACGGCGGACACCAACGACGTGGAGAGCCTGCTCCCCGAGGCCGAACGGCTGCACGCGGCACTGCGCTTCGACGGCGTCCTCACCTCCTGCGACTACTACCTGCCGGCCGTGGCCCGGATCGCCGCCCGCCTCGGCCTGCCGGGCCCCGGCCCCGAAGCGGTCGGGAACGCCTGCCGCAAGGACGCCACCCGCCGCGTCCTCGCCGAGGCCGCGGTGCCCGGCCCGCGCTTCGCCCTGCACGAGGAGTGGGACGACCTCGCCCGGTCGGCTCGGGAGATCGGCTACCCGCTGGTCGTCAAGCCGGTCGACCTGTGCGCCGGCATGTACGTGCGCCGCGTGGACGACGAACGACAGCTCGCCGAGGCCGTACGCGCTCTGGCCGGCTTCCCGGTGAACGCACGCGGGCAGCGCCGGTCGCCCGCCGTCCTGCTGGAGGAACTGCTGGACGGGCCCGAGGTGAGCGTCGAGACGGTGTCGCACGCGGGCGCGGTCCATGTGGTCGGCGTGACCGACAAGAGCGTCGGCGGGGCGCCCGCCTTCATCGAGACCGGCCACATGTTCCCCGCCGACCTCACGCCCGCCGACGCCAAGGCCGCGGAAGAGACCGCCCTGAGCGCGCTCGAGGCCCTCGGCCTGACCGACGGGGTCGTGGCGCACACCGAGATCAAACTGACCGTCGCCGGACCGCGCGTCGTCGAGGTCAACCCCCGCCCGGCCGGCAACCGCATCACCGAACTGGTCCGCCATGTCACCGGTGTCGACCTCGCCGCCGCCTTCGTGGACGTCGCCCTCGGCCGTGCCCCCGACCTGCGCCGCACCGACACCGGAGTGCGCAGCGCCGCGATCGGCTTCCTGGTCCCGGAGCACGCCGGCACCCTGAAGGCCCTCGACGACGGCGGCGTACGGGACGCGGACGGCGTACTGGAGGCGGAACTCGCGAAGCCCGGCAGGGCGGTGAAGGCGGCGGGCAGCAACAACGAGTACCTGGGGCACGTCATGGTCGCCGACACCCGCGGCCCCGGCGCCCGTACCCGTGTCGAGGACCTGCTGGCCGGCGTGCGCGCGGGACTGGTCGTCCGATGACCACCGCGACCTTCCACGCCTACGAGGATCTCGTCGACCGAGTCCGCGGCGGCACCCTCGGCCCCGACCCGGCCACGCTGCGCATCGCCGTCGCCTTCACCACCCGGCAGGCCGTGCGCCACGCCGGACGCGGCACCGGATACCGCAACGAGGTGCTCAGCCTGCGCCTCGCCGAAGCCGTCGGCTCCTGCGCCGTCGAACCCGGAGAGCTGCCGGACAGCGCGCTCGACGACTGCGTCGGCGCGGACGTGGCCCGGCTCCTGCGGCACCCCCTGGCGCCGGTCCGGGTCGCGGCCCTCGACGCCTACCTCATGCACGTCACCCCGCACACCCCCGAGCACGGTGCCCGGCCGGTCCCGCTGCCCGCCGGGTCCTCCCTGGAGAAGTCGCGCGCCCGCGCCCGCGCCGTGGTCGAACTGCTCGACCTGCCCGCCGGGGCGAACGTGCTGGTCGTCGGGGTCGTCAACTCCCTGCTCGAAGCCCTCCGTTCGCGCGGACTCCGGTACCTCCCCAGCGACCTCAAGGGCGGCACCACGGAGTGGGGCGAACCGGTCCTCACCGACGCGCTCGCCGCGGCCGACCGCTGCGACGCCCTGCTCGTCTCCGGCATGACCCTCGGCAACGGCACCTTCGAGCCCCTGCGCCGGCACGCGCAAGCCCATGGCAAGCAACTGGTCGCGTTCGCCCAGACCGGCAGCGCCGTGCTGCCCCGCCTCCTCGGCCACGGGCTGAGCGCCGTCTGCGCCGAGCCCTACCCCTTCTTCTGGCTCGACGGCGGCCCGGGAACCGTTCACCGCTACGGGTGTCCGGGAGGCGAGCGATGACCACGACCGCCGTCCTCCCCGACGCGCGCCGGGAACTCCTCGCGCTGCTCGGCCGCACGCCCGTGGTGCGCGTCACCGCCGACCTGCCGGGTGCCCACCCCGGGTTCTGGGCCAAGCTGGAGGCGCTCTCGGCCGGCGGCATGAAGGCGCGGGCCGCGGTGTCGATGCTGCTCGGCGCCCGCGAACGCGGCGAACTGCGCCCCGGGGCACCGGTGGTGGAGTCCACCTCCGGAACGCTCGGTATCGGCCTCGCCTTCGCCGGACAGGCCCTCGGCCATCCGGTCGTACTGGTCGGCGACCGCGAACTGGAGCCGTCGATGCGGCAGTTGTTGCGCGCCCACGGCGTCCGCCTGGAGATCGCCGACCGGCCCGCCCTCCAGGGCGGCTGGCAGGCCGCCCGCCTCGCCCGGCTGCGGGAACTGCTGACCGAACTGCCCGGAGCCTACTGGCCCGACCAGTACAACAACCCCGACAACACCGCCGGTTACGCCACCCTGGCCGCCGAACTCGCCACCCAGCTCGACCACCTGGACATCCTGGTGTGCAGCGTCGGCACGGGCGGTCACAGCGCGGGCGTCGTAGGACCACTGCGCCGCCACTGGCCCGCGCTGCGCCTGATCGGCGTCGACGCCACCGGCTCCACCATCTTCGGCCAGCCTGCCCGCCCCCGCCTGATGCGCGGCCTCGGCAGCAGCATCCACCCGCGCAACGTCGCCTACGACGCGTTCGACGAGGTCCACTGGATCGGCCCCGCCGAGGCCGTCGACAGCTGCCGCAGACTCGCCCGCGGCAGCTTCGTCACCGGCGGCTGGAGCACCGGCGCGGTGGCCCGCGTCGCCGCCTGGGCGGCCCGCGTGCACCCCGGCGCGGTCGTCGCGACCGTCTTCCCCGACGGCCCGCACCGCTACCTCGGCACCGTCTACGACCACGACTTCACCGCCGCGCACGGCATCGACCCCGCCGCCGCGGCCACCCGGCCCGTGGAGATACCGCACCCGCACACCGCCGAGGCGACCGGCTGGGCGCGCTGCACCCGCGTCACCGACCCCCTCGGCGCCCCACGTCCCCAGGAGGGGAGCCGATGAAGGCCAGTCTGCGGACCGTACGCCTCGTTCTCGCCGAGCCGCTGCGGATCTCCCGGTCCACCATGGCCGCCCGCGACGCCGTGTGGCTGACCGTCGAGCACGACGGACTGCGCGGCCACGGCGAGGCCGTCACCAGCGTCTACTACGGCCTGGACACCGATACGCTGCTGCGCCTCCTCCGCGCCGTCGACCTGGGCCGCTTCGCCGACCCGGAGAGCGCGCTGGAGGCCCTGCGCGAGGAGGAGCCGGTCGTGCCACCGGCCGTGACCGCCGCCGTCGAGGCCGCGCTCCTGGACCTCGTCGGCAAGCGCGCGCACGTTCCCGTCCACCGGCTCCTCGGCGCGTCCGCGCCTCCCGTGGCCGCCACCGCCCGCACCCTCGGCATCACCTCGCCCGCACACGCGGCGGTCGAGGCCCGCCGACTCGCCGCGAGCGGGTTCCGGGTCATCAAGGTGAAGGCGGGCGCCCCCGACCCCGAGGACGACGTGGAACGCGTGCGCGTCGTGCGGGACGCGGCCCCCGGCGTGCGGCTGCTCCTCGACCCCAACGGGGCCTGGACACCCCGCCAGGCGGAGAAGCTCCTGCCCCGCTTCGCCGACCTCGGCGTGGAGGCCGTCGAACAGCCTGTCGCCCCGGGCGACCCGCAGGCGCTGGCCGCCCTCGCCGAGCGGTCACCTCTGCCCGTCATCGCCGACGAGGACGCCGTCGGCCTCGAGGACGCCCGCCGCCTCGCCGGACGCGTGCACGGCGTCAACGTCAAACTCGCGAAGTGCGGCGGCGTCCACGCGGCCCTGCGCATCGCCGAGGCGATCGAGGGCAGCGGCACCGCCCTGATGCTGGGCTGCCTCACCGCCAGCAGCCTCGGTCTCGCGCCCGCCGTCCACCTCGCCGACCGCGCCCGGTGGGCCGACCTCGACGGACACCTGCTCCTCGCACACGACCCGTGGAGCGGCATCGGCGGCACCGACGGCTTCGTCCGCGCGAGCGACCGGCCGGGACTGGGGGTGACCCATGCGGACCTGGCGTGAGATGCGCGGCTTCCCCTTCGCCGTCCGGCTCCTGCTGGTCAACCAGCTCGGCGTCAACACCGGCTTCTACCTCCTCATCCCCTATCTCGCCGTCCACCTCGGCGAGAACCTGGGCATGTCGGCAGCCGTCGTCGGCATCGTCCTCGGCGTGCGCAACCTCAGCCAGCAGGGCCTGTTCCTCATCGGCGGCTCCGCGGCCGACCGGCTCGGCGCGCGGGGGGTGATCATCGCCGGGTGCGCCCTGCGCACGGTCGGGTTCGCCCTGTTCGCGCTGGGCGACGGACTGCCGGTGCTGCTCGCCGCGTCGGTGCTCAGCGGACTCGCAGGCGCCCTGTTCAACCCGGCCGTGCGCACCTACCTCGCGCAGGAGGCGGGGGAGCGCAAGGCGGAGGCGTTCGCCCTGTTCAACGTGTTCGCCACCACCGGTGCCCTGATCGGCCCGCTGCTGGGCAGTGCCCTGCTCCTCGTCGACTTCCGCACCTCCGCGCTGACCGCCGCCGGCATCTTCGCCGTCCTCACCGTGGCGCAGGCGCTCGTGCTGCCCGCACGGAAGGTGCCGCCCAGCCGGGGCGGTGTCCTCGCGGACTGGCGGGAGGTGGCCGGCAACCGGGCTTTCCTGGGCTTCGCCCTCGCCATGGTCGGCATGTTCACCCTGGAGAACCAGCTCTACCTGCTGCTGCCCGACGGCGCCCGGCAGGCCACCGGCTGGGACGGTGCCGCGGGCCTCGTCCTCCTCGTCGGCACGCTCGCCAACCTGGCGCTCCAGCTGCGCGTCACCCGCGCCCTCAAGGCCCGTGGACACAGGGCCCGTTGGATCACGTACGGGCTCATCCTGATGGGCCTGGCGTTCCTGCCCCCGGCGGTGGCGGCCGGCTCGTCGCCGGACGGGTGGCTCGGCGCCGTGCCCGTCCTGCTCGGCGCCCTCCTGCTCCATCTCGGCATCATGATCGCCTCGCCCTTCGTCATGGAGCTGATACCCGGCTTCGGCCGCCCCGAGCTGACCGGCACCTGCTTCGGCGTCTTCTACGTCGTCTCGGGCGTCGCCGCCGCCGTCGGCAACACGGTCGTCGGCTGGGCCATGGACACGGGCGGGCGGACGGGCGCCGAGTGGCTGCCGTGGGTGTGCTGCGCCCTGCTCGGCCCGGCCTCGGCGGCCGGGGTGGCGTGGCTGCACCGGCACGGGGCGCTCCCCGGAAGGCCGCAGCCCGTTCCCGCGGCCCGAGCGGTCCCGGCCGAGGAGAGGAGCAACGCGTGACCGTCCACACCGGCGGAAACCTCCTCACCGACAACCCCGCCCTCTACGAGGCCCGCTTCCCCGACCCCGAGCGGCTCGCCGCACGCTGGGCACAGGAGCGCCTGCGCCACCACGACGCCGGTCCGCGCGTCCTCGACATGGGCTGCGGCACCGGCCGCGACGCCGCCCACCTGCACCGGGCCGGCCGTAGGGTGACCGGCGCCGACCTCTCCGAGGCCATGCTCGGCCACGCCCGCGCTCACCACCGGGGCCCGGTCTACGTCCGGGCCGACCTGCACGGCTTCGACCTGGGCCGGGCCGCCTTCGACGCGGTGATCTGCCTGGACAGCTCCCTGCTGTACTGCCACACCAACGACCAGCTCGACGGCTTCCTCGCCTCCTGCCGCCGCGCCCTCGCGCCCGGCGGGCTGCTGCTCGCGGAGATGCGCAACGGCGCCCATCTCCTCGGCCGCACGGACCTCCTCGACACCCCGAAGATCGACGCGTTCACCTGGCGCGGCACCCACTACCGATCAGCCACCCACCTGTTCGTCGACCGCGAAGCCCAACTCCTGCGCCGCATCCGCGTGTGGACCGCCGACGACGGCACACCCCCGGTCGAACAGCACTCCGCCTGGCGCCTGTTGTTCCCGCAGGAGCTGCGGCACTTCCTCGCCGGGCACGGCTTCGAGGTCCTGGAACTCCACGACGGACCCGGTCCGCGCACCGAACCTCCGTGGCGGGAAGGCGATCTCCCCGGCGCCACGGCCGACGGGGACCGCCTGCACCTCGTGGCCCGCCTGAGCGTCACCCCCTGACCCCCTACCCCGTCCGACTTCACTCCAAGGAACAGCCATGCACGACGAACGTATCTCCGGCCTGCGCCGACGCGGCTTCCTCGCGGCCGGCACGGGGGCCGCCGCCCTCGCCCTCGTCGGCTGCGGGAACGGCGCCGGCGACGACCGACCCGACAGCGGTGACGGCAAGCCCAGGAAGGGCGGGCGGCTGCGAGCGGCCTTCGCCGGCGGCGGCGCGAGCGAGACCCTCGACCCGCACCTGGCCAACCTGTTCGCCGACGTCGCCCGCGCCAAGGCCCTCTACGACAAACTCGCCGACTACGGCGCCGACCTCTCCGCGCGCCCCCGCCTCGCCGCGTCCTGGGAGCCCGACAAGACCCTCGCCCGCTGGCACGTCACCCTGCGCGCGGCCACCTTCCACGACGGCAGGCCGGTCACCGCCGAGGACGTGCTGTACAGCTACCGCCGTATCGCCGACCCGAAGCAGGCCTACCGCGCGAAGGCCTCCCTGGAGCCCATCGACCTCGACGCCAGCCGCGCCACCGGCGCACGCGGCATCGAGTTCCGGCTCAAGCGGCCGACGGCCGAATTCCCCAACGTGCTGGCCGCGTTCGGCGCGTACATCGTGCCCGAGAACGCCACCGACTTCGACCGCGGGCCAGTAGGCTCCGGGCCCTTCCGGTTCGTCTCCTTCGCGCCGGGCCGCTCGGCCGTCTTCCGCCGCAACGACGCCTACTGGGACGGCGCCCCGCACCTCGACGAACTGGAACTCGTCGTGGCCAACGAGGAATCGGCCCGCGTCAACGCCCTCCTCGGCGGTCAGATCGAGTACGCCCACGAACTCAACCCCACCACCGCCCGCGCCCACGAGGGCAGGGGGCGGATCGACATCGTGCGGTTGCGGGGCAGCGCCATGCAGGCCTTCTGCATGAAGACCGACCGTGCCCCCTTCGACGACAAGCGGGTGCGCGAGGCGTTCTTCCTCATCGCCGACCGCCAGGAACTCGTCGACGGCGCTCTGTCCGGCGCGGGCGTCGTCGGCAACGACCTGTTCGGCAAGGGCTACGAGTACTACGCCGACGGCCTCCCGCAGCGCGCCCAGGACCTCGACAGGGCCCGTGCCCTGCTGAGGCAGGCCGGCGCCGGGAAACTGAAGGTCACCCTGGACACCTCGGCCGTCGCCGCCGGGTTCACCGAGGCCGCCGGCATCTTCCGCGACCAGGCCGCCCGGGCGGGGGTCACCGTGGACGTGCGGATGGGCAGCAAGGACTCCTACTGGAGCGACATCCTCGACCACGGCACCCTGTGCTGCTACCGCTCCGGCGCCATGCCCATCGAGGCGCACATCTCGCAGCGCCTCCTCACAGGCTCCACCACCAACGCCACCAAGTGGAAGCACCCGGACTTCGACGCCCTCTACCAGCAGGCCCAGTCCACCCGTGACAAGACCGAACGGGCCGCCGTGTACGAGCGCATGCAGCGCCGCCTGTACGCCGAGGGGGGCTTCCTCATCTGGGGGTTCGCCGACTGGATCATCGGAACCGCCCGCTCGGTGAGGGGAGTCGAGACCCGGGCGCCCGCCAACACGCTCGACTGGGCCCGATTCGACAAGGTCTGGCTGGCGTGACGGAGAGGCCGAGGACGAGGGGCCCGCGCTCGTTCGTCGCCCGGCGGTTGCTCCTCGGCGCCGCGCAGACCGTGGCCGTCGTGCTGCTGGTCTTCGCGCTCACCGAGGCGCTGCCGGGCGACGCGGCCGTCGCCCTCGCCGGGGACCAGCCCGACCCCGCGCGCATCGCCGCGATCCGCGAGGCGATGGACCTCGACCGGCCGGCCCACGAACGGCTGGCGGCCTGGGCGGCCGGCCTGCCGCACGGCGACTTCGGCACCTCCCTGACCTCCGGCCGCCCGGTGTCCCAGTACCTCGCCGACGGCTCCGGGCCGACCCTGCTGCTGGCAACCCTCACCCTGGCCCTGCTCGTCCCGCTCGGCCTCGGCCTGGGTGTGCTCGCCGCCCGCCACGAGGGACGGCCCGTTGACCGGCTGATCAGCTCCGTCACCCTCGCGGTGTACGCGGTCCCCGAGTTCGCCCTCGGTGTCCTGCTGGTGACGGTCGTCGCGCTGAAACTGGCCTGGCTGCCACCGACCGCCGTCGGCTACGGCACCGACCTCCTCGCCCACCCGGAGGGCCTCATCCTTCCGGTGCTCGTCCTGCTCTCCCGGCCGGTGTGCTCCCTGTCCCGGCTGGTCCGCGCCGGAATGGTCGACGCCCTCGCCTCGCCCTACGCCGCCCACGCCCGTCGCTGCCGCGTCCCCGGCGTCCGTGTCCGCTACGCGCACGCCCTGCCCAACGCCCTCGCCCCGGCCGTCCAGCAACTGGCCCGCACCGCCGACTGGCTGCTGTGCGGCGTCATCGTCGTCGAGGCGCTGTTCGTCGTTCCGGGCCTCGGCACGGTCCTGCTCAACGCCGTCGCCGAACGGGACGTACCGGTGGTGCAGGGGCTGGCCGTGGTCTTCGGCGTGCTGACCGTCGTCCTCAACCTGGGCGCGGACCTGGTGGCCCACCGGCTGACCCCGCGTGCGCAGGTGTCGGCATGACCCGGAGCCGCTTCGCCCTCGGCATCGCGGTCGTCGCCGTCCCGCTGGGCCTCGCCCTCCTGGGACCCGTGTTCGCGGGCGAGCCGGGCCCCCGCTCCCTGTCCTTCGCCCTCGGCGGCGGGCACCCGCTCGGCACCGACTTCGTCGGCCGGGACGTCTGGCGGCAGGTCCTGCACGGCGGCCGCACGGTCGTCCTGACCGCCTTCGCCGCGACCGCCCTGGCCTACCTGGTCGCGCTGCCCGTGGGACTGGCCGCCGCGCTCACCCACGTACGGCGCCTGGAGGAGTCGCTGATGCGGCCGCTGGACGTGCTGCTCGCCGTACCGTCGCTGCTGCTGATCCTGCTGGTGGCGTCCGTGTTCTCGCCGGGTGCGGCCGGCCTCGCGCTGCTCGTCGCGCTGGTGAACGTGCCCGACGCGGCCCGGATCGTGCGGGCGGCGGCGGGCGAGGCCGCCGCCCGACCGGCGGTGGAGGCCCTGCGCATGCAGGGCGAGACCCGGTGGCGCATCGCCGTGGGCTACGTCGGCCGGTCCACCCTGCGCACCCTCGCCGCCGACGCCGGCATACGGCTGACCGGCGTGCTGTACCTGGTGTCCACGGCCGCCTTCCTCGGCGTGGGCGTCGCACCGGACGCCGCCGACTGGGCGGTCATGGTCGACCGCAACCGCACCGGACTGTTCGTGCAGCCCTGGGCGGTCGTGGTGCCCGCCCTGCTGATCGTGGCACTGACGACGGGCACGAACCTGCTCTTCGACGCCGCCCTGGAGAGGACCCCGCGACGGAAGGGACGACGTCCGTGAGCCACGACACCGCCTGCGCGGCGGAGATCCGCGACCTGCGCGTGGAGATCGACGGCCGGGCCATCGTCGACGGGGTGAACCTGAGCGTGCCGCCCGGCCGGGTGACCGCCCTGGTCGGGGCCTCCGGCAGCGGCAAGACCACCACCGGCCTCGCCCTGCTGGGGGAGTACCCGCCCGGCGCCCGCGTCACGGGAGAGGTGCGCCGCCCCGGAGACGGGCCGGTCGGCTACGTGCCCCAGCATCCCGCGGCCGTCCTCAACCCGGCCCGCCGCATCAGCGCCCTGCTCCACGACATCGCCCGCCCCCAGGTCCGTCACCTGCCGCGCGCCGAACGCCGCACCGCGGCCCGCGAGCTGGTCCTGCGCTCCCTGGAGGACGCCCAACTCCCCGACGGCGCCACACTGCTGCGCCGCTATCCGCATCAGCTCTCGGGTGGCCAGCAGCAGCGGGTGGTGCTCGCACAGGCGCTGCTGCTCGGCGCCCGTGTCGTCGTCGCCGACGAACCCACCACCGGTCAGGACGCCTTGACCAAGAGCCGCATCGTCGACCAGCTGGCGGCGGTCGCGGCCAGGGGCATCGCGGTCGTGCTGCTCAGCCACGACCTGGACGTGGTCCGCGCGCTCGCCGACGAGGTCCTGGTGATGAGGGCGGGGCGGGTCGTGGAGTCCGGTCCGGCCGAACGGGTGTGGCTCGCCCCCCGGCACGAGTGGACCCGCCGGCTCCTCGACGGACACCGGGCCGAGCCGACGACGGACACCGGCGCCGAGCCCGCCCGGACCGTCCTGACCGTCCGGGACCTGACCGCCGTGCACGGCACGGCCACGGTGCTGCGCGCCCCGCACCTCGCCCTGGGAGCCGGTGAGTGCCTGGCAGTCGTCGGCCGGTCGGGCAGCGGCAAGACCACCCTCGCCCGCTGCCTCGCCGGCCTGCACCGTGACCACACCGGCGAGATCCTGCTCGACGGGACGGCCCTCCCGCGCAGCCTCCGGCACCGCGACCGGGACGCGCTCGCCGCCGTGCAGTACGTGTTCCAGGACGCCCGCGCCGCCTTCGACGAGTTCCGGCCCGTCCTCGCGCAGGTCGCCCGCACCGCGGTCCGGCTGCGCGGCACCGACGAACGCACCGCCACCGGCGAGGCGTCGACGATGCTGGCGCGCCTCGGCCTGCCCGAGGATCTCGCCCACCGTCCGCCGGGCGCCCTCTCCGGCGGGGAACTCCAGCGGGCCGCCCTCGCACGCGCCCTGCTCGCCCGGCCCCGCGTCCTCATCTGCGACGAGATCACCTCCGGCCTCGACACCGTCACCCGGCGCGGCATTCTCGACGTGCTGGCCGGCCTCCTGCGCGACGGTGACGGCCTCGCACTGGTCCTCGTCACCCACGATCTGGACACCGCGCGCCTCGCCCACCGCATCGCCGTGCTGGAGGCGGGAGAACTGGTCGAACAGGGACCGGCCGGAGCGGTTCTGACGCGTCCTCGGCATCCGTTCACCGTCGCGCTGATGGAGACCACGGCACGTCTGGGGGAGGGAACGCGTCCGTGACGGGGGTCGAGGGGGGCGGGACGCTCACCAGCCGGGCACGCCGGACGGCCCCGGGGCACCGGATGTCCGGGCACCGGGGAGTTCAGGACACTGTTCGGCGCCTTCCACGGCGCCGGCGAGTCCGGCCGCGGCGACCGGGCGATCCGCGGCCGGGCACGCCGGACGGCCCCGGGGCACCGGATGTCCGGGCACCGGGGGAGTTCAGGACACTGACCGGCGCCTTCCACGGCGCCGGCGAGTCCGGCCGCGGCGACCGGGCGATCCGCGCGGGCGAGCGGTCCCGCCCGGTGCGCGGGCCGACACTGATGAGCGCCGGACAGACTGCGGCGCCGAGAAGAACCCGTGCGGGTCTGCCGATGGTCATCGGCGATCGCGCACGCCCCAGTGGGCGGTCGCCCGGCGGTCCGACATCCTGGCCGCCGCCTCCGCGACGGTGCTGCCCCTCCACCCGCCGGCGTGGTTCACCGGCGTCCGAACCGACCGGCGCCGCGCACGGCGCCACCGGGCCTCCAGGGCCGAGGCGTCCTCCGAGGGCTCAGCCCCCGGCCAACAGCGCCGCCAGCTCCTCCGGGCTGCGCGGCCCGGCCTTGCCGTCGGCCAACAGGCCCTGTCCGGCGAGCAGCCGGGCGACCGCGATGCCCCAGGGCAGGCGCAGGCCCGCCTCCCGCAGCAGGTCGGTGCGGGCCAGCACGGTGCCCGCCGGACCGGTGTGCGCGCCGGACGGGGTGAGCAGGGCCGCGTCGTCGGCCCAGCGCAGGGCGAGGTCCACGTCGTGGGTTGCCATCACCACCGTCGTGCCGGACGCGCGCAGCCCGTCCAGCGTGGCGAGCAGCCGCTCCTGCCCGTCCGGGTCGAGCCCGGCGGTCGGCTCGTCGAGGATCAGCACGCGCGGCCGCATGGCCACGGCGCCGGCGATCGCGGTCCGCTTGCGCTGCCCGTAGGACAGCAGGTGGGTGGGCCGGTCGGCCAGGGCGGTGATGTCCAGTGCGACGAGCGCCTCGTCCACGCGGGCCCGCACCTCGGCGTCGGGCAGCCCCAGGTTCAGCGGCCCGAACGACACGTCCTGCGTGACGGACGCGGCGAACAGCTGGTCGTCGGGGTCCTGCACCACCAGCTGCACGGTCGTCCGCAGCCGCGTCAGCCCCTTGCGGTCGTACGCCACCGGCCGCCCCTCGACCGTCAGCGCGCCGGTGCGCGGGCGCAGGCCGCCGCTCAGCAGCCGCATCAGGGTCGTCTTCCCGCTGCCGTTGCGGCCGAGCAGGGCGAGGGCGCGCCCTTCGCGCACCGTGAAGTCGAGACCGTCGAGCACGGCCGGGCCGTCCTCGTACGCGAAGGAGGCACCCCGCAGGGCGACCAGCCCGCTCATGGCAGAGGCCTTTCCAGGACGAGGGTGAGGACGGCCAGGGCCACCAGCAGCCCGGCCGCGGCCACCGTGAAGCGAACGGAGACGCGGGCCTCGGGCACCAGGACGCGCAGCGTGCCGTCGTAGCCGCGTCCGGCGAGCCCGGCCTGGAGCCGCGCCGCCCGGTCGAAGGCCCGCACGAACGCGGTGGCGCCGAGCCCGGCGAGCGACCGCCACTCGGCGGCGCGCCCGGTGTGCCCGAGCCGGGCCGCCTGCGCCTCCCGGATCCGGCGCACCGAGTCCAGCAGCAGGAAACTCATGCGGTACGTCACCAGGGCGACGTCGACGACCGGCGCGGGCACACCTGCGCTCACCAGACGGGGCAGCAGATCGGACATCGGCGTGGTGAACGCGAACAGCAGCACGCCGAGGGAAGCGGCCGAGGTGCGCAGCATCAGCTCGCCGGCCCGAACCGGACCCCCGTCGGCCAGGGACACGAACCCGTCGGGGCCGCCCACCTGGACGAGGAGGGTGAGCGCGCCCGTCGCGCAGAAGCCCAACGGGACCCGATAGGCCCGCCACAGCCGGCGGGCCGGCACGCCCGCCGGACCGAGCAGCAGGACGAGCGCCGTCACCAGCACCAGGGCCGCGCCCGGCCAGGGCGGCAACGAGATCGCGAGCAGGGTCAGACCCAGCCCGAGCACGGCCTTGTCCACGGGATGACGGTGGCGCCAGCTGCTGCTGTGCGCCGCGGCGTCGATCGGCAGCACGAGCGCTCAGACCCGACCCTGCCGGGACGTCCCGTCCCCGGCCGCCCGATCGGCCCCCTCGGCCGACGGCCCGCCCCGCTCCTCCGCCGACCGGGCCAAAGCCCGCTGTTCGCCCTGGCGGCGCCCCCGGCGCACTCCGAAGTAGTAGGCGAGAACGCCCGCCCCCAGGGCCGCCTGGACGGCGAACAGCGCCGATTCGATCTCCCCGGACGGCGGCTCGTACAGGGGCGAGAACCACGGCTCGTAGTCCGGCTCCAGCTCGGTGATCGCCGTCTCCGCCTCGCTGTCGGCGCCCGTGAACGGCTGCTCCTTGTGGTCGCCGAGCCCCAGGGCCAGCGGCAGCACCGCGAGCGCGAGCACGGCGAGCAGCAGCAGGACGTTGATCCTCGTGTTCCGCTTCACCGGGCCACCGCCTCGGTCGTGTCCGACTTCCGGCCGCCCGTCACCAGCACGCCCAGCCGGGTCAGTTCACCCTTGCTGGACTGCACGAGCAGACGCATCACAAAGACGGTGAGCAGCCCCTCGCTCACCGCCAGCGGGATCTGCGTGACGGCGAAGATGGACCCGAACTTGCCGAGCGCGCCGAGGAAACCGCTGTTCGGGTCGGGGAACGCCAGCGCGAGCTGCACGCTGGTCACGCAGTAGGTGGACAGGTCGGCGACGAACGCGCCGCAGAACACCGCGACCATCAGCGGCGCGCCGTAGCGCCGCAGCAGCCGGTACCCGCCGTAACCGGCCCACGGGCCGACGATCGCCATCGAGAACACGTTGGCGCCGAGTGTGGTCAGGCCGCCGTGCGCGAGCAGCAGCGCCTGGAAGAGCAGGGTGATCGTGCCCAGCACGGCCATGATCGGTGGCCGGAACAGGATGGCGCCCAGACCGGTGCCGGTGGGGTGGGAACAACTACCGGTGACCGACGGCAGTTTGAGCGCGGACAGGACGAACGTGAAGGCACCGGAGGCGCCGAGCAGCAGCGTGCTCTCGGGATGCTCCCTGACTTCACGGGTGAGCGACCGGGCTCCGTGGACGACGAACGGCGCCGACGCGACGCTCCAGGCGACCGCGTGCGCCGGAGGCAGAAAACCCTCGGCTATGTGCATGGCTCAGCAGACCCTCTCCAGCACCTCGTGGATGGTTGACGCGCCTTGGCCGGTCTCCTGGCTGACGGGTACCACCGCCCGTGCTCCGCCTTCCCGGGTCCGTGAGGACCCAGTGGCCGCCCGCGAGGGCCGGAGCCGGACTTCCCGATCACAGTGGCGAGGGCCGCACCGGCATCACACCGGATTTCCCGTTCACCAAGGCCTGGTGACAGTAGTGCGAGGACAGGGCCGGTGACAAGCGGGACCGGGGGCGCACGGCGGCGGACACGCGGTGTCGCCCCGGCGCACACCTGCCGCGCCGGGGGCGATGCGGCGGGCGCCGGTCAGCGGCCGTGCCGGTCCGGGCACACCAGGCGCTCGCGCTGCGCCGCCGCTTCGAGGCGTGTCGGAGCGGTACCGGGGGCGGGCGGAGCCACTGGGACGCCGGCCGTCGTCCCCGCGCATGCGAGAGTGTGACCGTGAATGCCCTGCGCCATCACCCGGATCCCGACGAGGTCGCACGGGTGACCGCGACGGCCGCGGAGTTGCTGGAAGTGCTGTGGGGACGGGCCTCGACGGCGCCCGCGTCCCCGTCCCAGCTGCGCGTGCTGTTCGTCCTGGAGCACCAGGAGGGCATCAACCTGCGCGGCCTCGCCGACTCCCTCGCCTCCACACCGCCGTCGACCAGCCGGTTGTGCGACCGGCTCCAGGCCGCCGGTTTCGTGGAGCGCGTGGTGAATTCCTCCGACCGGCGCGAGCTGCGGTTGCGTCTCAGCGGACGGGGGCGGGCCTTCCTCGCCGACCTGCGGGAGCGTCGGGAGCGGGAGCTGCGCGCGGTGTTGGCCGGGATGCCCGCGGGGAAGCGGGTCGCGCTGATGGAGGGACTCGACGCGTTCTGCGCGGCGGCGTCCCGCGCCCACGACGAGGTCCCGGACTCCGGCGGGCGTACGGCCTGACCCGCGGACCGCGTCGCCGGCCGCACCGGCACCTCCCGGCGGGGGCCGGCGCCGAGGGGCCGGGAGCCACCCGGTCCGCACACGAAGCACCCACGCGGGCACGGCTGCGCCGAGCCGCCGCGAGCTGTTCCCGTGTGGCCGAGGTCCCGGAGGCCGCATGGAACGGCTTACCGGGGTTACTACGTGTGCTATGCCACGGACATCGAGAAACCGACCGGACGAGCAGGTGGAGCGCCGGCAACCGGACGACCTGAGCCGACTGCCCAAGCACTCCTGGCTGGCGGTGCTGAAGGGCACGGTCAAGGAGTTCAAGGACGACGAGCTGACCGACCGTGCCGCCGCCCTGACCTACTACGGGGTACTCTCGCTGTTTCCCGCCCTGTTGGTCCTGGTGTCACTGCTGGGCGTCGCCGGCAAGACGGCGACCGACGAGGTCCTGAAGAACGTTCGGCAACTCGCCCCGGGGGCGGCCCGGGACATCATCACCGACGCGGTCACCCAACTCCAGGGCCGGGGCGGGATCGGCTCGCTCATGGCGCTGGTCGGTATCCTGCTGGCCGTGTGGTCGGCCTCCGGTTATGTCGCCGCCTTCATCCGCAGCGCGAACGCCGTGTACGACATGCCGGAGGGCCGGCCCGTGTGGAAGGTGCTGCCGGTCCGGGTCGGTGTGACGGTGGTGCTGCTCGTGCTGGCCGTGATCAGCGCCCTGATCGTGGTGTTCACCGGTGGCCTCGCCCGCCGGGCCGGTACGACGCTGGGCATCGGCGACTCCGCTCTGGCGGTGTGGTCGATCGCCAAGTGGCCGGTCCTGGTCGTCCTGGTCACCATCATGATCGCGCTGCTGTACTGGGCGACCCCCAACGTGAAGGGCCGCGGCTTGCGGTGGATCACCCCGGGCAGCGTGCTGGCCCTGCTGATCTGGCTGATCGCCTCGGCGGGCTTCGCCTTCTACGTGGCCAACTTCGGCTCGTACAACAAGACGTACGGCACCCTCGCGGGCGTCATCGTGTTCCTGGTGTGGCTGTGGATCACCAACATCGCCATCCTGCTCGGCCTGGAGTTCGACGCGGAACTGTCCCGCCAGCGGGCCGTCGCGGGTGGTCTCCCGCCGGACCAGGAGCCGTACGTGCCGCCCCGCGACACCCGTGCCTGGAGCGAGGAGGACCAGCGCCGCATGACGTGAGGGGCGCCCCGACGTCCCGCTAGGGACACGCCGTAGCGGGAAGGCGCAGCCCATGAGTGCTGGGCTGATCTCGGAGAGGGCGACCGGCGGCTGGCCCGGCGGATGGCGTCGTGGCGGTGGGACCCGGCGCGGCGGACGCTCCCGGCGGTGGAGGAGGCGGCGCAGCACACCAAGTTCTGGTGGGGCGCCGCCTTCGTGATGGCCACGGCAGGCGGGTGGCGGGGACGGCGGGCCGCCGCAGCCGGCCTGGTCAGCATGGCAGTCGCGGAGGCGGTGTCCAACGGCGTGGTCAAGCAGCTCGGAGAACGGCGCCGCCCGCCGAGGGAGTGGATCCCCGAGGAGGAGGCCCACGACCGGCCCGACTCCTCCTCCTTCCCCTCCGGACACACGGCCGCCGCTGTCGGCTTCACCGCCGCCGTCGCCGGGGTGTGGCCTCTGGCCGGAGCGCTCTGCGCGGTGCCGGCGGTGATGGTGGCGGGCGAACGCGTGTACACCGCCCCCCACTACCCCTCCGACGTCGCGGCCGGCGCGCTGATCGGGCTGTCCGCCGCGGCGCTGACCCGCCGCGCTCCCCGCCTCGCCGCCCGCGCCGCACTGACCTGAAGGGCGCTGGAGCCGGTGGTCGTGCCCGTACACCCCGGTGGTCGTACGCGTGGTCGGCTCCGTTCGCGCGGGCTGGTCCGATCAGCCGTCGAGAACCCGGGCGGGCTCGTCGCCGGCGGCCCGGCCGCGGGGTGGGGCTCAGCCGGCGAGCGTGCGGTGCGGCGGACGGCCGTAGACGGAGCGGTACAGGGTGGCGAAGCGGCCGGGATGGAGGAAGCCCCAGCGGGCCGCGACGTCGGTGACCGTGGTGCCCTCCGTCGGGTTCGCGGCCCGCAGCTCGTCGTGTGCGTGGGCGAGGCGGACCCCACGCAGGTGCGCCAGTGGCGTGGTGTCGAGGTGCCGCCGGAAGGCGTACTGGAGGGTCCGCACCGTGACGTGCGCGGCCGCGGCGATGTCGGCGACCGTGATCGGTTCGTCGGCGTGGTCGTCGATGTAGGCCAGCGCGCGGCGCAGCGTCGCCGGCCGGGCGTCGTTGCGGTCGGCCGCGGTGGGTTCGGTGAGCGCCGTGTTGGGGAACGCGGCCAGGACGCCCGCCGCCAGGTGCTGGGCGGCGGTGGCGGCGACGAGCGGCTGGTCGGCGAGGCCGGGCGCGGCCAGTACATGGTCGCGGAGGTAGCCGACCGTCTGCCGCAGCTGCCGGGCCGCGGCGGGGGAGTGCGGCCGGTGCCCGGTCAGCCGGACCGGTCCCGGCCTGCGGCCCGGGGCCGTCGCGGCCACCTGGGCGAGCAGGTCGGTGTCGAGCATGGTGATGTTGTAGCGGGCGTTGCAGACCCGCCCCGAGTACGGCAGCTCCGGCGGAACGAAGGACACCACGTCGCCCGGCCCGAAGGCGTCCTGCACACCGTCGAAGGTGTGGTCCCGGATGGTGCCCTCGTGGACCAGGCACAGACAGATCCGGCCCAGCGGGGCGACCGAGTAGCTCATCTCGAAGCCGAGGTCGAGTTCGTCCACGGTCACCGACGGCATCGCGGCACGGCTGATGCGTGCCCGGCCGGCCCCCGGGTCGCTGCTGCCGATGCGCATCCTGGCGTAGGCCCTGCTGAGGAAGTCCTCGGTCCGGCCGAGGTCGTCACTGTCGAAGAACAGCGTGTCCATGAATCCTTCGTCCGGTGGGTCGGTGGCCCCGCGCCGCGCGGGCCGGACGGTCGTCGCAACGACGTTTCGCCGCCTCCGCACGCTTTCCCCCCCTCCGGGGGGGCATTCGTTTTCCGGACCGTCCCCGGCGATGTCGTTCGTTCGGTGTGCGGCCGAACCGTTCGCTTCTGTGCAGGCTGGACGGGGACGGCACGGTGACGCCTGGTGGCCGCCCGCGGCTTCGCGGGCTCCTGACGAGGAGAAACACAGTGGAGTGCGGCAGGGCTGCGGAGGAGAACGCCGAGGCGCGGGTCGCCGCGCTGCGGGAGGAGGTGGCCCAGCTGCGGCAGGCCGTCGCCTCCCACGCCGTGATCGACCAGGCCATCGGGGTGGTCGTCGCCGTGGGCCGGCTGCGCCCCGAGCAGGGCTGGGAGGTGCTCCGGGAGATCTCCCAGCGCACCAACACCAAGCTGCGCGAGGTCGCCGAGTACGTGGTGCAGGGCGCCCACTGCCGCTGGCTCCCCGACGAGATCCACCAGGCGCTGACGGACGCCCTGGCCCGCACGCGGTCGGCGTGACCGTCCGGTAAACTACCCCCCACCTGCGGTTTCCCGGCTCCTGGACTGACTCTCGGTAACACGAGCGGTGACGTAGGGTCGGCCTCTGGGAGTGACACCGGAGGGGGAAGACGTGCCGCTGGAGTCCGTGCGGTTCGCGGTCCTGGGGCCCGTGCGGGTGCGTCGGGGAGAGACCGAGCTGGAGCCGGCCGGGCGGCAGGAACGAGCCTTCCTGGCGCTGCTGATGGTCAGGGCGGGGCAGCCGGTCGGCATGGACGAGATCGTCGACACGCTGTGGGGGACCGACCCGCCGCGCAGCGCCGTCAACGTGGTCCGCCGGCACGTGGGATCACTGCGGCGGCTGCTGGAGCCCGGCCTCGCCCCCCGTGCGGAGGGCCGTTGGCTGGTGCGGGACGCGGGCGGCTACCGCCTCGTGACCGACGGTGACTCCCTGGACCTGATCCGCTTCCGTGCCCTGCGGGAAGCCGGGCAGCGGACCGTACGCGATGCGCCCGAGCAGGCCCTCGGCCCGCTCACCGAGGCGCTCTCCCTGTGGCGGGGGCCGGTCGCCGTCGGCCTGCCCGCCGAGGTCCGCGCCCACCCGGCGTTCGACGCGGTGGACCGCGAACGCCTCACCGCCGTGCGCGACGCGGCCGACGCCGCCCTGCGCGCCGGCCTTCCCGGGGCCGTCCTGCCCGAACTGCACCGGGCCGCCGACGCGCATCCCCTGGACGAACCCGTGCAGGCCGCGCTGATCCGCGCCCTGGCGGCAGCGGGCCGCCGGTCCGAGGCCCTCGGCGTGTACGAAGCCGTACGGACCCGGCTCGTCGAGGACCTGGGTATCGACCCCGGCGCGGAGCTGCGCGAGGCCCGGGAGACCGTGCTGCGGGACAAGCCCGGCGGGGGCGCCCCGGCGGCGTCCGGACCGGCCGATCACCGGACGAACGCCGGCGCGCCCGAGGCCCCCCTCACGCAGGCTCACGAACCCCCCGTCCCCGCCCGTGAGGCGGCACCCGCCGGTCTCCCCGCCTTCCCGGTCCCCGCCCAGCTCCCGCACGACCTACCGGCGTTCACGGGCCGACGCGGCGAACTCGACGAGGTCCTCGCCCTGTCGGGCGGCGACGGAAGCCTGCCCGACGGGGCGCCCGGTACCGTGGTGATCACCGCCATCGGCGGCATGGCCGGGGTCGGCAAGACCACCCTCGCCGTGCACTGGGCGCATCGCGTCGCCGACCGCTTCCCCGACGGGCAGCTCTACGTCAACCTCCGCGGCTACGACCCCTCCGGCGCGGTCATGGAGGCGGGCGAGGCCCTCCGCGGCTTCCTGGACGCCCTCGGCGTACCGCCCGACCGGATACCGCACGGCATGGACGCGCAGGCCGCCCTCTACCGGGGTGTGCTGAGAGGGCGGCGGATCCTCGTCGTCCTGGACAACGCGCGCGACAGCGACCACGTACGGCCCCTGCTGCCCGGCTCGCCCGGCTGTCTCGCCGTCGTCACCAGCCGCGACGCCCTGTCCGGGCTGGTCGCCGCGCACGGCGCCCACTCCCTGACGCTGCGGCCGTTCGACACCGAGCAGGCGCGCGTCCTGCTCGTCCGCCGCCTGGGCGCCGAACGGGTCGAGGCCGAACCGCGCGCCGCCGACGAGATCACCGAACTGTGCGCGGGACTGCCCCTCGCTCTCGCCTGCGTCGCCGCCCGGGCCGCCGCCCACCCCCACTTCCCGCTCTCCGCCGTCGCCGCCGAACTGCGCGACGCCCACGGCAGCCTCGACGCGTTCGCCCGCTCCGACTCCTCCGTGGACGTGGGCACCGTCTTCTCCTGGTCCTCCCGTCAGATCTCCGACGAGGCCGCCCGGCTGTTCCGGCTGCTCGCCCTGCACCCCGGCCCCGACTTCTCCCTGCCGGCCGCCGCCGCCCTGGCGGGACTGCCGGTACGCCGGACCCGGCCGTTGCTGGCCGAACTGACCGGCCTGCACCTCGTCACCGAGCACAGCCCCGGCCGGCACGCCTTCCACGATCTGCTCCGCGCCCACGCCGCCGAACTCGTCGAGGAACGGCACACCGACGACGAACGACGGGCGGCCGTACACCGGCTGCACCACCACTACCTGCACACCGCCCACGCCGCCGACCGGCTGCTGGCCCCCAACTCCGACCCGCTGCCCCCGCCGCCCGCACCCGAGGGCGTACGCCCGGAACCGCTCGTCGACGTCGACCGGGCCCTGGCCTGGCTCACCGCCGAACACGCCGTGCTCCTCGCCGTCGTCGACACCGCCGCCGCCACCGCGCAGGAACGTCTCGCCTGCCATCTGGCCTGGTCCCTGGAACCGTTCTTCGACCGCCGGGGTCACTGGCACGACGCGCTCACCGTTCAGCGCACCGCCCTCGACGCCGCCCGACGGCTCGCCGAACCCGCCATGGAAGCCCGCGGGCTGCGCGGACTCGGCCGCATAGAGGGCCGGCTCGGCCTGAACGACCAGGCCGTCCCCCGCCTCGAACACGCCCTCGAGCTTTTCACGCGCCTGGGCGACGACACCGGACGCGCCAACACCCACCGCAGCCTCGGCTGGGAGAGCGAGCAGCGCGGCGACCTGCCCGGCGCCCTGCGCCACAACCAGCTCGCCCTCGCCCTGTTCCGCGCCGCCGGCGACCGGGCCGCACAGGCCAGCGTCCTGAACTCGGTCGGCTGGTACCACGCCCGGCTGGGCGAGCACCAGTCGGCCCTGACGCACTGCTTCGAGGCCCTGACCACCCTCCAGGACCTCGGCGACCGCTACGGCCAGGCCGTCACCTGGGACAGCATCGGCTACGCCCACCAGCACCTCGGCCGCCACCCGCACGCCCTCCTCGCCTACCGCAACGCCTTCGCCCTCCTCAGGGACCTCGGCGCGCCCTACGCCGAGGCCGACATCCTCGCGCGGGTCGGCGACACCCACCGCGCCATGGGCGACGAGGACGGCGCCCGCGCCGCCTGGACCGAGGCCCTCGGCCTCCTCAGAGGCCTCGACCACCCCGACGCCGAGCGGGTCCACGCCCGCCTCGCCGGACGGGACGGGCAGGCCGGTGCCTGCTGACCCCGCCGTGACGCGGTTCGAGGTGCTGGGGCCGGTGCGGGTGCGGCGCGGCGAAACGGAACTCGACCTCGGATTCCCGCAGCAGCGGGCCCTGCTCGCCCTGCTCCTGGCCCACGCGGGCCGGCCCGTGCCGACCGAGGAACTGCTCGACGTGCTGTGGCCGGCCCACCCGCCCGCCAGCGCGTCGAACGTGGTGCGCCGTTACGTGGGCGCGCTCCGACGCCTGCTGGAACCGGAACTGCCGCCGCGCGCCCCCGGCGAACGCCTGCTGCGCCGTCCCGGCGGCTACCTGCTGGAGGCCGCCACGGAGGAGGTCGACCTGCTGCGCTTCCGCGAACTGACCCGGCAGGGCGAGCGGGCGGCCGCCACCGGGCGGGCCGAGACGGCGGCGCTGCGCCTCACCGAGGCCCTGGAGGAGTGGCGCGGGCCGGTGGCGATGGGCATTCCCGCCGCCGCACGCCGGCACGTCCAGTTCACGGCGCTCGGCCGCGAACTCCTGCGGACGGCCCGGATGGCTGCCGACGCCGCTCTGCTCTGCGGCCGGTCCGCCCAGGTCCTGCCCGCCCTGCGCAGGGCCGCGGCGCTCGATCCGCTCGACGAGTCGCTGCACGCCCGGCTGATCCTGTCCCTCGCCGCCTGCGGTCTCCAGGCGGACGCGCTCACGGTCCACGGGGACCTCCGCCGCCGGCTGGCCGCGGAACTCGGCGTCACCCCCGGCGCCGAACTGACGGCGGCGCACACGCGCGTGTTGCGCCAGGACGTGGGCGGGCTGACCTCAGGGCCACGCGTGAACCTCGGCCGGCAGACGCCGGTCGGACGGGTGGGCCCGGACCCACGGGTCGATGACGCCGCGACCGGTGCCGCCCCCGCCGTACCGGACCGGACGGCGTCCGCTCGGCGCGCCCGACTGCCCGCATCTCCCGAAGGGTTCACCGGCCGCGAGGCCGAGCTGGAATGGCTGACGGCGGTGGGGGACGCGGTCGCGGGGAGCGCCGGAGCCCCGGCGCCCGTGCTCATCGGGGGCATGGCGGGCGTCGGAAAGACCGCCCTCGCCCTGCACTGGGCCCACGGCGCCACCGGCCGCTTCCCCGACGGACACCTGTACGTCGCGCTGCGCGGCGGCGACCCGGCGCGGCCCGCGGCCCGGGCCGAGGAGGCGCTGCGCGCGATGCTCACGGCCCTCGGCGTGTCCGCGGCCCGGATGCCGACGGGACCGGCCGCGCTGACCGGCCTGTACCGCACGCTGCTGGCAGGCCGGCGCGTCCTCGTGGTCCTCGACGACGCGGCCGGCACGGAACAACTGCGTCCGCTGCTGCCCGCCGCACCGGGCTGTCTGGCGCTGGTCACCAGCCGCCACGCCCTGCCCGGCCTCATCGCCTCGGGGGCCCGCCCGCTGCGCCTGGAGCCGCCTTCGGCCGAGGACGCGCGCGAGGTGCTGGCCGGCCTCGTGGGCGCCGACCGAACGGCCGCCGAGCCTCAGGCAGCCGACGAGATCGTCGCCCGGAGCGGCCGGCTGCCCCTCGCGCTGGCCGCCGTCGCCGTACGTGCCCGCGGCCACCGTGAGACTCCCCTCGCGGACGTGGCCGCGTACCTGCGCGAGACGCGGGGCAGCCTGGACGCTTTCGCCGGCGGAGGAACGGCCGACGTCCGGGACGCCTTCCTGGGTTCCTACCGACGGCTCTCCCCGGAGGCGGCCCGGCTGTTCCGGCTGCTGCCCCGGCACTCGGGGCCCGACCTCACCCCGGCGTCGGCGGCGGCACTCACCGGCCTGCCGGTCCGCGGCGCCCGCCGGCTGCTCGGCGAACTCGCCGAGGCCCACCTGATCACCGAGCACACGCCCGGCCACCACGTCCTGCACGACCTGCTGCGGATCTTCGCGGCCGAGCGCGCCGAGCAAGCCGAAGACGCCGTGCGCGCCTGACCGGTACCCGCCGCTGTCACTGCGTTGTCACTCTTTTTACACATCCTCCGGCCTACCGTCCGGGCGACGAGTCCGACAGTCGCTCGCTCAGGAGGCAACGGCGGAAGATGACCACCACCAGCACGATCGACGTACCCATCTGCCGGACGCCCCTGGGCGTAGAGATCATGACCGCCGAGACCGGCCCCGGCCGACTGCCGGGCGAGCGGGCCCCGCAGCCGGAGCACCGGCCGCACGCACGGGACGCCGGCGAGTACCTCTTCGTGGGACTGCGGGGCGCCACCCGGCTCCCGGACCCCCACGCCGTGCGGCTCACCCCCGGCGACATCTGCTTCTACGACGCGCGCCGGCCGCCCGCCCTGGACTTCCCCGAGCGGTTCCGGGCCACCGTGTTCCTCGTGCCGACCGACCTGATGGGCCTCACCCCCGCCGACGCCGGGCGGATCACCCGGACCCCGGTCACCCGGACCTCCCGGCTCGGCGCCCTGCTCTCGCCGCTGCTGTCCGACCTGGCCCGCACCGCGACCGAGGCCCGGCCACCGGTCGGCGTGATGCTCGCCGGAAGCGCCGTGAACCTCCTGGCCACACTCGCCTCCGAACAACTCGGCAGCCGCACCCCGGGCCCGGACGGCCAGCCGTCGCCCGTGATGGCCCGCATCCTGGAGTACGTCGAGCTGCACCTGACCGAACCGGACCTCTCGCCGGAGACCCTCGCCCGCGCCCATCACATCTCCGTGCGCTATCTGCACAAACTGTTCCAGGACGAGGGCACCAGCGTCGGCCGCTGGATCCTGCGCCGCCGGCTGGAGGAATGCCGCCGCGATCTGATGCGCCACGGCAGCCGCACCATCGCCGCCGTGGCGGGCAGCTGGGGCTTCACGAGCGCCACGCACTTCAGCCGCGTCTTCCGCGCCGCCTACGGCATGTCCCCCCGCGAGTGGCGGGACAGCGCGGGGCGGTGACCGGCGGGGCGTGGAAGGCGGCACCGGGTCCGTGGCGCCGTGGGAACGCCTCACCCTGCAAGGACGGGCGGTGCCGCACGGACACGGCGCATCCGAGGGCCGCCAGGCGCTCGGGGCTCTCCGGCGGACCGTCTCGGCATGGCCGGACAGCCGCGTTCGCCGGTCGGGAAGAGGCTCTCGCCGACGAGGCCGACGAGGCCGACGAGGCCGACGAGGCCGACGAAAACCGCGACTCCGCGAGATCGGCAGATCGCGCCGGAAGGTTTCGCCGTAGGTGGCGTGCCGACGGAATCCCGGCCCCTCTCCACGGGAAGTCGCAGGACTTTCTCCCATTCCGGTGCGCAATCGGCGACTCGGGGCCGATGCTGCGTGAAGTCCGCCGAACGGGCCGGGTCCAGGCGAGGTTCAAGTCCATTCCGTAGGGGAACGGTGAAGCGTGACCGTCACGCGGAGCGCTTGTTTGCGTCGAGCGGCTGAGATGGTCTTCCCTGGCCCGCGGTCGCGGAAAAGGCGAAGGGGGATACGCGCCGACGGTCGGCCGGATGTCTCCAGGTCCGCGAGGGACGAGGAGTTCTCCGGCCCGCCGGCCCACATGGTCGACACGGCGTGAACTCCATCGGAATTCCCCAGGTCGCGTGCGGCGGACTCGCCGCTTCCCCGGTGTGTTCTCCGAGCGCGCCGAACGACTTATCGCTGTGCACGGCACGCTGTGCGCTCTGAGCACACTGCCGGTGCACGCGAGGACAAAGTCCGCCGGCGGAGGGCGTTTAGCGTCCATGTGCGGAACAACGCACACCTCAACAGCAGGAGATTCTCATGTCCGACGTCGTAGAGCCGTCCCCGCCGGTGCTGGAGCCCGCCGCCCAGGCGTTCGTGGAGGCGACCGCGAACCCGCCGTACCTGTTCGATCTGGCGCCGGCGGAGGGACGCAAGGCCGTCGACGAGGTGCAGTCCGGGGAGATCGACAAGCCCGCCGTGGACGAGGAGTGGGTCACCGTCTCCGGCGGCCCCACCGGCCATGTCCGGGCCCGCATCGTCAAGCCCGCCGGCAGCCAGGGCACCCTGCCCGTCATCCTCTACATCCACGGCGCAGGCTGGGTCTTCGGCAACGCCCACACCCACGACCGCCTGGTGCGTGAACTCGCCGTCGGCGCTGGTGCCGCGGTGGTCTTCCCCGAGTACGACCTCTCGCCCGAGGCCCGCTATCCCGTCGCCATCGAGCAGAACTACACGGTCGCCCGCTGGATCGTGGAGCAGGGTGCCACCAAGGGCCTGGACGCCACCCGCATCGCCGTCGCCGGCGACTCCGTCGGCGGCAACATGACGGCCGCCCTCACCCTGATGGCCAAGGAACGCGGCGATGTGCCGCTGGTGCAGCAGGTGCTGTTCTACCCGGTGACCGACGCGAGCTTCGAAACGGGTTCCTACCACCAGTTCGCCACCGGTTACTTCCTGCGCCGCGACGGCATGCAGTGGTTCTGGGACCAGTACACCACCGACGAGGCCGAGCGCGCCCAGATCACCGCCTCCCCGCTGCGGGCGACCACCGAGCAGCTCGCCGGCCTGCCGCCGGCCCTGATCATCACCGGCGAGGCCGACGTCCTGCGTGACGAGGGCGAGGCCTACGCCAACAAGCTCCGCCAGGCCGGTGTCCCCGTCACCGCCGTCCGCTACCAGGGCATCATCCACGACTTCGTCATGCTCAACGCCCTGCGCGAGACCCACGCCGCCCAGGCCGCCATCACCCAGGCCACCACCACCCTGCGCACCGCCCTGCGCACCGCCTGATCCGAGGAGACCCGCAAGATGAGCACCACTCCCACCGTCCTCCTCGTCCACGGCGCGTTCGCGGACGCGGCCAGCTGGTCCGGCGTCATCGACGAACTCCAGCGCGACGGCATTCCCGTGATCGCCCCGCCGAACCCGCTGCGCGGCCTGGCCTTCGACGCTGCCTACGTCGCCTCCGTCGCGGCCCAGATCGACGGCCCCGTCATCCTGGTCGGCCACTCCTACGGCGGTGCCCTCATCACCGTGGCCGGCACCACGGAGAACGTCGTCGGCCTGGTGTACGTTGCCGCCTACGTCCTGGAGGAGGGCGAGAGCCTCGGCGAGCTCCAGGGCCGGTTCCCGCTGTCCCCGCTGGTCAGCAACCTCAAGCAGTGGACGTACCCCACGCCGGACGGCGCGGCCGCCGCCGAGGTCACCATCGCCGAGGACGCCTTCCCGTCGGTGTTCGCCGCCGACGTGCCGGCCGACGTCACCAAGATCCTCGCCGCCGCTCAGCGACCGCTGGCCGCCGCCGCGTTCGAGGAGGCCGCCGCCGCGGCCGCCTGGAGGACGAAGCCCTCCTGGGCGCTGATCGCCGGAGCGGACAACGCGATCAACCCCGAGGTCGAGCGCTTCGGCGCCAAGCGCGCCGACGCGACGATCGTCGAACTCGAGGGCGCCTCGCACGCCGTCGCGGTGTCCCGGCCGAAGGACGTCGCGGACCTGATCCGCGCGGCGGTCCGGGCGACGAGCTGACACCTGTGGCAGAGCCGTGCGGACGCGCCTCCCGCGTCAGGTCCGCGCGGCCCCCGCGCCCTTCCCCGCGCGGACCTCACGTCCGCCCCGCCTCCGCCGTACCAGGTCCTCCGCCGCCCCCGGCCACTCGGAGTGCGCGAAGGTGAAGCCCGCTTCGAGGAGGCGGCCGGGGGTGACACGGCGGCTCTTGAGCAGGAGTTCCGTGTCCGAGCGGAGGGCGAAGGCGCCGAGTCCGGCCATCCGCTTCGTCGCGGGCAGGCCCACCGGTACGCCCCACGCTCCTCGCAGTGCGCGCATGAAGACGCGCTGGGGCAGGGGGGCGGGGGCCGCGAGGTTCACCGGTCCGGCCAGGTCCTCCCGGTCGATCAGGAAGTCGATCGCGCGCACGAAGTCACGGTCGTGGATCCAGGACACGTACTGGGAGCCACCGGCGACCGGACCGCCGAGGCCGAGGCGGGTCAGCGTCGACAGTACGTCGAAGACCCCGCCCCGGTCCGGGCTCATCACCATGGCCGACCGCAGCGCCACCTTGCGGGTGTGCGGGGTGTCGGCCTCCTCCTGCTCCCGCTCCCAGTTCCTGGCGATGTCGATGCTGTAGGACCAGTAGGCGGGGACATCGGGCTCGGCCCCTCCGAGGAGTCCCGTGGCCTCGTCGTTCGGCGCGTCGAAGCGGTGGGCGTAGATCGTGGCGGTGCTCATCTGGAGCCAGAGCCGGGGCGGCCGGGAGGCCCCGGCGATCGCCTGGCCGACGACCCGCGTGGAGTGCACCCGCGAGTCCATCATCTCCCGCAGGTTGGCCGGCGTGTAGCGACAGCTGACGCTCCGGCCGGCCAGGTTGATCACGACGTCACTGCCGTCGACGGCGTCGGTCCAGGGCCCGGGGGTCCTGCCGTCCCAGGCGAGGTCGCCGGGCCGTTCCGGCCGCCTGCTGAGCACCACGACCTCGTGCCCGGATGCGGTGAGCGCCCGGCGCAGGACCGTTCCCACCTGTCCGGTCCCACCGGGTATGACGATCTTCATCGTGAGGCTCCCCCTCGCTCGTGTGAAGGGGAGCCTACCGGAGAATTGAACGCGTTCAAAAATGGGTCGGCGGTGTCGGCCTCACCCTCGGTGCACCTCCAGCGCCGCCCGCACCGCGCTCTCCACCGCCCCCTCGATCCACGACGGCTTGACCGAGGTGTGGTCGCCCGCGAAGTGCAGCGGGCCCTCGGGGGAGCGGATCGCGGCCAGCAGTTCCGTGTGCTGGCCGGGGAGCAGGACCGACGCCTCGCCGTAGGCGTACGGGTCCCGCAGCCAGCTCTGGGTGCGGCCGGCGCCCGTGTAGAAGACCTCGACACGCTGGCCGTAGACCTGCTGGAGACCCCGCAGGGCGTGCGGGTAGCGGGCGTCGTCGTCGAGGGAGTCCCAGCGGGAGGCGTCGTCGGCCCAGCTGTAGGAGGCGAGGACGACCCCGCCCCGGCTGCCCTCGACCGGATGGGACGGGTTGATCATGAAGCGGTTGGCGTTGTCGGAGACGGAGCCCCCGCCGACGATGTGCGCCGCCTCAGGCTGGTCGCGGCCCACCCACCGGTTGGCGGCGTAGTGCACCCGCTGCCCCGCCGTGATGTGCCCCGGCGGCACGGACGGGTGCACCCCGAGCAGACTTCCGTCCGCCGGTGCCTTTCCCGCCCGGTACTCGTCGTACAGCCCCGCCCGTACGGCGTCCAGCTCCCGCTTCCAGTCGGCCTCCGTGAACTCCCACCACCGCCGGCTGAACTCCAGCAGCACTTTGGTCGCGCTGTCGTAGTGCAGCTCGGCGACGGCCCGCCGCTTCTTGTACGACATCAGCGGGCTGACCTGGACCTGGCGCAGCCCCGAGAACGGCACGGTGACGATCGCGACGTCACCCGTGAACTGCTCGCGCACCACCGTGCCGTCGCGGCCCTCGGACACGGTGTCGATCCATACGTGCGGACCGTCCGCCCGGACGTGCGGGGTACCGTCGGTGCCGGTCCGGCCCGGCGTCCAGTACTCGATGCGTGTCGCACGCCGGTCGAGGCGCAGCACGTCGGACACTTCCCGCAGCAGCGCGTCCGGCAGGGTCGCCGTACCGCCGACCAGCTCCCAGAACGCGGTGTCCGGGTTGATCAGCGACGCGCTGATGAAGCTGTGGATGAAGGAGAGCGGCAGCCGTGAGGTGAGGTTCTCCAAGGTGCCGATCAGATCGATGGTCCGCTCGTCGAGGCCGGCCTCCTCGGTGAGGAAGCGGTACATCGACCAGTCGCCGTACCGCTGGACGACCCGGGCCCAGCCCCGGACCCGCTCGGGCATCGGCTTGTCGACACGCTTGCCGTCGGGGCCGGCCGTGCTGAACTCGTCGCGGACCGGGTCGAGGGCCTGACGCAGGATCGTCGAGGAGGGCGTGTCCCAGAACCTCCGCGGCACTCCGAAGGACCGGTTGATCCTGCGGGGAGACTTCGCGTAGGCGGAACGGCGCATCCGCACGCCGTTGACGTGCAGCCAGGCGTTGTTGACCGGCTTGCCCTGGCCGTCGACGTCGACGAGGTGGAAGCGGCGCCGTTCCACGTCGAGCTGGTCGATCAGGCTCATCACCAGCGGATGGCTGCCGGGGATGCGCATGGCGCCCGCCTCCGCGTACTGGCGGGCGTCGGCGAAGGCCTGGGGCGCGTTCTCGTGTCCGCCGGTGCGGAAGGTCTTGACGCGGCCGCCGACGCGGTTGCCGTTGGCCTCGACGAGCGTGACGTGGTGCCCGGCCCGCTTCAGCAGCCAGGCGGCCACCAGTCCGGCGGGGCCCGCGCCGATGACGAGCACCTTCCTCGCGGTCTTCGTCCCGGCGCGGGGCAGCCCGCCGCCGAGGATCTTCTGATAGCCGGGGACCAGCGGCCTGTCCTGCGCGTCGACGACCAGCAGGGCGCGTGCGACCGCCAGACAGGTGGCCCAGTCGGCGGTGGGCTTCGGCGGGGCCTGCGGTAAGGCCGGAGCGGCGGTCGCGCCGGGGGCCGCGGCCAGCAGGGCCGCGGTGGCCGTACCGGCGCTGGCCGTGAAGTGTCTGCGGGACAGGGAGCGGGGTTCGTCGCGGGTGTGGAGATTGTCCATGTGCCCTGGATACGGGCGGACGCGGGGCCGCAGGGCGATCCGAGGTGATCACCACCTGAACGTGGCAGCGCCACGGCGCGAACCCGCGCCCGGCCGTGCCTCGGGACGGACCGCGCGCAACGCCACGCTCCCGTGCGACCGAAAGGACCCCCGGTACGGGTTTGGCCGGTGCGCGGGCCCTCAGGTCAGCCGGCGTGCAACTGGTACACGTTGAACGCCCGCCGGATCACCGGCTGGGCCACGTTTCGCACCCGGACCCCGCCCGCCGTCATCCCGTGCTCGGTGCCCATGTGGGCGTGGCCGTGGACGGAGAGGTCGGCGCCGGCCGTGTCGATCGCCTCGGCCAGCAGATAGCTGCCGAGGAAGGGGTAGATCTCCAGCGGCTCACCGGCGAGGGTGTCGGCGACGGGGGAGAAGTGGGTGAGCGCGACCCGCACGTCGCAGCCCTCCCGGCCGAGGTCCTCCAGCGCGCCGTGCAGCGCGTCCGCGCTGCGCCGGGTGTACCGGACGAACTCCTTCATCAGCGGCTCGCCGAACTCCCCGGCGCTGCGGCCGACGAACCCGCCGCAGAAGCCCTTGGTGCCGGCGACGCCGACGCGCGCCCCCGCGCACTCGACGACGGTCCCCTCACCCTCGAGGACCGTCACGCCCGCCTCCTGGAGGATGCCGGTGACCTTCTCGGGCTGCTCGTCGTGGTGGTCGTGGTTGCCGAGCACCGCGACCACCGGCACCGGCAGACCACGCACCTCCTGGGCCACCACCCGCGCCTCCTCGGGCGTACCGTGTCGGGTCAGATCGCCCGCCAGCAGCAGCAGGTCGGCACACTCGCCCAGGGTGTCGAAGGCGGGCCGCAGCAGGCCCTGGCTGTCGGAGCCCATGTGAATGTCCCCGACGGCGGCGACGCGGATCATGGCAGGTCCTCCGCATGGTCGGGCGAGGCGGTCTCGGCCACCACCACGTCGGTGTGCACGGCGAGCCCCGCCAACTCCTCGTGAACGGTCCGCAGCAGCGTCTCGCGGCACTCCTCGGAGGGCACCGTGCCGGTCACCACGACCGACCCGGCCCGCACTTCGGCGCGCACACCCAGCTCGGCCAGCTCCTCGGCGGCGAGCCGGTCGTGCAGATGCGCGACGCGGTACTCGATGTTCCCGGCGGTCCCGGCGGTCCCGGCGGTCCCGGCGGTCCCGGCGGTCCCGGCGGTCCCGGCGGTCCCGGGGGGCCGCCGGGCGCTGTCCGCGCCGCTGCCGGACGGCTCGGCGAAAGGCCTCATCGTCGGTCCTCCTCCGGCCTCGGCGCGATGACGTCCAGTCGCTCCAGGAAATAGAAGAACGCGTCGGGCATCGGCTCGTCGCCGCAGGCACGGCGCACCCGGTCCCAGTCGATCTTCTCCCGGAGCGTGCGGGCGATCGGCAGGACCGCCCCGAAGTCGCAGTGGTGTTCGGAGAAGGCGGCGATCCGGCTGTGCACCAGGTCCGTAGGCGACAGGACCGGCATCATGACCGAATCGACGGAGAGCCGCTCGGCCCGTTCCAGGAGTTCCGTGCCGACCGGCTGACGGGCCAGCTCGAAGATGAGGTCGACCTGCTGGCCGAGGCAGTCCGCCTTCAGCAGCCAGTCCTCCGGGGGCTCGTACACCGTGAGTCCCTCCTTGCGCAGGGTCTCGGCGACGGCTTCCGCGTCTTCGGGACGGATGGCGAAGTCGACGTCGTGCTGGAGGTTCTGCGTGCAGCCGTGGGCGTACACGGCCACGCTGCCCGCCAGGGCGAACAGGTGGCCCTCGCGCTTGAGGATCGAACCGACCTGCTTGGCGGCCTGGAGGATCGCCTGGTTGCGGTCGAGCGGCAGCTCGTTCGCGGGTACGTCGTTGGGCGGGCCGAGATCCGGGATTCCCGCCGCCAGCCGCAGTTCCGCGACGCCCGCGGGCTGATCCAGAGCGTCGTCGTCCGCGTGCTGCGTCATTACTGCCCCCTTTCCTGGACGGTCCGTCGCCCGCCGCGCCCGGCGTGCCGCGTCCCGACCGTGACGTCGAAATCTTCGGGTACCCGGCGTGACGTCGTCGACACGAGCGTCCGATGGGCGCCCTCGGGCGGCCGGCCCGCCCCCTCAGATCCGGTGCCCCTGTCCCGTGAGCCAGCGGTGCACGGCCTCCTTGTCGGCCGGGGTGATGCGGACCGGCCCGTCGACGCGCGGGCCCTCGTCCTCGTTGAAGCCGGTGTCGGTGACCCTGGCCGTGACCCAGGTGGCGAGGTCCTCGGCGGCGTGGGCCGACAGCGAACCCCCCTCCCACCCGATCCGGGCCTCGCGGGCCGCGGCCGGATCGTGCCGCTCGGTCTCCGCCAGCCACGCCGGGACCAGCCGCTCCACGGTGTCGCGCTCCTCCGGCGGGGAGGCTCGCCGCGCACCCTCGCCGTTCGTGTCGTTCGTGTCGTTCATAGGGGACGGGTGCCCCTGAACGCCACGTCCTGCGCCCGTCTTGCCCCTTTCGTGTCCCTGACGCACGCTGGACGCATGGGTGCGCAGGGAGGCCCGACGCTGATCACCTCTGTCCAGCGAGCCTTCCGCCTGCTGGAGGCGGTGGGCGCGCACGAGAACGGCGCCCCGGCGAAGCAACTGGCCCGCGAGACGGGTCTGCCCCTGGCCACCGCCTATCACCTGCTCCGCACGCTGGTCCACGACGGATACGTGCTCAAGCTGGAGGACGGCGGCTTCGTCCTGGGGGACAAGGTGCAGACGCTGCGTTCGACGGGGCGCGGGCAGGCCCTGCTCAGCCGGGTGCGTCCCACACTCGCCGCTCTGCGGGACGAACTGGCGACCGCCGCCTACCTCACCTTCTACGAGGACGGCGAGATCCGGATCGCCGAGATCGTCGACAGCCCCCGAACACCCCGCGCCGACCTCTGGGTGGGATTCGAGGACGCGGGACACGCCACCGCGCTCGGCAAGTCCGTGCTGCGCGAGCTGGACGGCGAGGCCCGTCGCGACTACCTCTCCCGCCATCACCTCTCCGACCTCACCCCACGGACGATCACGAGTTCGCCCGAGCTGCTGCGGCGCCTGGACTCCGCGCCGATGGCACCGGCCGTCACGGACCTGGAGGAGTACACCCTCGGCACGGTCTGTGTCGCCGTGCCCGTCTACAGCGGGGACATACTCGGCTCGCTCGGGGTGTCCCTGCCGGCGGACCGGTTGTCCCGGCTGGGGGAGATCCGGGAGCGGCTCATCCCGACCGCGAACCGGGTGACCAGGGGCCTGTCGCTCACTATCTGAAAATCCTCTCCTTGTGACACGCGCACCGAACCCGTATTCCTGGATGGAACAGGCGTTTCAGGGGCGATCCCCCTACACAGATGAGGACTGCGGACACACATGAGTCAGGCCCGAGACCGTCGTGACGGCCACCGGACCGTGCGGCCCCGCCAGAAGCGGGTGCGCGTCCCCGGGGGGCCGGCGGTCAGGCGGGCCGCCGCGCCGCTGGCCGCCGGGGCTGCCGTCCTGCCCGTGCTGCTCGTGACCGTCGTCGTACTGGCCGTGGACCTCGCCGGTGTCGACGGCGTGACCTGGCTGCCGCTTCTCGCGGTCGGGCCGGCGCTGGCCGCCACCACCAACGGCCCGCGCGGTGTGCTGTGCGTCGGGATGCTGGCCGCGGCGCTCGGTGTCGTCCACGGCATGCGGCACGGTGCACCGGGCCGGGAACTGGCCGCCGTACTCTCCGTCCTGGTGGCCGTCACCCTGGCGAGCGGCCTGGCCAGCGTGCTGCGCGGACGCCGAGAACGGGTCCTCGCAGCCGTCCGCTCGGTCGCCGAGACCGCCCAGCACGCGCTGCTGGTGCCGGTGCCGCCGACGGTCGGTCCGTTCCAGGTCGCCGTCCGCTACAGCGCCGCCGCGGCCGAGGCCCGCATCGGCGGCGACCTCTACGCCCTGGTGTCCACCCCGTACGGCGTCCGCCTGATCGTGGGCGACGTGCGGGGCAAGGGACTGCCGGCCGTCGGCACCGCTGCGCTGGTGGTCGGCGTCTTCCGGGAGGCCGCCCACGACGAACCGGACCTCCTCGCGGTCGTCGACCGGATCGAACGCAGCCTCGCGCGCAATCTCGGCGCCGACGACTTCGTCACCGCCGTGATCGCCGGACACCCGCGCCCCGGCCATCTCGAAGTGGTGAACTGCGGTCACGCGCCCCCGCTGCTGGTCCGCGCGTCCGGAGGAGGGGTCGTCCCGGTGAATCCCCCACGTCCGGCCCCGCCGCTGGGCCTGCGCGCCCTCACGGACCAGACCCCTGACCTCCATGTGCTGCCGTTCGCCGACGGCGACCAGCTGCTGCTCTACACCGACGGGGTCACCGAGGCCCGCGACCGCGACCGGGAGTTCTACCCCCTCCAGAGCGGGCTGGTGCGCACGCTGACCGACGAACCGGCGCGCACCCTCACGGCGCTGCACGACGACCTGCTGGCCCATGTGGGGGGCCACCTGCACGACGACGCGGCGCTGATCCTGATCCGCAAACCGCTGTCGCCCGAGCCGGCTCCCGTGCCCGCGCCCGGCGGTGAGACCCCGGTCGCGCGGGTGGCGGACTGAGACCGGCGGCCCTCCGCGGATCGTGGAGGGCCGCCGGTCCCAGGAGCGCGGGGGCGGCCGGGTTTCACCGACCGGTTCCGACCCGGCCCCTGACGGGCCATCGGACCCGACGAAGCACCCACCGGTCCCTGATGGAGCACGGACCCTTGACGGAGCGTCGCCCAGCCCCCGGGCCGCACAAGCGCAGGACGCCGCCCGTCGGGCGCACATCGACGGCGACCCCGGTGAAGCCGGCCCGGTTCCCCGCGACGGGTGCCCTGACCGGCGCCGCGTCGTCGCCTGGTCACGGTCCTCGCCGCCGGTCACCGTTCTCGCGGCCGGGACCGGGCCGGCGGTGAGCGGCTCGGTTCGCCGGGGGCTAGCCGAAGGAGCGCAGCCGCAGGCTGTTGGTGACGACGAAGACCGACGAGAAGGCCATCGCGGCGCCGGCGATCATCGGGTTGAGCATCCCGAAGGCCGCGAGCGGCAGGGCGGCGATGTTGTAGCCGAAGGCCCAGACGAGGTTGCCCTTGATGGTGGCGAGGGTCTTGCGGGAGAGGCGGATCGCGTCCGCCGCGACCCGCAGATCACCGCTCACCAGGGTCAGGTCGCCCGCCTCGATCGCCGCGTCCGTGCCGGTGCCCATGGCCAGACCGAGGTCGGCGGTGGCGAGGGCGGCCGCGTCGTTGACGCCGTCGCCGACCATGGCGACCGTACGGCCCTCCGCCTGGAGCCGCTTCACGACGTCCACCTTGTCCTGCGGCAGCACCTCGGCGACGACCTCGTCGATGCCGACGGCTCGGGCGACCGACTCGGCGACCCGCCGGTTGTCCCCCGTCAGCAGGACCGGCTCGAGCCCCAGCCCGCGCAACTCGGCCACCGCCTCGGCGCTGGTCTCCTTGACCGCGTCCGCGACGGTCAGGACACCACGCGCCTCGCCGTCCCAGGCAACGGCGACCGCCGTACGCCCCTCGGCCTCCGCGGCGGCCTTCGCGTCGGCCAGTGCGCCGGGCAGTTCGACGGCCCACTCCCTGAGGAGCTGTTCGCGGCCGACGAGCACGGCGCGTCCGTCGACGACGCCCTGGACGCCGACACCGGCGACGTTCTCGAAGTTCTCGGGAACCGGCAGGCTTCCCGCCCGGTCCACCGCGCCGGCCGCGATCGCCCGTGCGACGGGGTGCTCGGAGGCGTGTTCCAACGCGCCCGCCAGTCGCAGCAGTTCGCCTTCGTCCACGCCCGGTGCGGTGAACACGTCATGGAGCCGCATCCGGCCGGTCGTGACGGTGCCGGTCTTGTCGAGGACGATCGTGTCCACGCGCCGGGTGGACTCCAGTACCTCGGGACCCTTGATCAGGATGCCGAGCTGGGCGCCGCGTCCCGTGCCGACCATGAGGGCGGTCGGCGTCGCGAGGCCGAGGGCGCACGGGCAGGCGATGATCAGGACGGCCACGGCGGCGGTGAAGGCGGCGGTCGCGTCACCCGTGAGGCCGAGCCAGGCCCCCAGGGTGACGGCGGCGATCAGCAGGACCGCCGGGACGAAGACACCGGAGATCCGGTCGGCGAGGCGTTGCACCTCGGCCTTGCCGTTCTGGGCGTCCTCGACGAGCCTCGCCATCCGCGCGAGCTGGGTGTCCGCGCCGACCCGGGCGGCCTCGACGACGAGCCGGCCGCCTGCGTTCACCGTCGCCCCGGTCACGGTGTCACCGACGCCCACGTCCACCGGTACGGATTCGCCGGTCAGCATGGAGGCGTCGACCGCGGACGTCCCCTCGACCACGGTGCCGTCGGTCGCGATCTTCTCGCCGGGACGTACGACGAAGCGGTCGCCCGCGGCCAACTCGGCCACCGGGACGCGCACTTCGGTGCCGCCCCGCAGTACGGAGACGTCCCTCGCACCCAGCTCCAGCAGCGCCCTCAGTGCCGCACCGGCCTTGCGCTTGGACCTGGCCTCGAGGTATCGCCCGGTGAGGATGAACGTCGTCACGCCGGCCGCGGCCTCCAGGTAGACGGAGGACGAACCGTCGGAGCGGGCGATGGCGAACTCGAAGCCGTGCCGCATGCCCGGCATGCCGGCGTCCCCGAAGAACAGTGCCCACAGCGACCAGCCGAGGGCGGCGAGCGTGCCGATCGACACCAGCGTGTCCATGGTCGCCGCACCGTGCCGGGCGTTCGTCCAGGCGGCACGGTGGAAGGGGAACGCACCCCAGATCACGACCGGAGCGGCCAGTGTCAGCGACAGCCACTGCCAGTTGTCGAACTGGAGGGCCGGGACCATCGCCGTCAGCACCACCGGCACCGTGAGAGCGAGCGAGACCAACAGACGCTGCCGCAGGGCGAGCGACTCGTGGTCCGCGGCGGACGCGGTCCTCCGAGGCTCGCGGTCACCGCCCGGGGGAGTGGGCGGGGGCGGCTCCGCGGCCGTGTAGCCGGTCTTCTCGACAGTGGTGATGAGGTCGGCGACCTCGATCCCGTCGGGGTAGGAGATCCGCGCCTTCTCGGTGGCGTAGTTGACGGTCGCCGTGACGCCGTCCATCCGGTTGAGCTTCTTCTCGATGCGGGCCGCGCAGGAGGCGCAGGTCATGCCGCCGATGGACAGTTCGACCTGGGACCCGGGCGTGGGCGCCCGGTCGGGAAGCGTCTTCTCGGGAGCCGTGCTGGTCATGGAGGTACTCCTGGGGAAGGCCGGGACATGCGGCGTCCGTATCAGCGGAGCGGCACGCCCCGGCGGGGGGAATGCGCGTGGTCCGGGGCCGGACGGCCCCGGACGGGCTCACGCGCTGCCGACCAGTTCGTAACCCGCCTCGTCGACGGCGGCGCGGACGGCGGTCTCGTCGAGCGGGGCGGTGGAGGAGACGGTGACCTCGCCGGTCCCGGCGACCGCCGTGACCGCGGTGACGCCGTCGAGTGCGGAGATCTCCTGTGAGACCGCGCCCTCGCAGTGTCCGCAGGTCATGCCGGACACCTTGTAGACGGTGGTCACCGCGGCCCCCTGGGCGTCGGCCGCGGAACCGGAGTGGCACGAGCCGTCGGTGGAGCAGCAGGAGTCGGCGTTCTTGAGGTCGGTCATGGTTCCTCCTCGGCTGTCGGTGCGTGGGCCGCTGCCGGAGGAGTTTGATCCACTCCTCCCGACGGGCTCGACTATATACCCCAGGGGGGTATCCCGGAAGTCGGGAGCGGCCCATGGGTGCGAGGCGGGCAGGACAGGGCTCGGCAACGGCCGGGCGGTCAGTGGCGGAGGGGCGGGTCGGATCCCCGTCCCGGACTGTCTCGCCGGCGCCGGTGATCAGCCGCGGTCACCGGCGTGAGGCGCTGCGTGTCGGCGCGGCCCGCCCGACCCACCCCGGCGGACCCGGTTGCTGCGGCGCTCCGGGTGCGCTGCGACACCCTGTCCTATGCGGTGCCGGGACCGTCGAGGAAACCGAGCAGCACGGCGGCCTCCGAGCGGAGCCGCGCGGCTCGGTCAGCGTGCGCGGGGGAAGTCAACCGCGCGGCGACCTCCAGTCGCTCGGCGGCCTCGGCGCGCACCACTTCCACTACCTCGCACTCCCTCAACTCACGCCGCGCCGCTTCGGTGACGCCGACACCGACCGGCAGCTGCTCGAGGGCCAGGCCGCGCAGCTCGGCTTCGTCCACGGGCACCGCCTCGGCGTTGTCCAGCGCGGCCAGCGTTGCGCGCAGGGCACTCACCGCGGCCTTGTCACGGGCGCGCATCGCTTCCGGCAGGGCTTGGCGCATACGAAGACGTAAAGACATGCCGGAGACCCTATGGCGGCGCCCCCGACCCCACAACGCGATAAAGGTCCGGCACTCGGAGCCTTCGGCCTGCCGGGCGCGCATCGGGAGCCACGAGCGCATCGGCCCGAGCGTTCACGATGTCGGCCCCCCCTGCCGCGGAGCATCCCCCGTCGGGGACGTGTGGCCGGGCGGTGCCCTGTGGGCGGTGAGGGTGCCTGCGCGCCCTCGCCTTTTGTGTTCATCTGTGGATGGCGGGCCTCAGTCGAGGACCACTTCTGGTTGTTCTGACCGGTGACGTCGTCGCTGGTGCGCCACAGGTCGTCGTAGCCGGTCGCCCAGTTCCAGGGCAGTCCGGTGCCCCACTCGCAGAAGGACAGCACGAGCTTGCGGCCGGTGACGGGGCGTCAGGTACTGACCGGCGGTGGCGCGTCAGTGGACGATGGAGAAGGTCGCGTCCTCACGGTCGGTGGCGGTGGCGATCGGGTCGATGCGCAGGACGTAGTCCGAGTGCCTGAGGTAGCGGGTCGGGAAGTTGTGGGAACGGAAGGAGGTCCAGGCGGAGTCGGCCAGGCCGGCCTCCTTGTGGAAGGTGGCGTCCTGGGCGAACGCGCTGGTCCCGTCGTTGGCGTCCAGCCTCAGTCGGTAGCTGTAGTGCCGCAGGTAGCGGGTCGGCTGGGTGACGGACTGGAAGGACACTCCGGAGCTGTCGGCGAGACCGGGCACGATCTTCCACTGAGAGTCGGTGTACGGGTCGAAGGGGTACGCGTCGATGCGGCCGACGTAGTCGGCGTGCCGGACGTAACGGCCCGGGAAGTTGTACGACTTGAGCCTGTTCCAGGCCGGGGCGCCCCACTTGGCGACCATGTCGTCGTACACGGTCGAGGTGATCGGCTGGATGCCGCAGTGCTTGGAGTTGAGAGGCTGGGTGTAGAGACGCTGGTCGAGCGCGCTCCAGGTGCCGGCCGCGAGGTTGCCGCTCTGCCAGGCGTAGAAGACGCCGTTGGGGGTGTAGGTGTCGCCCCACAGGTACCAGGTGCTGGAGGTGAGGGACTTGACCAGGGTCGGGGCCTCGGTGCCGCCGTGCGAGACGGCGGTGCTGAACGGCGTGAAGCTGCCGGGGTTCAGGGAGGTGGACTTGGCGCCGACGAGGGTCCCGTTCTTCTTGAAGTAAAGGTAGTTGACGCCGTTCACGCCCACGGCCACGTCGCCGTCGATCACGTCGTAACCGGGGTCGAAGAAGACCTGGGGGGCCGAGGCCGTGACGAAGTCGGTCGTGTAGTTGACCATGATGACGTTGTGGCCGCTGCTGTTGACGGCGGAGTAGATGAGCGCGTACTGGCCGCGGCCCGCGTCCCAGAACGCCTCGGGCGCCCAGCTGTGGGTGTTCATGTCGTGCAGCTTCAGCCGGTGGTAACCGGTGAAGGTGCGCAGGTCTGCGGAGTTCCAGATGTGGACGTACTGGCTGACGTAGTTCCAGTCGGTGCCCTTGAGGTCGGTGGCGAGCACGACGAAGGTGCCGTCCTGCTTGCGCAGGATGAACGGGTCGCGCAGTCCGAGCGAGCCCTCGGTGGGGGTGACCACGGGGTTGTTCTGGTTCAGCGGCATCCACTGCAGGCCGTCCCGGCTGACGGCCAGGTGCAGGCCGTAGTTGGCCTCCAGCATGGTCGTGGACTCGGTGAAGTAGGCCATGACGTACGCCGAGTCCGCGGCGTGGGCGGCGCCCGCCCCGACGGTCAGGTTGGCGGTCATCGCGGCCAGGGGGACGCCGGCGGTCATGCCGAGGAACCGCCGACGGGACGGCCGGGAGTCAGATCGGGCACGTGAGTTCATCTGCTCTCCAAGGTGACGTGCGGGGGCAGGCGAGGAGCGTTCGTCCGATATAGCGGACGAAGTTCGGTGGCTCGGTCAGAAGCTAGGGGTGGGGCGGCGACGGGTCAATGGTTCTGTCGTGTCACGTTGGACTTCGTGTGACCGTGCCGGGTGGCCGCTCCGTCAGGACCGCTCGTCCGCCGTTCGGCCGCGGGGAGGGCACGAGCGGCCTGGAGTGCGCCGCCACGCCCATGGAAGGGCCATCAACCCCCGGCCGGCTCCGACCCTGGGCCGTGGCGCTGACCTGCTGGGGACGCCCACGGCCCACCGACCGGACCAGGACGTGGGGCCCCGTACGAACTGCGGGGCCCACGTCGTCACACCGATGGACCGGCGGCACGTCCAGCGCGGATGGACATCCCGGCGAGCGTCCTCGCGCACGACGTGGCCGTCTTCCGGGTGGCCGACGGCGGCCCGCTCGCCGCCTCCTCCGGGCCGGCCGGAGGGGGAACGGGACATCCGGATATGCGGGAGCCGCAGCCCTCTTTCGATCGGCGATCGCCGATCGCCGACGCCAACCGCTGACCGCCGACCGCTGACGCCGACCGCCGATCGTTGACGCCGCCCGGCGGCCGCCGACCGCCGAGGACGCGGCCGAGCCCGCCGCGGGCGATGATCCGGCGAGTGGCCTCCGAATCGTCACGGCGGCCCGGCGGGTTTGGTGACGGTGACCCTGTTCCGCGTTCGGCCGGTCGGCATCGGCGGTGTCGGTGACCCTGGCGGCCTCGGTGGCGTCGCGGGCCCCGGCGGTGGTGGAACAGTCACGCCCGGCCCGGCCAACGGTCATCTCGCAGGACCCGCGAAGAGGACAGCACTGGCAGGACCGCGAAGAGGACACCAGGGGAGCGGGAGGTCAGTCGTCGATCGCTCGTGTCGGGTCATCGGTCAGACTGGTGGCCAGCCACTGCTCGACGGCCGCGATGTGGACGGTCGCCGCGGAGGCGGCGAGCAGGGCGTCGTGCGATTGCAGCGCGCTGAGGATCTGCTCGTGGTCCTCGTGGGCGCTGTTCAGGGCGTGACTGGTCTGGCTGCCGCGGACGATGCGGACCCGCTGGGTGCGGGTGGAGAGTACTTGCAGCAGCATCGACAGCACGGGGTTGCCGACCGCTTCGACGATCCTGAGGTGGAAGGCGATGTCGTGGGCGACGAACTCCTCGACGGTGGCGGCGGCCCGGGACCGGTCGAGGATGTCGCGCAGTTCCCGGAGGTCCTCCTGCTTCAGCAGCGCGGCGGCCAGCCCCGTCGCCTGCGGCTCGAGCAGGCGTCGTACCTGGAGCAACTGTAGGGCCGTCTGGCCCTGGGAGACGTCGGCGGCGAAGGAGAGGCTCTCCAGCAGCAGATGGGGCTCCAGACTGGAGACGTACGTGCCGTCGCCCTGCCGGGTGATCAGGATGCGCATGGCGGTCAGCGCCCGCACGGCCTCGCGCAGCGAACTCCGGGACAGGCCGAGCTGTCCGGCGAGGATCTCCTCCTTGGGCAGGCGTGAGCCGGGCGCGAGTTCGCCGTCGACGATCATCGCCTTGATCTTGTCGATCGCGTCGTCCGTGAGTGCCACGAGGTGCCTCTCTGCGTCAGGGATGTGCCGGGCGGCGGCTCCGCCGGGACCTGACCCGGGGCCGGCGGAGCCGCCTGCGGGGCGCGGTTATTCCTGCTTCTCGCCGGAGGCGAAGCGAGAGATGATCAGGGCGACGATGATGATAGCGCCGTTGAGGAACTGGTTCCACAGCGGAGGTACGCCTGCCAGCGTCATGACGTTCACGACCAGCTGAAGGGTGAGGACGCCGGTCAGGGCACCGAACACGGAGCCCTTGCCGCCGTTGAGGCTGACCCCGCCGATGACGGTCGCGGCGAAGACCTGGAAGATCCAGCCGCTGCCCTGGGTGGCGGAGATGGAACCGTAGTGGCCGCTGTAGAGGATGCCGGCGAACGCGGCGAGAACGCTGCCGAGGATGAGGACGATCCACACGATGCGGTCGACCCGGATGCCCGCGGTACGGGCCGCCTCCGCGTTGCCACCGATCGCGTACAGCGCCCGGCCGTGCCGGAGCCAGGCCAGCGCACTCCCTCCGACGGCGAAGAGCAGCGCGCACACCCAGATGGCGGCGGGTACGCCCAGCCAGGACTCCTTGCCCAGGTAGGTGAAGGAGGAGGGCAACTCGACGATGGACTGGCCCTCGGAGAGGGCGACCTGGAGGCCGCGGAGCATGGTGAGGGCGCCGAGGGTGACGATGAACCCGTTGAGGCGCAGCTTGAGGATGAGGAAGCCGTTGACGGCGCCGATCAGCGCGCCGACCAGCAGACAGAGCGGAACCGCCGTCCACTCGGGAAAGAGGCCGAGCCCGTTGAACCGGCCGCCGCTGGTGGGCAGGACGAGCCACACGGCGATGACGGGGGCCACGCCGATGGTGGACTCGAGGGAGAGGTCCATCCGCCCGGCGATCAGGATGAAGGTCGTGGCGAGCACCAGCAGGCTGAGTTCGGTGGACTGCTGGGCCACGCCGATCAGATTGTCGGCGGTGAGGAAGGCGGGCGAGACGATGAACCCGATGAGGCCCAGGACGAGGATCGCCGGGACCAGGGACAGTTCACGGAAGCGCCCGAGGACGACCCGGCGGCGCGCGGCGTCCGCGGCGTTCGGCTCAGCCGTGCTCACGGTGGGCTCGGTGAGATCGGTGGTGGCGGACATGACTACCTTCCGTGCTCGTCTGCGCCGGATGAGGCGGATGGGGGGAACGTGCCGGCGCGGGCCGTGTCGCCGGCGACACCTTCGATCGCGGCGACGAGGGCCTCGTCCTTCCAGCCGCGGTCGAACTCGGCGACCACGCGCCCGTGGAACATGACGACGACCCGGTCGCAGACCTTCAGGTCGTCCAGTTCGTCGGAGACGATCAGCGCCGCCTTGCCGCCGTCCGCGATCTGGCGGATGCGGCCCAGGAGGAACTCCTTGGACTTGACGTCCACCCCGTTGGTGGGGCGGATGGCCACCAGAACATGAGGGTCGGTGGCCAGGGCCCGGGCGACGACCACCTTCTGCTGGTTGCCGCCGGAGAGCGCGGAGACGGGAGTGGCGGCTCCCGGGGTCTTGATGTCGAGGTCCCGGATCATGCGCCCCGCGAACGCCTTGGTACGTGCCGGGAGCACCGTGCCGAAGGGGCCGAGCTGGTCGGTGACGGTGAGCGTCGCGTTCTCCGCCACGCTGCGGTTGCTGACCAGGCCCTGGAGATGACGGTCCTCGGGGACCAGACCGATTCCGGCGGCGAGCGCGGACGGCACACTGCCGGTGCGCACGGTCGCGTCGCCGACCGTGATCCGGCCGTCCTTGGCACGGTGCAGACCGGCGATCGCCTCACCCACCTGCACGTTGCCGCTGGCGGTTGCTCCGGCGAGTCCGACGACCTCGCCGGAGCGGACCGAGAGGGAGATGTCCTCGCAGACGCCGGGCAGTGTCAGGCTGTCGATGGCCAGCAGTTCCGTGGAGTCGGACCGGGAGGCCACGGGCCCGCCGACGGCGGTGGTGACCATGGAGGCGGACTCGCCGGTCATGGCCTCCACCAGCGCCTGGTGGCGGAGTTCGGCGACAGGCGCGGTGAGCACGTGGCTCGCGTCGCGGTACACCGTGACGGTGGTGCACAGGTCGTAGACCTCTTGCAGGTGGTGGGAGATGAAGAGGAAAGCGACACCCTGGCGCTGGAGGTCGCGAAGCTTGTCGAACAGCCGGACGATGCCGCGGGCGTCGAGTTTCGCTGTCGGCTCGTCGAGGATGATGAAGCGTGCGCCGAACGACAGGGCGCGTGCGATCTCCACGAACTGCCGCTGCTCGACGGTGAGGTCCTTGGCCCGCGCGGTGGGGTCGACGGCCACCCCGTACTCGCCGAGCAGTTCCTCGGCACGCCGGCGCAGTCGCTTCCAGCGGATGGGCTGCGCCGCCCCCGCACTCTGCCGGTTCAGGAAGAGGTTCTCGGCGACGGTCAGGTCACCGATGATGGTGGAGCGCTGGTAGACGCAGGCGACGCGGGAGCGCCAGGCGTCGATGTCGCCGAAGGCGGGCGCGGGCTCGCCGGAGAAGCGCAGGGTCCCGGCGTCCGGTTGCTGGAGGCCGGTGAGGAGGGACACGAGTGTCGACTTGCCGGCGCCGTTGCGTCCGACCAGGGCGTGAGACTCGCCCGGAGTGACGGTGATGTGGGCGTCACGCAGCGCGACGGTCGCGCCGAATCGTTTGCTGATGCCGGTCGCCTCGGCCACCGGGGCCGGAGTGCCGGGGCCGGTCGCCGGGGCGGTCGCGGTCTCCGCCATGGTGGATACCGTCCTTCGTGTACGGAGGCTGGGGCCGAGGGGCGCGGGCTTGCGCCGGGCCGGCGGGGCGGACTGGGCGTCGGGGACGGGTTTCGTCCTCCCCGGGCGCGGCGGGCAGGGAACCGACCGTCGTCAGCCGACGTTGTTGCCCCACAGGGAGGTGTCGTCGACGTTGGCCTTGGTGACCAGCGGGGCGGGCAGTTGGTCCTCCAGTCCGTTGGGCAGCTTGATGATGACGGAGCCGTGGTCGGTCGCGCCCGGCTCGAAGGTCTTGCCCTCGGCCGCGGCCTTGGCGTAATGCAGCGCGTACTTGGCGTACAGGTCGGCGGGCTGGGAGATCGTGGCGTCGATCTGGCCCTTGCGGATGGCCTCGAACTCCTGCGGGATGCCGTCGTTGGAGATGATGCTGATGTGGCCCTTCTGCCCGGCGGGCTTGAGCAGGCCCTTCTGCTCCAGCAGGGCCAGGGTCGGTTGCAGGAAAACGCCTCCGGCCTGCATGTAGACGCCGTTCAGGTCCGGGTTCTGGGCCAGCAGCGACTGGAGCTTGGCGGAGGCCACGTCGCCCTTCCAGTCGGTGGGCAGCTCGAACACCTTGATCTGCGGGAACTTCGTCTTCATGCACTCGGCGAACGCCTCGGAGCGGTCGCGTCCGTTGATCGAGTCCAGAGCGCCCTGGAGTTCGGCGACCTTGCCCCTGCCGCCGAGCTGCTTGCCGAGGAACTCACAGGCCTTGGTGCCGTACGCCCGGTTGTCGGCGCGGACCACCATGTAGACGTCGCCCTTGTCGGGCCTGGTGTCCACGCTGACCACGGGGATCTTCTCCGAGGCGAGGGTGTCGAGGGTGGAGGCGATGGCACCGGTGTCCTGAGGAGCCATGACGACCGCCTTGGCGCCGGTGTTCTGGAACACCTGCACGTTGGCGACCAGCTTCGTGACGTCGTTCTGGGAGTTGCTCAGGGGCAGGGCGTTGATGCCCTCGGTCTTGATGTCCTTCTTCACGTACTGCGTGTACGAGTTCCAGAAGTCGGAGTCGGACCGCGGCAGGTCGATGCCGATGGCAGGCTTGTCTCCGCCCGAGGCGGCCGAGCCCGCGCTCTCGCGGTTGCACGCGGTGGCGAGGGCCAGTACCGCGAGGGCGGCGGTGGCGGCTGCGGCGGTGGAACGGGTGCGAGCGAGATTCATGGCCGTGTTCTCTCCTTAGCCAGGGGCGCGGGGCCGCAGGGCGACGGTGGGAGGGGCGTACCTGCCTGCGCGGAGGGGCGAGGTCGCCGGTGGGCAGGTGCCGATCGGCGCGGAGAACGCACGGATCATGCCCGAACGGGTCGGATGCGGGGTCGGCGGGGACCGAGACGCGGAGGCCGGGCGGCCGCGGGGGTGCGAACCGAACGGACGAACGCGGGTGTTCACTATTCCTCCGATGTATCTCGGACGTCGAGGACGTTACGACGGCATTGCCGACGTTGACAAGAGCCCGCGGCGAGAGATTTGAAGGGCATCGCGCCCCGAGAGGCACGGGTGCCGTGCCGGTCCGGGGGGCCGACGTCGATATCCGTATGACCAGCGCGTTCGCGACCGTCGCCCTGGTGGGGTGCGGCGCTGAGGCAGTCTCACGATTCGGCAACGGGGGCCGTCCGGGCCGCGGACACGCCGGATGCCAGTGGGTGCGCCGAGGAGCAGTGCCCCTCGGTGACGATCGAAGACAGGGCCGGTCAGGCCTCTTGTCGGCAGGAGTCAGAGGAGCGGGTGGTCCGGATGACGGACCCCGATTCATCGGATGGACGCCGTGTGGTGAACCAAATCGGTGCGTGCCCCTGGCGAACGCGGCCCCACCAGGACTGGTCCGGCAACGCGGAGGAAATACATCCGAGGAATCCATTGTCAGGGGTGGTCTCCGCGTCTAGGGTCGGCATGCCGTCATACATCCGATGACTGGCGCGGTGGATGAGTATGGCCCTCTGACAGCCCGGCCCGGCGCACCGCAGACGGCCGGCCAGGCGGCCGGCCGGCCCCAGACCCAACCCGCTTCGCAAGGGAGCCTCCCCAGTGAAACTGCTACGAGTCGGTGCCCCCGGTGAGGAGCGGCCCGCCGCCCGCACCGACGACGGCCGGCTGCTGGACCTGTCCTCCGTCACCCCGGACATCGACGGCGTCTTCCTCGCCGGCGGGGGAGTGGACCGGGCCCGCGCGGCCGTCACGGCGGGGGACCTGCCCGAGTTCGATCCGGACGGCCTGCGGGTCGGCGCACCCCTCACGCGCCCCGGCAAGGTCGTCTGCGTCGGTCTGAACTACCGCGACCACGCCGCCGAGACCGGCGCGGCGCCACCCAAGCGCCCGGTGGTGTTCATGAAGGACCCGGGCACGGTCGTCGGTCCGTACGACGAGGTGCTGATCCCGCGCGGCTCGGTCAAGACCGACTGGGAGGTGGAGCTCGCGGTCGTCATCGGACGGCGGGCCCGCTACCTCGACGGACCCGGGGCGGCGCGGGACGTGATCGCGGGATACGCGATCAGCCATGACGTCTCGGAGCGCGAGTTCCAGCTCGAGTACTCGCCACAGTGGGACCTGGGCAAGTCCTGCGAGACGTTCAACCCGCTCGGCCCATGGCTGGTCACCGCCGACGAGGTGGGCGACCCGCAGAACCTCGGCCTGCACCTGAGCGTCAACGGGGTGAAGCGGCAGGACGGCCACACCAGCGACATGATCTTCACCGTCGACCACATCGTGTCCTACCTGAGCCAGTACATGGTCCTGGAACCGGGCGACGTGATCAACACCGGTACGCCCGCGGGTGTGGCTCTGGGGCTTCCCGGCACCCCGTTCCTACGCCCCGGCGACACCGTCGAGCTCTCGGTCGACGGCCTCGGCAGCCAGCGCCAGACCTTCGCCCAAGCGTGAAAGGCAGCATCACCTTGACCGCAACCTCCGCTCGGATCACCGCCGTCGACACCTACGACGTCCGCTTCCCCACCTCGCGGGAACTGGACGGCTCCGACGCGATGAACCCGGATCCCGACTACTCCGCCGCCTACGTCGTGCTGCGCACCGACGACGCCGACGGTCAGGAGGGCCACGGCTTCACCTTCACCATCGGACGCGGCAACGACGTCCAGGTCGCCGCGATCGACGCACTGCGGTCCCATGTCGTGGGCCGTTTCGTCGAGGAGGTGTGCGCCGACCCGGCCTCGCTCAGCCGGGACCTCGTCGGCGACAGTCAGCTGCGCTGGCTCGGGCCCGAGAAAGGCGTGATGCACATGGCGATCGGCGCCGTGGTCAACGCCGTGTGGGACCTGGCCGCCAAGCGGGAGGGCACGCCGCTGTGGCGGCTGCTCGCCCACGCCTCCCCGGAATGGCTGGTCTCGCAGGTCGACTTCCGCTACATCGCCGACGCCCTCACGCCCGAGGACGCCCTCACCCTCCTGCGGGAGGGCCGTACCGGGCTTGCGGAGCGCGAGACCGTCCTGCTGGAGCGCGGATACCCCGGCTACACCACCTCGCCCGGCTGGCTCGGCTACTCCGACGACAAGCTCACCCGGCTGGCCGAGCAGGCCGTCGCCGACGGCTTCACCCAGATCAAGCTCAAGGTCGGCGCCGACGTGAGCGACGACATCCGGCGGCTGCGCACCGCACGTGCGGCCGTCGGCGACGGCATCCGGATCGCCATCGACGCCAACCAGCGGTGGAACGTGGACGAGGCGGTCGAGTGGACCAGGGCGCTCGCCGCGTTCGACCCCTACTGGATCGAGGAACCGACCAGCCCCGACGACATCCTCGGGCACGCGACCGTCCGGCAGGCGGTCGCCCCCGTGAAGGTCGCCACCGGCGAACACGTGCAGAACCGCATCGTCTTCAAGCAGCTCCTCCAGGCCGGCGCCATCGACGTCCTCCAGATCGACGCGGCCCGGGTCGGCGGGGTCAACGAGAATCTCGCGATCCTGCTGCTCGCCGCGAAGTTCGGTGTCCCGGTGTGCCCGCACGCCGGCGGAGTGGGACTGTGCGAGCTGGTGCAGCACCTGTCGATGTTCGACTACCTGGCCCTGTCGGGCACCACCGAGAACCGCGTGATCGAGTACGTCGACCATCTCCACCAGCACTTCACCGCGCCCGTGGTGATCCGCGACGGTCACTACGCCGCCCCGCTCGCCCCCGGATTCTCCGCCACCATGCGGCAGGAGTCCATCGCCGAGTACCGCTACCCGGACGGCACGTTCTGGGTGGCCGACCGCGCTGCTCAGGAGGAGGCGGCATGACCGCGCTGGCAGGACTCAGGGCCGTCGTCACCGGAGGAGCGTCCGGCATCGGACTCGCCACCGCCCGCGCACTGGCGGCACAGGGCGCGGCGGTGGCCGTGCTCGACCTCGACCCGGGCGGCGTCGGCGAACCGCTGCTCGGACTCCGGGCCGACGTCAGCGACGACGCCTCCGTGCGCGCCGCCGTCGACACCGCGGCCACGCGCCTCGGCGGCATCGACATCCTCGTCAACAACGCGGGCATCGGCGCGGCGGGAACCGTGGAGGACAACCCCGACGACCAGTGGCACCGGGTCCTGGACGTCAACGTCCTCGGCATGGTCCGCACGACCCGCGCCGCCCTGCCCCACCTGCGCCGATCCGCGCACGCCTCGGTGGTCAACACCTGTTCCGTCGCCGCCACCGCGGGACTGCCGCAGCGGGCCCTGTACTCCGCGAGCAAGGGGGCCGTGCTGTCCCTCACCCTGGCCATGGCCGCCGACCACGTCCGCGAGGGCATCCGCGTCAACTGCGTGAACCCCGGCACCGCCGACACGCCCTGGGTGGCCCGGCTGCTGGAGGCCGCCGACGACCCCGAGGCCGAACGCGCCGCCCTCAACGCCCGCCAGCCCATGGGCCGCCTGGTGGCCGCGGACGAGGTCGCGGCCGCCATCGTCTACCTGGCCGGTCCGGCCGCGGCCTCCGTCACCGGCACCGCGCTCGCGGTGGACGGCGGCATGCAGGGACTCCGGCTGCGCCCGGTGGACCGGTCGTGAGGACCACCAGGCTCGGCGGCAGTGCCGTACCCGTGTCGGAACTGGCCCTGGGCTGTGCCGCGCTCGGAAACCTCTTCCACCCGGTCACCGACGAGGCGGCCCACGCCACGGTGGAGGCGGCCTGGGAGGCCGGCGTCCGCACCTTCGACACCGCGCCCCACTACGGACTCGGCCTGTCGGAACGCCGGCTCGGCGCCGCGCTGCGCGACCGCCCCCGCGACACCTACACCCTCTGCACCAAGGTGGGCCGGCTTCTCGTGCCGGATCCGGACGGCGGCGCCGACGACGACCTGGCGAACGGCTTCGCCGTCCCGGCCACCCACCGCAGAGTCTGGGACTTCAGCGCCGACGGGGTGCTGCGCTCCCTGGAGGCCAGCCTGGACCGCCTCGGCCTCGACCACGTCGACGTGGTCCTGCTGCACGACCCCGACGACCACGCCGACCAGGCACTGGACGAGGCGTACCCGGCACTGGAGCGGCTGCGTACCGAGGGCGTGATCGGCGCCATCGGCATCGGGATGAACCAGTCCGCGCTGCCCGCCCGGTTCGTGCGCGAGACCGACATCGACGTGGTGCTGCTGGCCGGCCGCTACACCCTCCTCGAACAGGACGGGCTCACCGAACTGCTTCCGGAGGCGACCGCCCGCGGGCGGAGCGTGGTCATCGGCGGGGTGTTCAACTCCGGCCTGCTGACGGCCCCCCGGCCCGGCGCCACCTACGACTACGCACCCGCTCCGCGGCCGGTCCTCGATCGTGCGCTGCGGCTGCTCGCGGTCTGCGAACGCCATGGCGTACCGCTGCGTGCCGCCGCGCTGCGCTTCCCGTACGGCCACCGCGCGGTCGCGAGCGTCCTGACCGGCGCACGCACCCCCGAGGAGGTGCGTGACACGGTGGAGCAGCTGCGGCGCCCGATTCCGGACGCCCTGTGGGACGAGCTGCGCGCCGAGGGCCTGCTGCGACCGGACACCCCCGTCCCCGCGCCGACCGGGGGAGCCGCGCCGACCGGTGGAGCCGCGCCGACCGGGGGAGCCGCACGGGACGGGGAAGCCGCACCGAACGGGGGAGCCGTGCCGTCGAAGGAGCCGTCATGAGGGTCGCCCTGCACACCAGGGTCCGTGCGGACCGCATCGAGCAGTACGAGGCCGCGCACCGGGAGGTGCCCGGGGAACTCACCGCCGCGATCCGCGCCGCGGGGGTGAGGGAGTGGACGATCTGGCGCAGCGGTACGGACCTGTTCCATGTACTGGAGGTCGAGGACTATCAGGGGATGATCGCCGAACTCGACAAGCTGCCCGTCAACATCGCCTGGCAGGCGCGGATGGCCGACCTGCTCGACGTCGTCCACGACTACTCCGCGCAGGGCGCGGGCGCCTCGCTGCCGGTGGTGTGGGAACTGTGACCGGAGCGGGGACCGTGCCCGGCGTCGTGGACGCCCACCACCATGTGTGGGACCTGTCCGTCCGCGACCAGGGCTGGATCAGCGGAGACGAACTCGCCCCGCTGCGACGCGACTTCACCCTCGCCGACCTGACGCCGGAGGCCCGCGCGGCCAATGTCACCGCCACCGTCGTGGTGCAGACGGTCACCGTGCCGGAGGAGACCCCGGAGTTCCTGGCCCTGGCCGCGGACAGCGACCTGGTCGCCGGGGTCGTCGGCTGGACCGACCTGACCGCCCCCGATGTCGCCGACACCCTCGCCGAGCTGCGCGCGGGCCCCGGAGGGGAGTACCTGGTGGGTATCCGCCACCAGGTGCAGGGTGAACCTGACCCGCGCTGGCTCCTGCGCCCCGACGTACTGCGCGGACTTGCCGCCGTCGCCGAGGCGGGACTGGTCTACGACCTCGTGGTGAAGCCCCACCAACTCGCGGCGGCCGTGGAGGCGGCGGAGCGCCTGCCCGGCCTCACCTTCGTCCTCGACCACCTCGGCAAGCCGCCCATCGCCTCCGGCGAACTCAACCCCTGGGCGCAACGGGTCCGGCGCCTCGCCGCCCAGGCGAACACCGTCTGCAAACTCTCCGGCATGGTGACCGAAGCCGACTGGGGCTCGTGGACCGTAGCCGCCCTCAGGCCGTACGCCGACACCGTGCTCGACGCCTTCGGACCCGGGCGGCTGATGTTCGGCTCCGACTGGCCGGTCTGTCGGCTCGCCGCCACGTACGCCGAGGTGATCGCCGTCGCACGAGAGCTGACGGCCGGACTCGCGCCGGCCGAGCGCCACGACGTCTTGACCGGTACGGCCGCGCGGACCTACGACCTGTCGGTCACCGCACGGCCGGCCGGTCAGGAAATCCCGCGCGCACAGCCGAGTGCCACCGCGGCTTCGGCGGCACCTTCGCCCTGAGGAACGCGAGGTCTCCCATGTGTTGCCGGCCGACGAGATGCGCCGTGGGCGCCCAGGTCGCCTGATCCGGCGCCCACTTCGCGTCCGCCGACACCGGCACGGTGGCGTGGTGGTGGAGGCCGAGCGCGACGGGCGGAGGCGCCTGACCGTGCCGGAAACACCGAGCAGTGGGCCGTCACCGCGCCGGGCGGCGGCGCGTTCCGGCCGAGCAACCGGCCCGGCGCGAAGGCTCGGGGCCGACACCACACCGACGCGTGCTGGACGCGCGTCGTCCCGTGGACGCCCGAGGGCGGCGCCTCGCGGCAGGGGAACATGACCAAGGTCGACCGAGCGGGTTCGGGGTGGCGCGCCTCAGGGCCCGCCACCACCCCCGTTCACGGCACCGACGCCATCGTCGCCGCACCCGTGCCGGTGGGTCGTCGCCAGCCCACACGAGCGGTGCCCTGAGCCCGACGCAGGCCGCGCTCCCACCTGAGGATCCTCGGGCGGGGAGCGCGGGAACATCTGGCCGGGGTTGCGTCGGTGGCTGGGCCCCGTCACCGGCGTCGAACCCACCTGCCACGCGCCGCCGGCCGAGGGAGGGGCGTCGAGGAGACCGTGCTCCACACCTTCGTCCGGCTGTCCGGGGCGCGGGACCCGGCCCGGCCGAGAGATCGGCGGCAACCTCCACGCCACCGGCGGCCACTGAGCAGTGGAACACCGACACGCTCCTCCGATCGGACGAACATGCAAGAGACACGCCAGGCCGCGCGGCAGCGCAGGCGACGACGCCGGCTGATGGTGGGCACCGCAGCGGGGCTGGCCGGCACAGGTCTGCTCGTGTGCCTGGTCATGACGGTGCAGCCGGACCGTGGGGAGGAAGCCGGACGGGCCACGGGCACCGCCGTGGCCAACTCCCGGGACACTCCCCGGCCGACAGCGCCAGGGAAGAAGTCCTCAGCACCCTCCCCGTCCGCCGCCGCGTCCCCGTCGGCCGGCGCCAAGACCCCGAAGGCCTCCGCATCCCCGTCGGCGTGGCCGTCACCGGCCTTCTCGCGGAAGGCTCCCGCCACGTCGTCCCTGGCTGGACGGATCCGCCCCAAGGCCACCTACCAGGGGGCCGCCACCGTCTACCGGGCCGGGGTCGGGGACGGCGCCTGCTCGTACGGCCCGAGCGGCGACATGATGATCGCGGCGATGAACACCACCGACTACGAGACCTCCAAGGCCTGCGGGGCGTACGTGCTCGTCCGCGCGGCGAGCGGCGCCTCCGTCACGGTCCGGATCACCAACGAATGTCCACTGCCCTGCGCGCCGGGGCAACTCGACCTCAGTGAACAGGCCTTCGCCGAACTCGCTCCCGTCTCGACCGGCCGGATCGCGATCACATGGAGCCTGTCGAGCCCCGACACGTCGGGCCCGATCTCGATCCGCTACAAGAACGGATCCAACCCGTACTGGTGCGGCATCCAGGCGATCGGCCACCGCAACCCGCTCGCTCGGCTGGAGGTGCGTGCCGACGGCGGCTGGCGCCGACTGACCCGCACCGAATACAACTACTTCCTCTCTCCCGACGGCAGCGGGTGCGGCGGCGCGATCAGGATCACCGACATCTACGGCGAACGTCTCACCATCGACGGGATCGCCTTGAGGCCGGAAGCCGTGCAGCCGACGCGGGTCCAGTTCGCCCGGCACTGACCCGCGCCGCCGACCGTGGCCGCTCCTCCGCACGGAACTCTCGGAGGAGCGGCCACACCGGCTCGGTCTCATGCTTCGTACGGCTGCGGGCAGGGCCCCGGAGGGCGGACGGGTGTCACTCCGTGGGGCAGTGCGTCGCGGGCCACGTCGCTCGCTGTTGCCTCGTGCCCACGAGAGGGCGTTCTTCGCCGGTCCCTCAACTGCCGATCCTCGCGGAGATGATCGGTGCGAGGCGGTCGGCGATGACGCGGTGGCCCCGGTCGTTGGGGTGGACCGCGTCCGAGAGGTCGCCCGACCCCAGCCAGCCGGTGGTGTCGACGAAGGACACCCGGGAGTCGCCGCCGCCGACGGCAGCACGGACGGCCGCCTCGGTCTGCGGGACGTACCGGCCGCGGAAGGTCTCCAACGCGAAGATCCAGGCCCGCGGATACGCGGCCCGGACCTTGCGCAGCAGGCTGCTGTACGCCGACTGGAACTGTGTCGTGCCGACCCCGTGGCCGACGTCGTTGGTGCCGAGATTGATCACGACCGCGTCCGCCTGATAGCGGGAGAAGTTCCAGCCGGGTGTGGACGCGTTCGGGTTGAGCCTGCCGAACTGCTGCTCCAGTCCTACGCATCCGTCGGCCGCCGCGACCAGGCACGCCCCGCCCTGGGCGATCTGGGTGTGCTCGGCGCCGAGCCGTTCCCCGATGAGCCAGCCGTACGCGGTACGGGCATTCTGCGAGGTCGTCGTCCCCACAGTGATCGAGTCGCCGACGAACTCGATCAGCTTGCCCGGCGCCGAGGGCGCGAACGTCGTCGCGCCGCTGTCGAGAACCAGCCCCTGGAAGACGGCGTCACCGCGGTAGGAGCCCGCGACCACCTGATAGTTGACCTGGAGTGTGTGATTGCCGGCGGCCAGGGGCGATGGCGTGAGGTTCACCGTCCCCTTGACGTCGTCGTAGAACTTCACCGGCCCGTTGTCGATCCTCGCCCAGAGGTCGATCGTGCCCCGTTGCTTGAGCTTGACGGTCCGTCCGGTGAAGCCGGTCCGGTAGTACGCGCCCGCCCAGTAGGGGGTATAGGCGGTGGCCGAGCTCTGCGTGTCCCACCGGCCGACGAACTTGATGTTGGGGTCGCCGGGTTGGCCCGGAGCCGCTGCTCGAGGATCGGACACGGAGCCGTCGCCCGGCGTCGCGGCCTTCGCCGGTGAGCCGCCGGCCCAGGACAGCAGGCAGGCGGCGAGTGCGGCGGTGAGAAGGCACGCCGCCATGAGTCTGGCGCGGCGTGCGGGGGCTGGGCGGGGGGTGGTCTGCATGGGGATCCCTTTCGCGTGAGGGGTGGGAGCGCTCCCATGGGCAGCCCTTCCGAGGGAACCAATGAAACGGTTCAGCGTCAAGGGATCGCACGACGGTGAGGGCGCGCGAACGCCGCGACCGAGGGCGGTTCTCGAAACCAGCGCCGTCCGAGAGCAGCGCCGTCCGCCCGACGGGCGGACGGGACTTTCCGATCCCGCCGCGGGACCTCGGTCCCCGCCCGTCTCATCCACCGGCCCGCAGCCACCTCGACCGTGTGCTCGGCCGGAAGGTGCGCGGGAAGCGGCTCCAGCCACACCTGATCGACGGCCGCGCCACTGTCACCGGCCTGGCCATGACCCCACCCGCCACGCCCGAAAGCCTCGGTGGCAAGCGCCACCGGCGGAGGCACGGCGTCACGGGACGGCCATCGGGCCGGTGGCCGCCGCCCGGCCCGTGCTCCGTCGCCGTACGAGCGCTGACGTCGTCGCGTGACCCGGGCGGGCTCGGCCTTGCGCCGAGCCCGCCACGCCGGCTCCCTGCCGGAGCCGGACTCGAGTCACACCGTCAGCGCTGCCGTGTCAGCAGGCCCGGACGGTAGGGCAGGAGGCCGTAGTCGCCACCGGAGTTGGGGCTGCGCCCCTGGTAGAGCAACTGAAGGTTGCAGGGATCGACGGTCATGGTCTGATCGGGGCTGGTGCGGATCAGTTCGCCATGGCTGATGTCGTTGGTCCAGGTGGCGCCACTGTTGGCCTTGCCGGCGAAGGGATTGCTCTCGGTCGCGGCCTGGGGTGTCCACGAGCCGTTCAGGCTGGTGGCCGTGAACGAGCGGAAGTAGCGGCCCTGCGAGCCGATCGCCTCGACGATCATGAGGTAGCGGTTCTGGCCCTGTAGCTTGTAGACCTGCGGGGCTTCGAACAGGTTGTTCGTCGTATCGCTCATGATCACTGTCGAGGTCGTGCCGAAGCTGCCGGGGAAGTTCCCGATCGGCATACTGGCCCGGTAGATCTTGCCGTTGTCACCGGCGAAGAACAGGTACATGTTCGTCCCGTCACCGATGAGCGTCTGGTCGATGGGTCCGGTGCCGGAGCCGGAGATGCTTCCGGAGAAGAGCACCTGCTGGGGTGACCAGCCGTTCGGGTTGGTGGGGTCGCTCGACGTCCGGTAGGAGAAGGCGGTCCCGCCCCACTGGTAGGCCAGCACCCAGATGTTCTTCGGCGCGAAGTAGAAGAGCGTGGGCGCGACGGTGGAAGCGGACATCGTGTTCTGGCCGGCCGAGGCCATCTCCGACCAATTGGTGAACAGGCCGAAGTTCATCGAACCCCAACTCGTCCCCGTGTCGTGCGTCGTCGCGTAGACGAGTTGCCTGCCGTTGTAGGGGACGACGGTGAAGTCCTTGAGCGAGACCCACCCCGGCTTGGGCTGCGCCAGCGCGCCCGTCGATGTCCAGCGGTAGGTCGACGGCAGGTCGCACGGGCCGGGATTGTCGCCGCCGACCTTGACGAGCTGCCACTGCTGGTTGGTGCCGCCCCAGTCGTCGTACTGGACGATGCTGGCGTTGTCGGCGGTGGAGGCGCCTTGCACCTCGAGGGCCTTGTTGCTGTGGCGCGAGATGAACCTCACGTGGCCGTCCGAGCTGTCGGCCAGCCGCCACTGCTGGTTGGTGGCGTTCAGGTCGGTCCACTGGACGATCGGGCCGCCGTTCGCGGTGGACCAGTTGTGGACGTCCAGCACCTTGCCCGAGTGGCGGGACTTGATGCGGTAGTAGCCGCCCCCGGAATCGACGAACTGCCACTGCTGCTGGTTCTGATCGTTCCTGGTCCACTGGGTGATGCGGGCGCCGTCGTCGGTCGCCATGTTGTAGACGTCGAGGGCCTTTCCGCTGTTGCGGTTGACCAGCACGTACGAGGCGTTGGGGTCCACGGTCGCCGCGTCGGCGGGCTGCGCGCCGAGGAAGGCGGCCACGATCAGCAAGGGCGTCAGAACGGCAAGTAAGCGTCTCAGACGGACCGGGGAAGGATGGCGTAACCACATCAGAGGGCCTCCTTGGGAGGGCGGGGGTGAGGTGACCCCGATGAACCCCGGGGCGGACGTGCCGGGGCGAGAGGCATCTCGAAAGTTTCGAAGAATTCCCGGATGCTTCGACGCCACAAGCTAGGAATGTGGAGCCCGCCGGTCAAGGCCTGAAGCCGATCTGTCCACAAAGAGCGCCTTCCCTCCGCGCTTGACAAGCCGTCGCGCCGACCGCGACCACTTATCAGTGTGGATGTCGTTCGTCCATGCAAGGCGCCTCCGTGCAGGAGGGAGGTCGAGCGAGCGGCGTCGGCGCCCGTGCCTGCCCGGCCCGGCGGCACGTGTCGACGGCTGCGCCGGGGTTCGCCCCTCCGGCCCGTCGGGCTCCCGGAAAGTTTCGCTCACCGAATCGAAACTTCTTCTGCCGGGAGTATTGACGATCCACCGTCAATACCTCAATCATCCGTGTCTGAGGCACCGGCCCTAGTTCGAAATGTCGAACCGAGTCGACTCTGAGCACTCTGTGCCGCACGGCAGATGCACGCACAGGTGCATGACAGATCCGCAGAAGCACCTGCGCCACCCCGTTCCGTTCCGGTGAGGTCCGCACCACCGCATCCCGGCTCTTCGCGCAGGTGGAGAGGTACGCGACGCCGTGGCGGCCCCCGGCTGAGCCGCGTTGGAGTGCCCATGCCCGTGTTGAGACACCGCCTGCCGCCTGCCGTACGTCGCCCGTCGGCGGACCGGGTCCCGTCCGTGCCGGTGGAGATCGTCCCGGTCCCATGACCGCGGCGTCCGGTCATTCCGTGCTGCCCGGCCGGCCCGCCCTTCCGTCCGCCGAGTGCGAGGGGACGACGCATCCCCTGCGCCTCGGTCCTTCCGTGATTTCTCCCTTGGAGGCACAGCCATGGGCTCGTACGCCCTTCCCAGACCCCTTGTCCGCCGCACGATCCGCGGCCTGCTGCCGGCGCTGGTCGTCGGCGTCCTCGGTACGGCCGCACTGGTCGCTCCACCGACGGCACACGCCGCCGAGAACACGCTCGGCGCCGCCGCGGCGCAGAGCGGCCGCTACTTCGGCACCGCCATCGCCTCGGGCAGGCTGGGCGACTCGACGTACACGGCGATCGCGGGCCGTGAGTTCAACTCGGTGACGGCCGAGAACGAGATGAAGATCGACGCCACCGAACCGCAGCGGGGCCAGTTCAACTTCACCGCCGGTGACCGCGTCTACAACTGGGCCGTGCAGAACGGCAAGCAGGTGCGCGGCCACACCCTGGCCTGGCACTCCCAGCAGCCCGGCTGGATGCAGAGCCTCAGCGGCAGCACGCTGCGCCAGGCGATGATCAACCACATCAACGGCGTGATGGCCCACTACAAGGGCAAGATCGCCCAGTGGGACGTCGTGAACGAGGCCTTCGCCGACGGCAGTTCGGGAGCCCGGCGCGACTCCAACCTGCAACGCACCGGCAACGACTGGATCGAGGTCGCCTTCCGCACCGCGCGCGCCGCCGACCCGGCCGCCAAACTCTGCTACAACGACTACAACGTCGAGGACTGGACCTGGGCAAAAACCCAGGCCATGTACGCCATGGTCCGAGACTTCAAGCAGCGCGGCGTGCCGATCGACTGTGTCGGCTTCCAGTCGCACTTCAACAGCGGCAGCCCCTACAACAGCAACTTCCGCACCACCCTGCGGAACTTCGCCGCCCTCGGCGTCGACGTGGCCGTCACCGAACTCGACATCCAGGGCGCCCCGGCCACGACCTATGCCAACGTGACCAACGACTGCCTGGCCGTCCCACGCTGCCTCGGCATCACCGTCTGGGGTGTGCGCGACACCGACTCCTGGCGGCCGGAGCACACGCCGCTGCTGTTCAACGGCGACGGCAGCAAGAAGTCCGCCTACACCGCCGTCCTCAACGCACTCAACGGCGGCTCCACCACGCCCCCTGCCGGTTCCGGACCGATCAAGGGCGTCGGTTCGGGCCGCTGCCTGGACGTGCCCGGCACCAGTACCACCGACGGCACCCAACTCCACCTGTGGGACTGCCACAACGGCACAAACCAGCAGTGGACGTACACCGCCGCGGGCGAGCTCAGGGTCTACGGCGACAAGTGCCTGGACGCCGCCGGCACCGGCAACGGAACCAAAGTCCAGATCTACAGCTGCTGGGGCGGCGACAACCAGAAGTGGCGCCTCGACTCCGACGGATCCATCGTCGGCGTCCAGTCCGGTCTCTGCCTCGACGCCGTCGCGGGCGGCACCGCCAACGGCACCCTGATCCAGCTCTACTCCTGCTCGAACGGCAGCAACCAACGCTGGACCCGCACCTGATGTGACCTGTCACAGCCGAAAGGGTGAATCGATGAAGACCGACGGTGCGGCTTTCCTCGCCCCTCCACGATGGCATCGCTGGTGGTCCAGGGTCGCCGCCGTGGTGGCGGCTACCCTCGCGATCGGCATGCTCACCGCGGTGAGTCCGGCGCCCGCCGAGGCGGCGACCGTGGAGACCAATGCCTGGTACGTCCTGGTCAATCGCAACAGCGGCAAGGCGCTGGACGTCTCCGGCGCGTCCACCGCCGACGGCGCGCGCGTCAGTCAGTGGACGCGCCACGGCGGAGCCCATCAGCAGTGGCAGTTCGTGGCCTCCGGCGACGGCTTCTACCGCCTCAAGGCCCGGCACTCGGGCAAGGTCCTCGACGTGGCCGGCTCCTCGACCGCGGACGGTGCAGCCATCCAGCAGTGGGCCGACCACAACGGGGCCAACCAGCAGTTCCGCCTGGCCGACTCCGACGCGGGCCACGTCCGGCTGATCAACCGCACCAGCGGCAGGGCGGTGGAGGTGCAGGGCGCCTCCACCGCCGACGGCGGCAACGTCGTCCAGTACGCCGACTGGGGCGGCGCCAACCAGCAATGGCAGATGATCAAGCTGTCGTCCGGTGGCGGCGGCGGATGCGGCAGCGCCCCGACTCTGGCGAGCGGCACGCACACGATCCAGAGCGGCGGCAAGAGCCGCAGCTTCATCCTCAGGGTTCCCGCCAACTACGACCACAGCCACCCCTACCGGCTGATCTTCGCGTTCCACTGGCGGGGCGGAACGGCCGCGGACGTCGCCTCGGGCGGCACGAGCGGGAACGCCTGGTCCTACTACGGCCAACAGGAACAGTCGAACAACGGCGCGATCCTGGTCGCTCCCCAGGGCCTCGGCAACGGCTGGGCCAATGCGGGCGGTGAGGACATCACCTTCGTCGACGACATGATCCGGCGAATCGAGGGCGGCCTCTGTGTCAACCCGGCACAGCGTTTCGCCACGGGTTTCAGCTGGGGCGGCGGCATGAGCTACGCACTCGCATGCAGCCGGGCGAACGTCTTCAGGGCCGTCGCGGTCATGTCCGGCGCCCAGATCAGCGGGTGCAGCGGCGGCACCCAGCCCATCGCCTACTTCGGAATCCACGGCATCAGCGACTCCGTCCTCAACATCGCGCAGGGACGGTCCCTGCGCGACAGATTCGTCGGCAACAACGGCTGCGCCCCGCAGAGCCCGCGCGAGCCCGCGCCGGGCAGCCGAACGCACATCACCACCACCTATTCGGAGTGCCGTGCCGGATACCCGGTCCAATGGGCCGCGTTCGACGGAGGCCACCTACCCGGTCCGGTCGAGGGCTCCCCCGCCGAAAGCGGCGTCACCACCTGGACCAAGGCAGAGATCTGGAGGTTCCTCGCACAGTTCCAGTGACCCGTTCGCACCACGGAGTGGAGCCGACAATCCTGGCTCCACTCCGTGGACGTCCATCCCGGACCGAAAAAAGGAACAACCCTTTTCGACAGAGCTGCCACGCCTTCGGACCGGTCGCGGCCGGCGAACGGCCGGGGGGGAAGCGGCGTTCGAGGACAGTGGGTTCAACCCGAGCGAGCCCGCACACCCGTCGGCGGTCGACACGACGGTCGGCGGTCGCAGTGGTCACCCTCCTGTCCCAGGTCCCCTCGCTCCCCGACCGCAGTCCCGTGCCGCCACGCCCGCCGGGTCGTCCAGCACCGCCCGCACCACGGCGTGTGCCGCGCCGAGCAGGGGGCCCTCGGGGCCCAGCCGGGAGACGGACACCGGGCAGGGCGGACCGGCCGTGCGGCGGGCGAGTTCTGACTCCAGGGACGGCAGCAGCCAGGGCGCGAGTCCGGAGAGGGCACCGCCCAGCACGACGGCCTCGGGGTCCAACAGGTTGAGCGCTCCGGTGAGGGCGACGCCGAGCGCCGTCCCCGCCTCGCGCAGTGCTCGCCGCACTTCCTCGTCGCCGTCCGCCGCGCGTCGGGCCAGCAGTCCGACGCGGTCCTCGCCCAGTTCCAGGCCGGCCGCGCGCAGCACCGCCTCCTCGCCGGCGTACTGCTCCAGGCAGCCCCGGCCGCCGCACACGCAATCCGGCCCGTCGGGATGGACCGGTACGTGCCCCAGCTCGCCGGCGAAGCCGCGGGTGCCGCGCAGCAGGCTGCCGTCGACGACGAGGGCGGCGCCGATGCCGATCTCGGCCGAGACGTGCAGGAAGTCCCGCGGGGTGTCCGCGCCGAGCCACAGTTCGGCGAGGCCGCCGAAGTTGGCCTCGTTGTCCACGGTCAGAGGGAACTCGCCGGGCAGCAGGGCGCCGAGATCGACGTCGTGCCAGCCGAGATTCGGGGCGCGGACGACGGTGCGGGCGTCCCGGCCCACCAGGCCGGGGACGGCCACCGCGAGCCCCGCCGGCCACAGCCCCTCGCGCTCTCCCTCGGCCACGACCCGGCGTACGAGCGCATTCAGTTCCCGGAGTACCGGTTCGGGGGCACGGCCTCGGTTCGTGCCGTGCCGTACGGCGCGCGCCCGCACCTCGCCGCGCAGGTCGACGGCGCAGACCGCGAGGTGGTCGACGCCGACCTCCGCGCCGATTCCCGCCGGGCCACGCCCGCTGACCGCGAGTGCCGACCCGGGCCGGCCCACCCTGCCGGGCCGCTCGGGGCCCAGCTCCTCGATCAGGCCGGTGCGTATGAGTTCGTCGACGAGCGTCGAGACCGCCGCACGGGTCAGGCCGATGTGAGAGGCGACCGCCGCCCGTGACAGCGGTCCCTCGGCGCTGACGGCGTGCATCACCCGGGCCAGGTTGCGGCGGCGCATGCCCTGCTGGGTGTCGGGCAGCGCACGCCCGGGGCCGGTCGGGCGGGCCTCGTGCGGCGGTGCGCTCATGCCTGCGTCGATCCTCAGTGGGTGTCCGTGCCCCGCTCCAGCAGCGGGGACGCGTCGGAGAGTACCCCGGCGATCCTGGACAGGGCAGCCTCGTCCCGCTCGACGGCATCGAGCACGGGACCGCGCGCGGTGTTCCAGCGCCGGGCGACGGCGGCCGGGTCCTCCCCGGTCAGCAGGCCCGCCGCCTGTGCCGCGGCTCCCAGCGCGACGAGCTCCCTGGCGTCCGGGATCTGCACGGGCCGCCCGGAGAGCCGGCGTACGGTCTGCTGCCAGGCCGTGCCGCGGGCGCCGCCGCCGATCAGCAACAGCGGGGCCGAGCGGTCCGCGTCCTCGTCGAGGACGAGGTCCAGCGCGCCGAGCAGGGAGTGCACGGCACCGTCGTAGGCGGCCTGGAGCAGCTGGCCGGCGGTGGTGTCGTGGCGCAGGCCGTGCAGGAGACCGGAAGCGTTCGGCAGGTTCGGGGTGCGTTCGCCGTCCAGATAGGGCAGGAACGTGAGGTCGGCGGTGGGCTCTACGGCCTCGCGGTCGAGGCCGAGCAGCGTGGCGACGCGGTCGACGGCGAGAGTGCAGTTCAGCGTGCACGCCAGCGGCAGCCAGTCGCCGTGCGCGTCGGCGAAACCGGCCACCGTGCCCGTCGGGTCGGTGGGGCGCCGCTTCGACACGGCGTACACCGTGCCGGAGGTGCCGAGGCTCAGCACCGGAGTGCCGGGGCGCAGCCCGAGGCCGAGCGCGGCCGCCGCGTTGTCGCCGGTGCCCGCGGCGACCAGGGTGCCCTTGGAGAACGGCAGGTCGTGGCTGTCCCGCACGGTGCCCGCCACCTCGCCGGGCCGCACCACCCGCGGCAGCAGTGCCGGGTCGAGACCCACGTGAGCCAGGATCTCCTCGTCGTACGCCTCGGTCCCGGACGCCCACCAGCCGGTGCCGGAGACGTCGCCGCGGTCGGTCGTGCCCTCTCCCGTGAGGCGTTCGGTGAGGTAGTCGTGGGGAAGGCGCACGGCCTTCGTCGCGCGCAGGGCCTGCGGCTCGTGCTCGGCGAGCCAGGCCCACTTCGTGACCGTGAAGGAGGCGGCCGGCACCAGGCCGGTGCGTTCCGCCCAGAACTTCGCACCGCCCAGTTCCTCCGTCAGCCGGCGGGCCTGCGGTGCCGAGCGCACGTCGTTCCACAGCAGCGCCGGGCGCACCGGCTCGCCACGCTCGTCCAGCGTCACGAGCCCGTGCTGCTGTCCGCCGATGGACACGGCCGCCGCTTCGCGGGCCGCGTCACCGCACTGGCGCAGGGCTTCGTGCAGGGCGTCCCACCACTGGCGGGGGTCGCTCTCCCGGCCGGCCCCGGAGGACACCGTGTGCGGTGCCTGGCCGCTCGCCACGACCCGGCCGGTGGCCGCGTCGACGACCAGCACCTTGGTGGACTGGGTGGACGTGTCCACGCCGACGACGAGCGGACCCTCGGCTGCTGACATCGGGATCTCCCTAAGTTTTTCCGCGGCTCTGCGGGATCTGGCTTCCCAGAGATGCCTTCGCATACTAATTTGTAAACGGCCATGACGAAATAGTCTGCAAGCAAGGAGCCGCGGCAATGAGCTACCAGCCCACCCCCGAGGACAGGTTCACCTTCGGTCTGTGGACCGTCGGCTGGCAGGGACGCGACCCGTTCGGTGACGCCACGCGCCGCGCCCTGGACCCGGTGGAGACGGTGCAGCGCCTGGCCGAGCTGGGCGCGTACGGCGTGACCTTCCACGACGACGACCTGATCCCCTTCGGGTCCTCCGACAGCGAGCGCGAGGAGCACGTCAAGCGCTTCCGCCAGGCCCTGGACACCACCGGCATGACGGTGCCGATGGCCACCACCAACCTCTTCACACACCCCGTCTTCAAGGACGGCGCGTTCACCGCGAACGACCGTGACGTGCGGCGTTACGCCCTGCGCAAGACGATCCGCAACATCGACCTGGCCGCCGAGCTGGGTGCGAAGACCTACGTCGCCTGGGGCGGGCGGGAAGGCGCCGAGTCCGGCGCCGCCAAGGACGTGCGCGTGGCCCTCGACCGCATGAAGGAGGCCTTCGACCTTCTCGGTGAGTACGTCGTCGAGCAGGGCTACGACCTGCGCTTCGCCATCGAGCCCAAGCCGAACGAGCCGCGTGGCGACATCCTGCTGCCCACCGTGGGCCACGCGCTGGCGTTCATCGAGCGCCTGGAGCGCCCGGAGATGTACGGCGTCAACCCCGAGGTCGGCCACGAGCAGATGGCGGGCCTGAACTTCCCGCACGGCATCGCTCAGGCGCTGTGGGCGGGCAAGCTCTTCCACATCGACCTCAACGGCCAGTCCGGCATCAAGTACGACCAGGACCTGCGCTTCGGCGCCGGCGACCTGCGCTCCGCGTTCTGGCTGGTGGACCTGCTGGAGACCGCCGGCTACAGCGGCCCGCGTCACTTCGACTTCAAGCCGCCGCGCACCGAGGACCTGGACGGCGTGTGGGCGTCGGCCGCCGGCTGCATGCGCAACTACCTGATCCTCAAGGACCGTGCGACGGCCTTCCGCAACGACCCGGAGGTCCAGCAGGCCCTGCGTGCCTCCCGCCTGGACGAGCTGGCTCAGCCGACCGCCGCCGACGGCCTTCAGGCACTGCTCGCCGACCGTGGCGCCTTCGAGGACTTCGACGCCGAGGCGGCCGCCGCCCGCGGCATGGCCTTTGAGCACCTCGACCAGCTCGCCATGGACCACCTGCTCGGCGCCCGCGGCTGACGGCACGCGCGCGTGGGTGCACCCGGCACTGTCCGTGTGTCCGTGCCCTCACGCGCGCCGCCCGCCACGCACACGCGTGTGCCGCCGAGCACACGGTGTCGGTGGCCTCGGCCCGGAGTACGGCTGGGTGCCCGGTGCTGAGACATCCCGTCCGACGCATGAGCCGGCACCAACTTCCGTGCGGGGGTCGCGTTCCGGCGCGTCCCGCGCGAGGCTGGACGCCATGGCCATGCCGCCCGTACCACCACCCAAGCCGCCCGGCCCGCCGGGTGACACGCCGCCCCCGGACGGCTTCGGACCGCCTCACCCCGACTTCGGCCCCGGTCACGACTCGGGAGGCGGCGACCAGCCGCCGTCCCAGCCGCCCCCTGCGCCACCCGGCCCTCCCCACGGCCCCAGCAGGCGCGGGAACATCCTCTTCGCCGTCCTCGCGTTGCTGGTCGCCGCCGCAGCCGTCATCGCCGTGGTGCTCACGGCCTCCGGGAACGACGACTCGTCCGACGACGACCCACCGGCGGGGACGGGCCCTCCGCCCCGCCCCTCGCTCAGCCTGCCGAGCGAGCTGCCCAGCGGAATCCCCAGCGAGCTGCCGTCCCAGTTCCCGAGCGAGCTGCCGAGCGAACTCGAGTCGCTCCTGCCGTCGCTGGAGGAACTGCTGCCGTGACCGCGCCGCTGTGCGGCACACGCACGTGGTGAACGCGTGCCGCACACGCGTGTGCCGCACGGCACGGTGTCGACAGGCCGCCGTCCTGCCCGCTTGTCTCCGTGGGAGCGGCTCTCCCCTCAGGAAAGCGCATCCTCCCCGGACCGGACGGCGGCCAGGGCCGTCGCCGGATCCTGGGCCGCGTCCCCGGCCGGCACCCAGCGTCCGCGTTCCTTGCGATACGGCCACCAGCGGCCGTCCCGGCCCAGGCGAAGCTGACCGGCCGACCCGGCCACGGTCCATCGGTTGGCCCGCGCCCGTAGCACCGGCCGCTCGTCCTCCTCCCACGCCGCGGCCAGGGCGGCGCGCGCGCGTGCGAGAGCCGCGCCCTCGACGGTCCACTCCTCCTCGAGCACCGCCAGGGCGGCCGGGCCCCCGGTGCGCCAGGCCAGGACGGCCAGTTCCAGCTGCTCCCGGCTACGCCCCGAGCCGGCGGCGAGCCGGCCCCACGCGAGGTGCGCGGTGTCGGCGGTTCCAGAACGGCCCGCCGCCAGTCGCACCGCGTCCTCACGAACCGTCAGCTGCCTTTCCATCGACCGCCGTTCGGATCCATTGCGCAGCGCCTCCGCGAGCAGGGCGCGGGCCTGCGCGGCCGTGCGGGCGGCCAGGATCTCCAGGGCCGCCGGTTCCACGTCGCCGGTAGGCGGAACCTCGGTGTCCAACGAGGGCGGCACACCGGGCAGTTCGGGCAGCTCGGGACCGGCCGGCAACGGAGGCAGGACATGCCCGGCGAGGTACGCCTCCACCGCGTCGACGCCCTCCAGCGGGCCGGGCGCGATCTCGGCCGGCGTAGCGGTGCTGCGGGCCTGGAGGTCGGCGAGGAGGACCTGTTCGGCGCGCCCGCGCAGGAGCAGCAGAACGAACGGGTCCTGGTCGAGCAGCCGCGCCACCTGGTAACACAGGGCCGTCGTATGACCGCAGTGGTCCCAGGCGCCGCAGCCGCACTCGGCCTCCAGGTCGCCCAGCCCCGGCAACAGGTCGATGCCCGCCGTCTCCGCGTCCTCGACCAGATGCGGCGGCATCTCGCGGTCGAGCAGTGCGGCGACGTGTCCGGCCCGTTCCACGGTCAGGTCCAGGAACCGGTCCCACTGGGCGTCCGTCAGGACGTCCAGCAACACGTCCGCCCGGTACCCCGTGCCGTCACGGTCCTGGACGACGGCCGTGATCCGCCCCGGCCGCACCGACACCGCGCCCACGGCTCCCGCGCGCGCGAGCCTGCGACCCGTCCGCACCTGCTCCGCGTCCAGCGCCCCGTCCTCCAGGGCCGCCAGCCACGCCCGTCCCCACCAGGACTGCGCGAACCCCCGCCCCTGTGCGGGAGGCAGAGTCGCGAAAGTATGTTCCCGCTCGCTGTCGTACGAGTTCATCGCGCGCCCCCTCGCAGTTCCACCAGTTCGGCCAGCTCGGCGTCCGACAGCTCCGTGAACCCGGCCTCGCCGGAACCGAGCACGGCGTCCGCGAGTCTCCGCTTGCGGCGCAGCATGTCGGCGATGCGGTCCTCGATCGTGCCCTCCGCGATCAGCCGGTGCACCTGCACCGGGCGGGTCTGCCCGATGCGGTAGGCCCGGTCGGTGGCCTGCGCCTCGACGGCCGGGTTCCACCAACGGTCGTAGTGCACGACGTGCTCCGCGCGTGTGAGGTTGAGGCCGGTCCCGGCCGCCTTGAGCGACAGCAGGAACACGGGGACCTCGCCTGCCTGGAAGCGCGCCACCATCGCGTCGCGCTCGGCTACCGGCGTGCCGCCGTGCAGGAACTGGTTCGGCACCCCTCGTGCGGCCAGATGACGTTCGAGGATCCGTGCCATGCGCACGTACTGCGTGAACACCAGGACGCCGGCCCTCTCGGCGAGGATCGTGTCGAGCAGCTCGTCCAGCAGTTCCAGCTTTCCGGAGCGACCGGCGGTCCTCGGCCGCTCCTCCTTGAGGTACTGCGCGGGGTGGTTGCAGATCTGCTTGAGGCCGGTCAGGAGCTTCACGACCAGCCCGCGCCGTGCCATGTCGTCGGCCTCGGCGATCGCTGCGAGCGTCTCGCGCACCACGGCCTCGTACAGAGCCGCCTGTTCCCTGGTGAGGGACACGGGGCGATCGGTCTCGGTCTTCGGCGGCAGCTCTGGCGCGATGCCGGGGTCCGACTTGCGGCGGCGCAGCAGGAACGGGCTCACGAGCCGCGCGAGTCGCTCGGCCGCGGCCGGGTCCCCGCCTTCCTCGACGGCTCGGGCGTACCGGGTGCGGAACGTGCCGAGCCGTCCCAGCAGTCCAGGGGTCGTCCAGTCCAGGATCGCCCACAGCTCCGACAGGTTGTTCTCGACCGGCGTGCCCGTGAGCGCCACGCGCGCGCGTGCCCCGATGGTGCGCAGCGCCCGCGCTGTCTCCGAGGACGGGTTTTTCACGTGCTGCGCCTCGTCCGCCACCGCCAGCCCCCAGGACACCTCCCTCAGCCGACCCGCGTCCAGCCGCAGCGTGCCGTAGGTGGTGAGAACGAACTCGCCGTCGGTCAGGTCCTCCAGATCGCGTCGCGGCCCGTGGAAGCGGCGCACGGGCGTGCCGGGGGCGAATTTCTCGATCTCCCGTTGCCAGTTGCCCATGAGGGACGTCGGGCAGACCACCAGGGTGGGACCGGCGGCCGACGGGTCCGTCCGGCGGTGCAGATGGAGGGCGATCAGCGTGACGGTCTTCCCGAGGCCCATGTCGTCGGCCAGGCAGCAGCCGAGCCCCAGGGCCGTGTTCCTGGCCAGCCAGCCGAGGCCACGCCGCTGGTAGTCACGCAGCGTCGCGTCCAGCGCCGCCGGTTGATCCACCGGCTCCTGGTCCGCGGGGCGCGTCAGCCGCTCCCGCAGGGCCGCCAGCCATCCGCCGGGCCGCACCTCGACCCGCCGGCCGTCGACCTCCGTGGAACCCGTCAGAGCGGCGCCGAGCGCGTCGATCGGTGTCACCCGGCGGTCCTGCTGCGCCCGGGCGCGACGCAGCTCCCGGGGGTCGATCAGCACCCACTGGTCGCGCAGCCGGACGAGCGGCCGGTTCGCCTCGGCCAGGCGGTCCAGTTCCTCGCGCGTGAGGCGCTGGTCGCCGAGCGCGTAGCACCAGCTGAAGGTGAGGAGCGCGTCCGCGGACAGGAACGACGGTGTGTCCGAGCCGGTCCGGTCCGGTCCGCGCACGTCGTCCGGCGGGCCCACCACCGCGCGGGCGGTGAGTGTGCGAGCCAGTTCCCTGGGCCAGTGCACCTCGACTCCCGCGGCCGCGAGCACGCGCGATCCCTCCCCGAGGAGTTCCGAGACCTCCTCGTCGAGCAGATCGACGGTGTCCGGGACGGCCGCCGACAGCAGGGGCATGAGTACGGGCCACGCGCGGGCGGCACGGCGCAGGGCGAGAAGGGCGTCCATCCGCGCGCGCGGGCCGAACGCCCGGTGGCCTGCACCGGATTCCCGCCAGATCTCGGAGGCGTCCGCGACGAGCGCGGGATCGCTCACGCTGTGCACCTGTGGCACGGCACGGAAGGTCGGCCCCGCCCCCTCGGGGGTCGAGGCGGAGAGTCCCGAGACCTCGATCCGCAGCGAGACCCGGACGCCCGCGTCGTGGCCGGCCGCCACGTCGGCGGCCCAGGACCGCAGCTGCGGCACATGCAGGGGCTGTAGCGCCGCATAGGCCGGACCGCCCGTCAGAAGCGGTGCGGCGGGGGAGCGGGGCAGGATGTCCGCGACCGCGTCCAGGAAGGCCCGCAGCAGCCGCTCCTGATCGGGCAGTCGCAGGGGAGGTACATCGTCCAGCGGGACGGCGTGCGCCTCGGGAGGCATCGCGGCGGCCAGCCGGCGCACCCGCTCGACGTCGTCCGGCCCCAAGGGCCCCGCGCGCCAGGCGTCGTGTTCGTCCGGGGACAGACCGGGCAGCAGCAGTCCGCGCGCGGTGAACTCCAGGGCGGTCAGAGCCGCCGCGCCCCAGAACGCGACCGCCCGGTGCGCCTCGGGGACGGCACGCGTGCGGGTGAGGACGGCCAGGGCCTCGCGCACCGGAAGCAGCAGGGCCGGGGCGCGGACCAGTTCCACACCCGTCCGGGTGGGCCGGACCACCGACAGGTCCTCCACCGTCCCCGCCGTCACGACGGGCGGCACGTCGCCGTCGGGCCGCCAGAAGGCGACGCGGCCCGTGCGCGCGGGGGTCCCGGGCACGAACACGGCCGGCCAACGTGCCAGTTCGACGATCTCGGACGGTGTTTCCGCGGAAGCCCACTGCACGGAGATGCCTACTCCTCAAATTTGACTACTGACGTCGGCCGCCGAGAGTACAACACTCCGCCACCGAACGCGCGCCACCGCCGAAAAGGCCCTGCGACGACGGGCGGCTGAGGCGTTCTCAGGGGCGGCTCGGGGTCGACGTCAGGGACGCCTCAGGGGTGATGCTGGAACCGCGCGCCGCGCAGAGCCGTTCTCAGACAGAGAGCGGCAGTGGCCGCGGAGGAGGCGACGCACATGTCGAAGAACGCGAAGATCGCCGCAGGAGGGGTGGCCGTAGGGCTCCTGCTGCTGATCTGGCTGCCCTGGTGGGCGGCTCTGCTGATCGTGCTGGGTGTTCCGGCCGTGGCGTACCTCACGCTGGATCCCTCGCAGCGACGCAGACTGCGTCGTGTCACACGCAAGGAACTCGGTCGGTGAGACGGGGGGGCCGCCCTGCGGCCCCGCCGTCCGGCATGCCCCGGCTCAGCTCGGTCGTACGGCCATCTTGTCGAGCGCCTCGAGCAGTCCGGGCAGCTCGGGCCCCCGACCGATCGGCAGCACCTCTCCGGGCTCGTCGTCCAGCAGGACGAAAGCGATGTCGTCGGTCCTCGCCACCAGCGACCAGCCGGGGCCGTCCGCGCGCAGAGTGCGCGCGTCACCCGGCGCGAACGACGAGCGTACGCGCCCCAGTGGCGGCGGTGTCTCCACGTAGGCACGGACCTCCGCGAGGACACGTCGGACGCCGCCGCGCCCCGCCGTGGTGTTCTTCCGGACCTCTCCCGCACCCTCCGGTGACTCGGCAGCCTCCGACCCGTCCGGCGCGGGCGCGAACTCGGCGTCGTCGATCTGCTCGCGCCACACGGCCCACTGGAGCGCGATCTCGTCGGCTCCCAGCCGTCGCTGCGCGGGGCCCCAGGTGGTCGTGTCCGGCGGGCACAGGACGGGGCCGTCCGCCGTCTCCGGGTCGGGGTCGTGCGGGGCCGGTACGCCGGGCGCCGCGACGGCGACCGCCAAGGGCCAGCCGGGCAGCGCGGCGACCACCGTCCGCTCGTCGGGCGACAGGTCGTACTCCATGCCGCAGTCCCACGACGCGATGGCGACGGCCACCAGCGACACGTCGTCGATGGCGACCGTCCACCGAGCGCCCTCGCCGTCCTGGCCCAGCACCAGGCCATAGCCGTCGGCGAGCGGCGCGAGGCCGAGCGCGGCGCAGGCCTCCGGATAGTCGTCGCCCAGCACGCTCGGGAACTTCGCCGGCGTCAGCAACACCGCCGTGAGCACGTAGAGTGCCTCGTCCGCGGCGGCGACGGCGCCCTCTTCCGTCCCGGCCATCCCAGCCTCCCCATCGGTTCGTCCATCGGCGCGCACCCTAGTGCGGCGAGAAGCGCCTTGTCACGACTCCCCGACATGCCCGGAGCTGCAGTTTTCCCACCGGACGGGGGCGAATCGCCCGTCGGCCGCCGACAGTGTCACGCCGACGGCAGCCCCAGAAGCGCCCGCGCCACCACGCGCGGCGACTCGTCGCGCTCACGCGCGAGAGCCACCACCGCCCGGCACGCCAGTTCGTTGACCCCGAACGACAGCGCCTCGGGGGACACCCAGCCCGCCGCCTCGTAGATCGTGTCCTGATCGTCCTCCACACATGCCGAGACGTATGCGGCGGCCGCCTCGAACAGGTTGTGCGCACGCTTCGCGTCAGACCCCCGCGGACCACCCGCGGACCGCTCCCCGCCCGCACCTCGCCACCTCCGCGTGGCATCGAGAAATCGCCCCCAGAGCCCGCCGACCGAGTCGAACACCGCCGACCGCCTTCCCCGCGTGGTTGTGCCAACCGAGCGTTCATCGCCTGTAGCTCAACGTAGAGTCGAAGCTCCACAGGCAGAAGGGGGACGGCGCGGTGAAGCGCTACGAGCGGCTCGGACGGATCCGGCGCATGGATCCGGTGGCGGAGGCCTCCGAGATCTACCGGCTGACGGTCGCGTACGAGTTCCCCTGGGACTTCACCCGTGCCCTTGAACTCGCCCTCTACCGCACCTACGCGGTGCCGAGCATCGGCAGGCTGCTCGCCCACACGGCGGAACTCACGCACCGGTCGCAGAAACGCTACGACGACACCTCGCTGCTCCTCGACGCCGTCGTCGAGCACGGATTCGACAGCGAGGAGGGACGAACGGCAGTCCGCCGCATCAACCGGATGCACCGCAGCTACGACATCGGCGACGACGACATGCGCTACGTGCTGTGTACGTTCGTCGTCATGCCCAAGCGCTGGATCGACGCGTATGGATGGCGCAGGCTCTCACGCCACGAGATCGTCGCCTCCACCGTCCACTACCGCACTCTCGGGCACCGGATGGGTATCAGGGACATCCCTGCGTCGTACGAGGAGTTCGAGGCCTGCCTCGACGCCTATGAGGAGGCGCACTTCGGCTGGGACGAGGGCGCGCGGGCGGTCTCGGACGCCACGCTCGATCTGATGGCCTCCTGGTACCCGCGGCCATTCGCCCCCGTGCTGCGCACCGCCACCCTCGCCCTGCTCGACGAACCGCTTCTGCGAGCCTTCCGGTACCCCCCGCCGGCGCCCGCCACGCGCGCGCTGGTCCGCCGGGCGGTTCGCGCGCGCGGACGTGCGGTCCGCCTGCTGCCGCCGCGTCGCGTCCCGCACCACGCGCGCCAGAACTGGGAGATCAAGAGCTATCCGGAGGGCTACCGCCTGGATCAGTTGGGCACCCGTCCGGTGCCCGGCCTGCGAGGCTGCCCCGTACGGCAGGGCGACGGCTCAGCCGCCCAGTGACTTCAACGTCTCGCGCAACCAGGTGAGTTCGGCCTGTGACGTCGCCCGCGCGATGGTCAGCACACCCCGCCGGAACGGGTCGTCCAATTCCTCGGCGCGCAGCGCCCGGTCGTTGTCGTAGAAGAAGCTGGCCGGCTGCTCGAGGAAGGCCAGCCGGCGTCGCAGCACGGCTGCCTGGGCCGGAGCGTCGTCCAGGTGGCGCAGGAAGGCGAGGACCGTGAACCAGCGGTTCTCGTCGGTGATGTCCCGGTCGTCGGGCTCGGCGAGCCGGCGGCGCAGTTCGAGCCGTCCCTCGTCGGTGAGGCTCAGGACATGCCGTGGGGCGGCCACGGCGCCGGGCTCGGTGGCCCGCACCAGGAACCCCGCCTTCTCCAGGCGTTTGATCGCCGGATACAAGGTGCTCTCGCCCACGGGCCGTACGTGACCGGTCAGTGCCGAGAGGCGCTTGCGCAGTTCGTAGCCGTGGAGCGGGGCGTCGTGCAGAAAGCCGAGGATGGCCAGCTCGATCATGCCCGCATTCTGCCGCACCGGCGCAGTACATCGCAGCGGTGATATGGAGGATGGGCAATATCGCACTTCGGTAATACCTCGTTGACGATGTATTCTCGATGCGAGTCGACAGTGGCGCGTCAGGGAGGCAGCGATGCGGCAGGCCTGTTTCGGAAAGGGCGGGAGCAGGATCCGTTGGACGGAGACGCCGGGCGAGGAGCCCGCGCGCGTGTACGTGCACGGGCTGGGAGCCGCCTCGGCCGTCTACCACGCGCATGTGGCGGCCCGCCCGGAACTCGCCGGCCGGCGCAGCCTGTTCGTGGACCTCCCCGGACACGGCGTCAGCGACCGTCCACAGGACTTCGGTTACACCCTCGAGGAGCACGCCGACGCGCTGGCCGCGGCGCTGGACGCGGCGGGCGTCACGGGCGCCGAGCTGGTCGCTCACAGCATGGGCGGTTCCGTGGCCATCGTCCTCGCCGACCGTCGGCCCGGCCTGGTCTCACGGCTGGTCGTCACCGAGGCCAACCTCGACGCCTTCCCGCCCGTGACCGCGGGCAGCAGCGGCATCGCCGCCTATACGGAGAAGGAGTTCGTCGACGGCGGCCACGCGCGTGTGCTGGACGAGGTCGGGCCCCTGTGGTCGGCGACCATGCGGCTGGCCGACCCGCGCGCCCTGTACCGCACCGCCGTCGGACTGCGACGCGGATCCCGGCCGGTCATGCGCGACATCCTCATGGGGCTCGACAAGGTGGAGCGCGTCTACCTGCAAGGCGAGTTGAGCGGCCCGCTCGACGGAGCCGACACCCTGGAGGCGGCAGGCGTGCGGGTCGTGACCGTGCCGGACGCCGGTCACAACGTCATGTTCGACAACCCCGATGCCTTCGTGCGGGCCGTCGCCGGAGCCGCGTGAGCCTCAGTCCTCGCGCACGGCCAGCGCCAGGAACCGGGCGTCCTCGTCGACGTACGACGTCAGGCGCCACCCCGAACCGGCCAGCAACGGGCGCAGGTTCGGCTCGGCGCGCAGGTCGTCCGGGGTGGTGCCGCGGCCCTGGCGTGCCGCAAGAGCCGCCCTGCCGACCGGATGGAAGAGTGCCAGCGCGCCACCGGGGCGGACGACCCGTGCCAGTTCACGCAGGTTGCGCGCGGGGTCGGGCAGATGGCTGACGAGCCCGGCGGCGAACACGGCGTCGAGCGAACCTGAGCGCAGGGGGAGCGCCGCCACGTCGGCGAGCAGCAGCCGCCCGTCCCGGTCGCGTCCCGCCCGAACGGCGGCCTCCAGCATCGCCGGGGTCAGGTCCGCCCCGAGGACCACCCCGGAGGGTCCCACGGCACCGCGCAGCGGTGGCAGGGCCCTCCCGGTGCCGCAGCCCGCGTCGAGCACGCGGTCGCCCTGGCGCAGACGGAGTTCCGCGACCGCGGCGGCGTAAGCGGGGTTGTCGTCGGGGAACCTGCTGTCCCAGCCCGCCGCGCGCGAAGTGAAGAACTCCTGGACATGTGTGTGGTCGTCGCTCATGTTGCGCATGATCCCTCACCGGCACGGAGGACGTCCCGGCGCACATGTTCGGGCGGGAGGCGATCGCTCCGGCGCAGTTCTGCGTCATATTGCGGCAGCTTTCGAAATGCGCCCCCTTTGTGCCCCCGTGCCCCGGCTAGCGTCCCGGAGCCATGGGACACCTGGACCACGCCACCTTCGGCTGGCTGACACCCGTGCTGTCGTACGCGATGGCCTGCATCGGCGCCGCCCTCGGGCTGCGCTGCACCGTCCGTGCGCTGGGCGCGACCGGGCGCTCGCGCCGCAACTGGCTCGTCACGGCGGCCTCGGCGATCGGCACCGGCATCTGGACGATGCACTTCGTGGCCATGCTCGGCTTCGGCGTCACCGGCACCGACATCCGCTACGACGTTCCCCTGACCGTGCTGAGCCTCCTGGTCGCCATGGTCGTCGTCTGCGCGGGTGTGTTCGCCGTCGGTTACAGCCGCGACCGCATGCGCGCGTTGCTGATCGGCGGGCTCACCACTGGACTCGGTGTGGCGAGCATGCACTACCTGGGCATGGCGGCGGTGCGACTGCACGGTGACGTCACCTACGATCCGATGCTGGTGGCGCTCTCCGTCGCCATCGCCGTGGTCGCGGCGACCGCGGCGCTCTGGGCGGCACTCGACATCAGGTCGCCGGTCGCGGTCACCCTCGCCTCCCTCGTGATGGGCGCGGCGGTGAGCAGCATGCACTACACCGGAATGTTCGCGGTCCGTGTCCAGGTCACGCCCTCGGGCGAGACCCTGCCCGGGGCCACCGCGATGCAGTTCATCTTCCCCCTCGCCGTCGGCCTCGGCTCCTACCTCTTCCTGACCTCGGCCTTCGTCGCACTGTCGCCCAGCACGGGGGAACGCGAGGCGTCCGCCTCCGCCCAGCAGACGGACGGCGCCGCCGGCCGTCAGCAGGCCCGGACCGCGTGACGGGACCGGACACGCGTCCTGCGGACCACTGACGAGCGAGGAGGCCATGCGTACACCCCGTAGGACCCCCACGGACGGCGCCGAGACGCCGGCTCCCGCGCGCGGGCGTCGCGCCCACGCCGGACCACCCGCAGACGAGGGGCCGGACGAACAGACGGCCACGGCGGCGGACGCGCCGCTCCCGCGCACGGGACACTGGCGGATCCGGCCGCGCACCGTGCGCGCCAAGATCGTCTGCCTTCTGATGGTGCCGGTGGTGTCCCTGCTGGCCCTGTGGGCGTACGCCACCGTCACGACCGCCCAGGACATCACCCGGCTGCGTCAGTTGCAGCGGGTGGACTCCCAGGTCCGTACCCCCGTGGCGGCCGCCGTCGCCGCGTTGCAGACCGAACGGGCGGCCGCCGTCCGACACGCCACCGACCCGGCCGCAGGGCGGGGCGACCTCACGAAGCTCGGCGGAGCGACCGACCGAGCGGTGGCCGACCTCCGACTCGGAGACGACGGCACGGTCGCCGACGGCCAGGACCTGCCCGCGGAAGTCGCCCGGCGGCTGAAGACGTTCATCTCCGACGCAGAGGAACTGCGCCCGCTGCGGACCGCGGTGCTCGACGGCAGCGCGGGCTGGGAGCAGACCTACGGCCGCTACACCCGCACGATCGCGGCCGCGTTCTCCGTCGGTGGGGCCCTCTCCGGCATCCAGGACGCCGAACTCGGTTCCGACGCGCGCGTGCTGGTCGAGTTCTCCCGTGCGGGCGAGGCGCTGGCCCAGGAGGACGTCGTACTCGGCAGTGCCCGCCTCGCCGGCCGTCTCGACGGTGAGCGCATGCGGTTGTTCACCGGTGCCGTCGAAGCGCGCCGCTTGCTCACGGAGTCTGCCGTCGAGGACCTCCGCGGTCCCCAGCGCACCGCCTGGCGGAGTCTGGCCGCCGGCAGCTCCTACGCCGCCGTGGACTCCCTGGAGGCCGGGGTGCTCGACAGCGGGCCGGGCACGAAGGGCCTCGCCGCCGCACCGGAGGCGAGCTGGGGTAAGGCCCACGCACGCGTGCAGGACGGAATGCGGACCATCGAGGCGGACGCCGCCCGGGACGTCGCCGAGCGCGCCGACCCGTTCACCCGTGGACTGCTCACCCCGGCCGGCGCCGCGGTCCTGTTCGGCCTCGCCGCCGTCGCGGCCTCGCTCGTCATCTCCGTGCGCATCGGGCGCGGACTCGTCGTCGAACTCGTCAGCCTGCGCAACGTCGCGCTGGGGATCGCCCGGCGCAAACTCCCCGAGGCCATGCGAAGACTACGCGCGGGCGAGGAGATCGACATTCGGGCCGAGGCCCCGTCCGGACCACGGGCCGAGGACGAGACCGGCCAGGTCGCCGAGGCCCTGGGCACCGTGCACCGCGCCGCGCTCCGGGCCGCCGTGGAGCGCGCCGAACTCGCCAGCGGCATCTCCGGGGTCTTCGTCAACCTCGCCCGTCGCAGCCAGGTTCTCGTCCACCGCCAGCTCAGCCTGCTGGACAGCATGGAACGCCGCTCCGACGACCCGAACGAGCTGAGCGACCTCTTCCGACTCGACCACCTCACCACGCGCATGCGGCGCCACGCGGAGAGCCTGATCATCCTCTCCGGAGCCGCTCCCGGACGGGCCTGGCGCACGCCGGTCTCCCTGACCGACGTGGTGCGCGCCGCCGTCTCCGAGGTCGAGGACTACGCGCGCGTGGAGGTGCGACAACTGCCCGAGGCGTCCGTCAAGGGAACCGCCGTCGCCGACCTCACCCACCTGCTCGCCGAACTCGTCGAGAACGCCGCCCAGTTCTCACCGCCGCACACGCGGGTGCGCGTCACCGGCGAACCCGTCGGCAACGGCTACGCCGTCGAGGTCGAGGACCGTGGCTTGGGCATGGGCAGGGCGACCCTGGCGGAGGCCAACCGGCGCATCGCCAAGTCCGAGGCCCTCGACCTGTTCGACAGCGACCGGCTCGGCCTGTTCGTGGTCAGCAGGCTCGCGGCCCGCCACGGCGTCAAGGTGCACCTGCGCACCTCGCCCTACGGCGGCACCACCGCGGTCGTCCTGTTGCCCACCGCCCTCCTGCACAGCGGCACGCCGGAGCGTTCCGCCCGCGAGGTGGCGCGGGAGGACCAGCCCCGGGAACGCGGATACGCGCGGGTGTCCGCCGCCGACCGCCGCCCACCGGAGGGGGTGCCAGCGACCGGCCGGCGACCGGCGCCGGTGGCCCCCGTCCGGGCCGCGGCGGAACCGACGGCCGCCGACACCCCGCCCCCTGGAGTCACCGCCTTGCGCCTGCACCGCCCGCAGTCGGACGGCTGTGACGGATGGGAGCGGCCGGACAGGTCAGATGGGCCGGACGGACGGGACGGACGGGACGGACGGGACGGACGGGATGGACGGGATGGACGGGACGGGCCCGACGGATCGGACGGACCGGATGGACGAGACGGACGAGACGGACGGGACGGACGGGACGGGCCGAACGGACCAGACGGATCGGACGGACCGGATGGACGGGACGGACCAGACGGACCGGACGGACGGGATGGGCCGGATGATCTTCCGCGCCGGGTCCGGCAAGCCAGCCTCGCCCCCCAGCTGCGCCGGTCTGCCCCCGAGGAAGCGGCGCAGGCCGCCGGTCCACGGAACGACGAACGGCATACCCCCGAACTGGTACGGGACCGCATGGCCGCCTACCGCGACGGCTGGGCGCGGGGCGGCGGCAGGCAACCCGGCCGCGGTTCCGCACCGGGCCGCGAAAGCAGCGAAGGAGACCCCGCATGATCCAGGACCCGAGCATGAGGTCGGCCCAGAGGTCCGGTGAACTCGACTGGCTGCTGGACGACCTGGTGACGCGCGTGAGCGAGGTGCGGCACGCCGTGGTGCTGTCCAACGACGGCCTCGCCGTCGGCTCCTCCGCCGGCCTCAGCCGTGAGGACGCCGAACACCTCGCCGCCGTCGCCTCCGGCTTCCACAGCCTCGCCAAGGGCGCCGGACGGCACTTCGGCGCCGGCGGAGTACGCCAGACCATGGTGGAGATGGACGACGGCTTCCTGTTCGTCGCCGCCGCCGGCGACGGCTCCTGCCTCGCCGTCCTCACCGCCGTGACCGCCGACATCGGTCTGGTGGGCTACGAGATGGCACGGCTGGTCAAGAGGGTCGGAGAGCATCTCCACACGCCGCCGCGCCTCGCCGCGCGACCGCCCACCGCCGGATGAGGCGAGAGGTGACCAGCCCGGATGAGCGAGCACATGACGACCGGCGCCCCGCACGCAGAGGGCAGTCAGTGGTACGACAACGAGGCAGGGCCCCTGGTCCGCCCCTACGCCATGACGGGCGGACGCACGAGACCCGGTCCCACCGGGGTGCGCTTCGACCTCATCGCCCTGGTCACCCCCGACCCCGCCGCTCCGGGTGCCGACGGCACGGGACTCGGCCCCGAACACCGCACCCTCCTCGACCTGTGCCGCACGGAGACCCAGTCCGTCGCGGAACTCGCGGCGGGCTCGGACCTGCCCGTGGGCGTGGTCCGCGTTCTCCTCGGCGACCTGCTGGAACTCGGCTGCGTCACCGTCAGCCGTCCGGTCCCGCCCGCGCAACTGCCCGACGAACGGATCCTGCGGGAGGTCATCGAGGGACTGAAGGCACTGTAGAAGCCTGGTCGGACCGACCCGGAAGCATGCGGACCCGCTCCGAACCGAAACGCGCGCCTCTTCGAACAGCGAACCGGTGCGAGGCGGTCGCATCGTGGAGACAACGGTCCGACCGCCCGGAAAATCGTCATGACGGCAGGTCTGGGCGCCGTCGTCACGGCCTCCCGTTGTCATGATGCTGCCTTCGCGGCCCTACGCCGCACCTACGCCGCAGCCGCGCGCCCGCCTAGCGGGAGCGCGACCCCGTCCCGACGCCGACCGTTGCCGACCCTCCCGAGAGAAGTGATCCATGGTCTCCGAGCACTCCGACACCGCGGGTGGCGAAAGTGCCCCGCTGGCGTTGAAGGTACTGGTCGCCGGCGGGTTCGGCGTGGGCAAGACCACCCTGGTGGGCGCGGTCAGCGAGATCAAACCGCTACGCACCGAGGAACTGCTGAGCGAGGCGGGCCGGCTGGTCGACGACACCGACGGTGTCGACCATAAGGTCACGACGACCGTCGCCATGGACTTCGGCCGGATCACCATTCGCTCCGGCCTCTCCCTCTACCTGTTCGGCACCCCGGGCCAGGACCGCTTCTGGTTCCTGTGGGACGAACTCTCCCAGGGAGCGCTGGGCGCCGTGGTGCTCGCCGACACCCGGCGGCTGGAGGACAGCTTCCCCGCGGTCGACTACTTCGAGCATCGCCACATCCCCTTCGTGGTGGCCGTCAACTGCTTCACCGGCGCCCGCTCCTACGGCGCCCCGGAGGTCTCGCGCGCCCTCGACCTCGACCGGGGAACCCCGGTCGTCCTGTGCGACGCCCGCGACCGCGACTCGGGGAAGGAGGTGCTGATCAGGCTCGTCGAGTACGCCGGGCGGATGCACACCGCCCGGCTGCTCGACTCCGTGAGCTGAGGGAAGCCGCCCTCCGCGTCAGTCCGCCACGGCCCTCTGTGCCAGGACCTTCTCGATCCCGACGCGGACGAGCAGCTCCCCCGGGACGCCGTTGCGGGCGCCGAACGCCTCGGCGCGGTCCTCGCCCATGTAACGCGCCGCGATACGCGTCGCCCAGAGTCGCACCTGATCGAGGTCCTCCGAGATCCGGGCGCGCCCCTGAAGTACCGCGAAATCGAACGGCGGCCGGTCGTCGTCCACGCACAGGGCGGCCCGGCCGTCCCTCGCCAGATTGCGTCCCTTCACCGTTTCCTTCCCGGTGTTGAACACCACGTCGTCCCCGTCGAGCAGGAACCAGACGGGTGCCACATGCGGGCTTCCGTCGGCCCGTACCGTCGACAGCTTTGCGGTGCGGGTGCCCTGCGAGACGAACGCCCGCCATTCCTCGTCGGTCATCTTCTGTGCCATGCCCCCATCCTCCTTGCCCGGCGGCCGGTGGTGGGGAAGGGTGGCGGACGGACCCGTCGGCCGGACGGGAGCATCACACGGGGAAACGTCACGGGGAGACGGATCATGGCGCAGAAGCAAAGCCTGGGGTGGCTGTTGGACGACCTGACCGAGCGCGTCGAACAAGTGCACCACGCGCTGGTCCTGTCCAACGACGGGCTGGTCGCGGGCGCGAGCACGGGACTGCGCCGGGAGGACGCCGAGCACCTTGCCGCCGTCTCATCCGGACTGCACAGCCTGGCCAAGGGCTCCGGCCGCCACTTCGGCGCCGGCCAGGTGCGCCAGACGATGGTCGAGTTCGACGACGCGGTGCTGTTCGTCACCGCGGCCGGCACCGGAAGCTGTCTCTGCGTGCTCAGTGCGGCGGAGGCCGACATGGGGCAGATCGCCTACGAGATGGCCCTGCTCGTCAACCGCGTCGGAGAACACCTCACCGTGGACGCGCGCCGACCCGAGAGCGGCCCGGACCCACGCCTCTGACCTGGTCATTGTCTCTCCCGTGGAGTTATCCACAGGCCTGCCACGAGATGCGTGAGTCCGGATACGGTCTTTCCCGAGGCCACCGCGGACGGAGCGGGGCACTTCACTCCACGGGGGAGACCGGCCATGTCAGGCAACACATTCGCACCACCGCACGCCCTCTCCTGCACCTACAGCCGCGCGGCACGGGAACTGGGCCTCAGGCGCGGTCAGTTCGATCTAGCCGTGCACCTCGGACGGATCAGGACCGTGCCCGACGAAGGAGGCGGGGGACGACGGGTGGCCCGCACCGAGATCGACCGCCTTCGCGCGGCGGCCGGCTTCCCCGACGCCCTGGCCAGGAGCGTGGAGGCCGTCGGCACCACCGAAGCGGCGGCTGTCGTGCGGGTGCCCCCGAGCCGTTTCACCCGCCTGGCGAGGCTGGGGCTCGTGGTACCCGTGACCTTCTATCTGAACCGCTACCGGGCCGTCGTATGGCTGTATCTCGCCGACGAGCTACGGCAGTTCGCCGCCGACAAGGACCACACCCCCCTGCTGACCGGACGGGCGCCCGAGGGGATGCGCGACCAGTTGGCCGCCGGCCTGGACCTACGGGCCCGGAACTGGCGCGGGCGGCACCTCGGACTCCTGCTCCGCCAGGCCGAAGGACCCTGGCAACGGGCAGGAGCCCTGGCCGCGTTCCTGGACCCGGTGCAGGTCGCCGAAGTCGCCAGCGACCCTTACGAACGATCCCACCTGAACCGCTTCCGGCCCGGACCGCCGGCGCACAACGCCCCGGGTTCACCGGCCGCGCGTCTCGTCGAGAGGATCATGACGGCGGCCGAACCGGACGAGATCGCCTGGCTGCGCTCCGACCTGGCCCACACCCTGGAAGAGGCTCGAGTCCACCAGTCGGCGCCACGTCCCGCCCCGAAGCCTGCCCCGCCACGGCCGACGGGGGAACCTGGGCAGACTCCGAGCACCGAGCGGCCCAGGAACGAGCGGCTGAGGACCGGACTTCTGGGCCGGCTGCGCCGCAGAAGCGTCTGAGGCACCGGCCCTACAACTTCCGGAAGAGCCCCTCCTGGACGACGGACACCAGCAGACGCCCCTGAAGGTCGTAGATCCGCCCGCGGGCCAGACCGCGGCCCCCGGTCGCGATGGGCGACTCCTGGTCGTAGAGGAACCACTCGTCCGCGCGGAACGGCCGGTGGAACCACATGGCGTGATCCAGGGACGCCATGTCGAAGTTCCGCGGTCCAAACAAGGGTTCGACCGGGAGACGGACGGCGTCCAGGAGGGTCATGTCGCTGGCGTACGTCAGCGCGCAGGTGTGCACCAGCGGGTCGTCTCCCAGCGGCCCGACGGCGCGCATCCAGACCGCGCTGCGCGGTTCGGCGTCCTTGATCTCCTCGGGACTCCAGCGCAACCGGTCCGCGTAACGGATGTCAAAGGGCTGGCGACGCGCCATCCGCTCCAACTGCTCGGGCAGCGCGCCCAGATGGGTCCGGACCTCCTCCACGACCGTCGGCAGCGACTCCGGGTCCGGCACCTCGCGGGCCGGCGGCAGCTGGTGCTCGAAAGGACCTTCCTCAGGCTGGTGAAAGGAGGCGGTGAGATTGAAGATGGTGCGCCCCTGCTGCACCGCGGTGACCCGGCGGGTCGTGAACGTCCGCCCGTCCCGCACCCGTTCCACCTGGTACACGATCGGCACACCCGGCCGGCCCGGCCGCAGGAAGTACGCGTGCAGCGAGTGCACGGGCCGGTCGCCCTCCGTCGTCCGTCCGGCCGCCACCAGCGCCTGGCCGGCCACCTGTCCACCGAAGACCCGCTGTAGCGACTCCTGCGGGCTGCGGCCACGGAAGATGTTGACCTCGATCTGCTCGAGGTCCAGCAGATCGACGAGCCTCTCGGCCGGATTCGTCATGTGTGTGCTTCTCCTGTGCCTTGTCTGCCTGGTCCGGCGCTCACAGCTGGCCGACGTCGGTGACGCGGACCACCGCGCGACCCTCGGCGTCCGACGCCGCCAGGTCCACCTCCGCGCTGATGCCCCAGTCGTGATCGTCGTTCGGGTCGTCGAAGATCTGGCGGACCCGCCACAGCCCGTGCTGCGGCTCCTCCTTGATGACGAGGAGCTTGGGACCGCGGGCGTCCGGGCCGGTACCGAGGTCGTCGTACTCGTCCCAGTACTTGTCCATCGCCTCGCCCCACGCGTCGGCGTCCCAGCCGGAGTCGCCGTCCATCTCGCCCAGCTCGTCCACGTGATCGAGAGCGGCGAGTTCGACGCGGCGGAACATCGCGTTGCGGACGAGGACGCGGAAGGCACGCGAGTTGGCGGTGACGGGCTTGACCTCGTCGGCCTTCTCCTGGGCCTCCTCGGCGGTCATCTCCTCCGGGTTCGCAAGCTGCTCCCATTCGTCCAGCAGACTGGAGTCGACCTGGCGCACCATCTCACCCAGCCACTCGATCAGATCTTGCAGGTCCTCGGACTTCAGGTCGTCCGGAACCGTGTGATCGAGGGCCTTGTAGGCGCTCGCCAGGTAGCGCAGCACGATGCCCTCGGTACGGGCCAGCTCGTAGTGCGACACCAGCTCGGTGAACGACATCGCCCGCTCGTACATGTCGCGGATCACCGACTTCGGCGACAGCGGATGGTCACCCACCCACGGGTGACTCTTGCGGTACGTGTCGTACGCGTGGAAGAGCAGTTCCTCCAGCGGCTTCGGATAGGTGATGTCCTGGAGACGCTCCATGCGCTCCTCGTACTCCACGCCGTCCGACTTCATCGCGGCGACCGCCTCGCCACGCGCCTTGTTCTGCTGGGCCGCGAGGATCTGCCGCGGGTCGTCCAGGGTGGACTCCACGACGGAGACCATGTCGAGTGCGTACGACGGCGACTCCGGGTCCAGCAGCTCGAACGCGGCCAGTGCGAACGTGGACAGCGGCTGGTTCAGCGCGAAGTCCTGCTGAAGATCCACCGTGAGGCGGACGACGCGACCCGTGGCGTCCGGTTCGTCGAGCTTCTCCACGACCCCGCCGTCCAGGAGCGAACGGTAGATCGCGATCGCGCGCCGGATGTGCCGCAACTGCTGCTTGCGTGGCTCGTGGTTGTCCTCCAGCAGGTGCCGCATCGCCTGGAAGGCGTTGCCCGGGCGGGCGATCACGGACAGCAGCATCGTGTGCGTGACGCGGAAGCGGGACGCCAGCGGCTCCGGCTCGGAGCCGATGAGCTTCTCGAAGGTGTTCTCGGTCCAGCCGACGAAGCCTTCGGGCGCCTTCTTGCGGACCACCTTGCGACGCTTCTTCGGGTCGTCGCCCGCCTTCGCGAGCGCCTTCTCGTTCTCGACCACGTGCTCGGGCGCCTGCGCGACCACCAAGCCCGCCGTGTCGAAGCCGGCCCGGCCGGCCCGGCCCGCGATCTGGTGGAACTCACGAGCCCGCAGTGTGCGCACGCGGCTGCCGTCGTACTTCGTCAGCGCCGTGAACAGCACCGTCCGGATCGGCACATTGACGCCGACGCCGAGCGTGTCCGTCCCGCAGATCACCTTCAGCAGACCGGCCTGGGCGAGCTTCTCCACCAGTCGCCGGTACTTGGGCAGCATGCCGGCGTGGTGCACGCCGATGCCGTGCCGTACGTAACGCGACAGGTTGCGGCCGAACTTGGTGGTGAAACGGAAATTGCCGATCAACTCGGCGATGCGCTCCTTCTCCTCGCGCGAGCACATGTTGATGCTCATCAACGCCTGCGCGCGCTCCACCGCCTGCGCCTGCGTGAAGTGCACGATGTACACGGGAGCCTGCTTCGTCTCCAGCAGCTCGGTGAGTGTCTCGGTGAGCGGCGTGAAGCGGTACTCGTAGGACAGGGGTACGGGCCGGGTCGCCGAGCGGACCACCGCGGTGGGCCGGCCGGTGCGCCGGGCGAGGTCCTTCTCGAAGAAGGACACGTCACCGAGCGTGGCGGACATGAGGATGAACTGCGCCTGCGGCAGTTCCAGGATCGGGATCTGCCAGGCCCAGCCGCGGTCGCCCTCCGCGTAGAAGTGGAACTCGTCCATGACGACCTGGCCGACGTCCGCGTGCCTGCCGTCGCGCAGCGCGATCGAGGCGAGTACCTCGGCGGTGCAGCAGATGACCGGGGCGTCGGCGTTGACGGACGCGTCACCGGTGAGCATGCCGACGTTCTCCGTGCCGAAGATCTTGCACAGTTCGAAGAACTTCTCCGACACGAGCGCCTTGATCGGAGCGGTGTAGAAGGTGACCTCGTCGCGGGCGAGAGCCGCGAAGTGCGCGCCCGCCGCGATCATGCTCTTGCCGGATCCGGTCGGCGTCGACACGATCACGTTCGCCCCGGAGACCGCCTCGATCAACGCCTCCTCCTGATGGGAGTAGAGCGTGAGACCGCGTTCCTGGGCCCAGGACTCGAAGGCTTCGTACAGGGCGTCGGGATCTGCGGTCGGCGGCAACTGATCGATGAGGGTCACGCCCCCATCTTGCCTGCCCCGGTGCCCGAGGCGGGAATCGGCTGCGAGACCGACGATCATGGCGGCTACGCTGTGTCGCCGACGGAGCGTCGTCGCACCCGGTCAACTGGACAGCGGCACATGAGGAATGGGGCGGGCAACGGCCATGATGGGACCAGCACACTCACTGTCGGGCGCCGCCGCCTGGCTCGGCGTCGGCGCGGCGGCAGCCGCGGCCGGTCACTCGATGCCGTGGCCGGTGCTGCTCGCCGGTGCGCTGGTCTGTGCCGGCGCGGCACTGGCTCCGGACCTCGATCACAAGGCGGCGACCATCTCCCGGGCCTTCGGACCCGTCTCGCGCTGGCTGTGCGAGATCGTGGACAAGCTCTCGTACGCCGTCTACAAGAGCACCCGCAAGCAGGGCGACCCGCGCCGCTCCGGCGGGCACCGCACATTGACACACACCTGGCTCTGGGCGGTCATGATCGGCGCGGGTGCCTCGGCGCTGGCGATCACCGGTGGCCGCTGGGCGGTGCTGACGCTTCTCTTCGTCCACATGGTCCTGGCGATCGAGGGACTGCTGTGGCGGGCGACGCGGGGGTCCAGCAGCGATGTGCTGGTGTGGCTGCTGGCGGCGACCAGCGCCTGGATCCTCGCCGGCGTGCTGGACAAACCGGGCAACGGCGCGGACTGGCTCTTCACGGATCCCGGCCAGGAGTACCTGTGGCTGGGACTTCCGGTCGTGCTGGGCGCCCTGGTCCACGACATCGGGGACGCGCTGACCGTGTCCGGCTGCCCGGTCCTGTGGCCCATCCCGATCGGGCGCAAGCGGTGGTACCCGATCGGTCCGCCCAAGGTGATGCGGTTCCGGGCCGGCAGCTGGGTCGAGCTGAAGGTGCTGATGCCTGTTTTCATGCTGCTCGGAGGGGTGGGCGGCGCGGCCGCCCTCAACTACATCTGAGCCGTGTCGGCCGCGGGATCGGGTCAGGTGGGGGTGCCTTCGCCGTAACGCCGCTCGAAGGCGGCGATACGGCCTTCCGTGTCCACGGTGCGGGCCTTGCCGGTGTAGAACGGGTGGCTCTCCGAGGAGATCTCGACGTCCACGACCGGGTAGGTCTCCCCGTCGTCCCATTCGATCGTCTGGTCGCTGCTCGCGGTGGACCGCGTCAGGAAGGCGTAGCCGGCGGCACGGTCACGGAAGACGACCGAGTGGTAGTCGGGGTGCTTGTCCTGCTGCATACGTGCTCCTCGGGTGTGGGGGCGAGGCCGACGGGCCGGCGCGGGCCGTGACGGCCGGACAGGACGTCCCGGCCGGCTCAGCCGGGCAGAGCGTCCTCGTCGACGATGTGCATCGCGGCCTCCTCCGCGGAGGCGGCGGCGCCGTCGATGCCGACGTCGGTGGCGACCAGGGCACTCTCCTCGTCCTCGTGGGCTCCCTCGTCCGGCGCGACGAGCCGGCCTGAGCGCGCGGCGCCGACCTCGTTGTCGAGGAGTTCCCCGTCGGTGCCGTCGCAGTCGCCGAGGCCGTCACCGTCCGGTGCGACGAGGTCCGGCAGTTCTTCCGCGAGCCGCTGGTCCAGGGTCTCGCCCTGTCGGCGCTCCGCGGCCGTCACACCGGAGTGCTCCACCGCCCAGGGCCGCTCGGGAGGCGACCAGCCCCGGTCCATGGGCTCGTCGACGCCGTCGTTCTCCAGGGTGTCCTCCGCGTCGAGCAGTCCGGCGTCGTCCTGGATCTCGGAGGCATCGGGCTGGTAGACGTCGTCTCCCCATCCGTCGGCGCTGTTCACGGGTACCTCCAGGGGGTGACGGGCCCGTCCTCACCGCGTGGTCGGCGGTGGACCACCGTGGCACGGGGCACCGGCCGGCTGCGGGATGCGCCGGACGGGCCGGCCCGGCTGCCTTCCGCGGGGTGCCGTTCTCCAGCGTTCCACCCCCCTTCGGGAGTGCGCAACGCCAGAGCGGCGCCGTGACGCCCGGGGCTCGAGCGGAACGCCGCCACTCGGCCCCGCCGGACCGGCGGTCACGCTCACTTGCCGGCGAGGGCCGCACCCGTCTCACGACGTGGCCCGACCCCGGCGCGGCGCTCGCCTCCGCCCGCCTGGTGGTGACCGGCCACGGGAATCTCCCCTGACGACGGCGATCTCCCCCGGTGCCGCTCTCGTCCGGCCGCGGCGGACTTCCGTCCGTCTCTCGATCGACGTATCTCGGCAAGCTCCGCTCGCCCGCGCGGCCTCCCGGTCACGGCCAGTTCCCGTACGCCGGGTGTCGGCCGGCCGTGACGGGTGCCCGGCTGGCCGGTGGCAGGCCGACCGCAGCCAGTTCCTGCGCGCCTCGCCGCAGCCCGGCAGGTCACCGCCGACGCGCCTCGCCGCAGCCGGCCAGCCCACTTCTGCTCGCCTTACGGGAGCCCACAGCGGGCCGCCGCCTGGCTC